>CAZGDV010000029.1:0-18535 GCA_964524995.1 uncultured Dehalococcoidia bacterium | reverse complement strand
TTATGGAGGGGAAGGCGGTCGAGGGTCAGACCTTCGGGGTGCAGAGACAGGAAGAGGAGGAGCTTATGGAGGGGAAGGCGGTCGAGGGTCAGACCTTCGGGGTGCAGAGACAGGAAGACGAGGAGCTTATGGAGGGGAAAGCGGTCGAGGGCCGAACCTTCGGGGTGCAGCGCCAGGAAGAGGAGGAGGAAGAAGAGGAGGCCGTACAAACCAAGTCTAAAGAGAGCGGTGCGTTCGAAGTATCGGACGGCATCGAGGGCCGAATCAACGAGGCCAGGGCAACCGGACAGCAGCTACCGAGGGAGGTGGCTTCCACATTCGAGCCCCATCTACAGCATGGGCTCGGTGATGTGCGCATACATACCGACAGCGAGGCGGACGACCTGTCGCAGCAACTCGGTGCCAGAGCCTTTACCTCCGGTAGCGACGTGTTCTTCAGATCGGGCGAGTACAGCCCCGATTCCGTCGAGGGCAAGAAGCTCCTGGGCCACGAGCTGACGCACGTAGTCCAACAGGGCGCAGCCGTCGCCATGCAGGCGGCCGAGACGGAGGAGGCAGCAACACCGGACGATAAGAAGAGCGCCGAGGAGGAGCTGGCAAAGTCGAAGGACCAGGCTGTAAGCAGTATGTCGCGCGATGACATCAGGGACCTGCTTCTCCAGGCAGCACGCTGCCAGGAGCTGGGCCTGGATTCGGCGGCGGAGAGTGCCCTCGATGACGCTGCGAAGCAGGCTCTCGACGATCTCGGGCGTAAAGCCAACGCCTTCGACGTGGGTGCCAGTTCAGAGAAGATGGCAAAGGACCTGATGCGGCAGCTGGCGACTGTGCAATTGCTGGGCGGAGAGGGTGGCGAGAAGGTAGCAGAGCAAGCATGGGGCAAGCTGCTCGGCTGGGCACAGGGCCAGATGATGGACGCCGTCAAGAATCTCCGGCTGGAGCCGTCCAAGACAGCCGCGCAGGATGTCCTGGAGAAGGCCTCTCTGGTGCAGATGCTGGGCGGGAACGCCGGCCCGGCACTGTCGGCAGTGCAAAGCTGGAAGCAGATGGAGGAGCGGTAAGGGGTACGGCCAATGATTAGTGATCTGGACGAGACGATAAGAGAGCTGTTGATAAAGCGGGGTGGCATCAACCCGGCGGAGGTCGATATCTCGTTCGACATGCCCGAGCGCCAATGGTCCATGACAGTGTCCAAGCCGACGGTGAATGTGTATCTATATGACATCCACGAGAACCTCGACCTGCGGAACTACGAGTGGAGCGTATCGCGAAGCAACGGCAGTTCCAGTAAGGCGAGGGCACCACGCCGCGTCGACATGGCATACCTGATAACCGTCTGGACCAACGACACGGCTGACCAGCATCGGCTGCTCGGCCATGTCCTTACAGTGCTGTTCAAGTATCCCGAGCTGCCGGAGGATCTGCTGGTGGGGGGCCTCAGGGATCTCGCGTGGCCCATCCATGCACTGGCTGCGCAGCCGGACGGCGTAATGAGGAATACGGCGGATTTCTGGAGCGCGCTGGACAACAACCTCAAGCCTTCGATCAACTATGTGATTACGGTCCCCGTGGATACCGAAGTGAGCTTCACCGCGACAGAAGTCAAGACCCAGGCGTTCAAGTTCGGAGACACGAGCGGGGGGGCTGCGGAGGACACACTCCAGATCAGCGGGGTTGTGCGTTACAAAGGCAAGCCGGATGAGAAGGTCGAAGGTGTCGGTGTCGTGGCCAAGGAACTCCAGATGGTGGCCAGCACCGACAATGCTGGGAACTACGCGTTCCGCAAGATAACCCCCGGCTCCCATACGTTTGAGGTCTCGGCACCCGGTGTCGCGAAGCGGCAGGTGGCGATGGTGGTGCCGAGCCCCAACTATGACATTGAGCTCTAGCGCGTGCAGCTTGGAAACCAACAAGGTCGCGGCACGGCGCAGCCAAAGGAGGGATGGATGATGTAGCAGAGGCGGACGAGGGCCGCTGATCGCTCCTCACGTGGGGCCGGAGCGTGGCGAGGGACTGCGGCTTGAGAACGTTGCATAGACCCGGCATAGAACACATGCAGGAAGGAGGCAAAGGATGTCACCTCAATACCTCTCCCCAGGCGTGTATGTTGAAGAGGTAGACAAGGGGTCGAAGCCCATCGAGGGCGTTGGTACATCTGTGGCGGCCTTCGTTGGCTTCACGGAGAAGCTGCCGGACCCTGACAAGTTCCCGAATCCGTACGCGCCGGTATTCGTCACCAACTGGAGCCAGTTCGTGCAGCACTTCGGTGAGTTCATTCCCGGAGGCTACATGGCCCACGCAGTCTATGGATACTTCCACAACGGTGGGGGGGCCGCTTACATAGCTGCGCTGCCCGGTAGCGGTAATGGCACTGAAGAGGCTGCGGCACCCAAGGCGCAGGCCGCTCTCCCCAGCGGAGCACAGCCTTCGATCGAGACGCTGACGGTAACGGCGCTCGAAGCTGGCGACGTATCCGTCGAGGTCAGCAAGCCGACCGGTGAGGACATCCCCGAGGACCAGTTCAACCTTACCATCAAGGCCGGCGGCAAGGAAGAGAAGTTCGAGAACCTGACGTTCAAGAAGGGCAAAGCGGTTCGCAACGTAGTCGACGTGGTCAACAAGGAGTCCAAACTCGTCAAGGTGGCCGAGAAGGAGTCGACCCTGGGCATTCCCGAGAAGGCTCCCGCGCCTGGAAACTATCCGCTCGTAGCGAGTACGACCACGGCGGTCTCCACCGGCCCCGTCTCCGCGGACGTGATCGTTGGCGACGCCGACTCGCGTCAAGGCGTTAACGGCCTCACGATTTGTGAAGACGTGACTATGGTGATGTGTCCCGACACGATGGCGCTCTACCAGTCGGGCAAGATCAGCAAGGAAGGCGTCAAGATCATACAGACGGCGATGCTGGACCACTGCACCAACATGAAGGACCGCTTCGCTATCCTGGACTGCCTTCCCGGGCTGAGCCCCCAGGAGGTCAAGGACTGGGTGGTGAACGAGGCCGGATACGATTCGAAGTACGGCGCGGTCTACTACCCCTGGATCAAGGTCGCCAACCCGCTGGGCAACGGCGAGGGGATCATGGTCCCGCCGTCGGGGCACATGGCTGGCATCTATGCCAGGGTCGACAGCGAGCGCGGTGTTCACAAGGCACCCGCCAACGAGATCGTGCAGGGCTCGATCGGTCTCGAGACCAACATCACCAAGGGCGAGCATGATTCGCTGAATCCCGCCGGGATCAACTGCATACGCGCGTTCCCCGGCAGGGGCATCAGGGTGTGGGGGGCGAGGACGATCTCCAGCGACGCCTCGTGGCGCTACATCAACGTACGCCGACTGTTCAACTTCGTGGAGAAGTCCATCGAGGTAGGGACCCAGTGGGTTGTGTTCGAGCCCAACGACCAGAACCTCTGGGCCAAGATCCGGCGCGACGTCTCCGCTTTCCTGAAGAGGATATGGATGGAGGGGGCTCTCTTCGGAGCTACACCGGCTGATGCCTTCTACGTGAAGTGCGACGAGGAGCTGAACCCGGTAGAGGTACGGGACGCCGGACAGGTCATCATCGAGATCGGCATTTGCCCGGTCAAGCCCGCTGAGTTCGTGATCTTCCGCATCAGCCAGTGGGCCGGACCAGGCGGGGAATAGACGACACTGACATAGGGAGGTGATAGACCATGGCAACATGGAGACCAGGCAAGTTCAAAGACCCGCTGACCGCGGCGAGCTTCGAGCTGGACATCCAGGGGGAATGCCAGGGCGTGTTCAAGGAGTGCGCTGGACTTGGTTCTGAGAGCGAGGTAATTGAGCACAAGACGGCTGGCGGCAACGGCAAGGTCATAATCCAGAAGATACCGGGCAACCTCAAGTTCACGACTGTTGTTCTCAAGCGCGGCGTGACCGACGATATGGGAATATGGAAGTGGCGCAAGAAGGTGGAGGACGGCCAGGTTGTCGATGCGCGCAAGGACGGGCAGATCGTCATGTACAACCAGGCCGACGAACCCGTTGCCCGGTGGAACTTCGTCAGCGCGTGGCCGAGCAAGGTCTCGGGGCCGACCCTGAATGCGGGCACGAACGACATCGCGGTTGAGGAGCTCCACATAGAGCACGAGGGCATGGAGCGGGTAGACCCGTAGGTTGTGTTGCGTGTTGTTGCAGGGGGTGAAGAATGGCTCTGCAGACTGAGTTTGAGTTCACTCTGCCGAGGGGGTATGTAGACCGGGACGGTAACCTCCATAGGGAGGGCGTCATGCGGCTGGCGACGGCCGCCGACGAGATATACCCTCTCAGGGACATGCGTGTGAAGGCCAATCAGGCCTATCTGGTGGTCGTGCTTCTGTCCAGAGTCATCACCAGGTTGGGCAGCCTATCCGAGGTGAACACCGGTGTGATAGAGGGCCTGTTCTCAGCCGACCTGGCTTACCTGCAGGACTTCTACCGGCAGATAAACGAGAACGGGACCAGCCACCACACGGCGACGTGTCCCGAGTGTAACCATTGTTTCGAGGTGGACATGAGCCACTTGGGGGGGGCATAGCAGGCTACCCCCTCGATGATCTGCTAGAGGAGGTAGCCTACATTGCCTATTACTTCCATTGGCCGCTTTACGAGATCATGCAGATGGAGCACGAAGAGCGACGCCAGTGGGTTGAGCAGATCGCTGAGATAAACCGCAGGCTGAGCGACGAGGAATAGGGCCCGGGGACCGTTTCCGGCCTGGCAGTGGCCTGCCGTCGGCGTGTAGCGTCGGCGGAGGCAAGTGTCATGCTGGATTCACCGAGACGTAGGGTGAACAGGTGCTGGTTCACGATAAAAGGCAAAGCGACGAGATATCCAGTCGAGTTGGATTCTCGGGACTCGCGATGAAATCGCCTGCATCCGATGCCACGGATGTGCGTGATGGCAATCTGCCCCAGGCTCGCGGGACGGCTCCTTTGTTACGTCAGTTGCCACTGGCGTCGGCTCAGGGCGGTGGGAAGCAACACCGCAGCAGAACTCGTGAGGAAGCGGATGGCGTAGTGCGGCGTCAGGGGCTGGCCTCGGGCACGCACGTAGCCCGTGCCCTAGCGTCCGAGGAGACGACTGCAAGCAGCGAGGCTGGCGAATCCGGCGAGGAACCGGCCCCGGTGTCACCAGAGGTCATAGCGGACGCGGTCTATCGCATGATTTGCCGCGACCTGACTATCGAAAGGGAGAGAAGGGCAGGGTAGGTCTGGAACGAAACAGACACCGGGCTATGGAGAGAGACGATGCCGATGACAGGCAAACGGGTTGACCCGTTAGCTAACGCCAAGTTCTACGTGGAGATTCAGGACATACAGACAGCGCAGTTCGACGAGGCTTCCGGCCTCGAGGCTGAGGTAGAGATACTCGAGTACCAGGAAGGCGGCAATAACCAGTTCACGCTCAAGCTGCCGGGCAGGGTCAAGTTCCCCAACGTAGTACTGAAGCGTGGCGTGACGGACTCGAATGAGCTATGGGATTGGTTTGACAAGGCGGCCTATGGTCGCATCGAGCGCAAGAACATGTCGATCGTGCTCTATAACCAGAAGGGCGACGAGGTCAGGCGATGGAACCTCACCAACGCGTACCCCAGGAAGTGGTCGGGGCCCGCGTTCAAGGCCAATGACAACTCCATATCCATCGAGACCCTGGAGTTCGTCCACGAGGGAATGAGCATCGATTAGGGAGTAGCCGTTACGGTGACTGAGGACAAGCGCGGAGAATCGCACGGCGACAGCTGGCAGGCGACAGCGCAGGAGTTCGCCTCCGGTATCACTGCACGTCCGGCGCGCCTCGTCGGATGGATAGCGGGACGCTTAGGGTCATCAGTTAATGCATCGTCTATCAGCAGGCTCGCGAGCGGTCCCGTGCTGTCTCGCCAGGTGCTGGACAGGGCCGGGTGGGGCAGGGCTCTCAGTGCAAACATTGGGCGCGTATCCCGCAACATCATTCAATCCCTGCAAGCGGCCGATTTCGCGCTGCGGCCCATATCAAGGCTCTGGGTGGACAGGGATAGGCCATCGACCAGCAGATCAGATGACTACAGTCTGCCGCGCTACGATGATTGGTCGCAGGCCGAAGCCCATGACGCTGGGTGGGAGAGGTCGGAGGATGCCTATGACCCGATGGCGGATTCGCCGGAGGCCGGTTTCTCCGATATCGCTCCGCAAATGGGTGAGACACTGGGGTCTGAGATAGACAGTAGGAGCGACTCAGCGCCAGCCTCAGAAGGTCCGGCCGGTTCTCCACCGAGACAGAGACGAGCGATACCTGAGCCTCCTAAGATCGGTCAGGCAGGGCCGTCACTCCAGAGGATGGGGGTCGTCACTCCGGTGGTTCCGTTGGCAGCCACGGAGCATCCTTTGTCCCGGCGCAGTCCCCTCGATGCCGGTGCGGCCGAGAGCGCGCCCCAGGAACTTGAGGATCGGCGCGTCCCGGTTGCTCAGGAGAGCACGCTTCAGCGCGCGGCAAGTGTAGCGCCCGCCGCTGACGAGGCGGTTCTGGAGGAGCCCGACCATGCACCGCCTTCGGAACGTGGTGTCGATACCGTCACAAGCGCTCCGGCGGAGAGCGTCGAGCAGGGGGTGGTAATCGGGGAAGGGCCTCCACGACCAACTTCGAGCAAAGGGCCTGAGATTCCGGCAAAGCCGCTGGTGGTGTCTGCTGCCCGTAGCTCGAAGCGGCGGGAGCCCGATTCCCCAACTCGACGTTTGGACATCGCTGTGTCCCAGCCTCCGTTCACTACAGCCGCTCAAGCCTCTTCGAGCGCTTTTGTGAATGATCTGGCAGGCATCGCGGGGCAGCCATCCTCACCGGTGTTGGGCAGGATGGAGGACGCTACTACAGAGGAGCAGGAACAGGTCGAAGACACGGCGATTCCGACGGCACGCGAGGCTGGATCAGCGGACGTACGATTGGCTCCCGAGGAAGTGATGCGGCTGAAGCCGCCCGCTGAGACTCGGCCGGCAACTGGACTGGAAGGACCCGACGCCGGGCAGGCCGGGCCGGAGAGACCTCCGATGGCCGGCCGTGTGGATGCGAAGGCCGACCGCGAGACCACCACGATGGTGGATGGAGAGAGCGCGGCTGTCCCGGCCGGTGAGGGCCCGAGTTCCGCTGAGATCGTGTTCTCGGAGCCCGGTGCCGGTGCCGAAGTACAGCGAAGTCCTATCGCGAAGCCTCTGCGACCCATCGAAGGCCGGGGACAGCCGCATCGCGAGCCGGACGTACCTCATGCCGGCGGCGAACCGGCCTCTACCGATACGGCGCAGCCCTCGGTGCAGCGATACGCCGGGTCGGCTGGCGATGATACGGAAGCGCCGGAGCCGATCGCCGGTCGTCCCGCTACTGGTATTCCGCTGGTGCAGCGCCGGGATGTACCACCGTTGATCTTGCGGCACCTGGACGTGAAGCATGATCTGTCTCGGGAAGTCGTGGGAAGATATTCAGGTTCGGAGGCCGCCGGCTCGGATGCACGGGAGACACGCGACTGGATCGACCGGTCTGTCCCCGAGGTAGCTGCGAATGAGCGTGTATACCGCAGCCCGGCTGTCCCTGGTGCGTCTGTACCTCCTCGGGCCGAGGGGAAGCGCGTTCAGGCTTCTCCTCATTCGAGGTCTGGAGCGGGGCCGCTTTTCCTCAGTGCGGACGCATTGGCTTCCGATATCGAGCGTTCCGCATACTCCGGGGATCGGTTCGCGGAGAGCGAAGCTGAGAGCATCCGGGCGGCTGGGCCGTTGCCGGACGTTGTGCAACCGGCCCGTTCCGAAGGGGATCGCGGCTGGATCGAGCGCGTTGTCGATGACGGGGGAGGGCGGGGATGGGCGCATGGCGGCTTCTCTGAAGCGAGCGCCGGCCTCGTCCAGCGCGCGGAGGGGCAAGAGACCGGGTCTGCGGCCGAAAGTGAGGGCGAAGAGGGTGGTGGTGGTGGGGAGGTGGATGTCGAGCGCCTGGCGCGTGAGGTATATGCAATCATCAAGAGGAGACTGGCCACGGAGAGGGAACGCCTTGCGTGCAGGTAGGTTGGGGGTGGAGGCACATCACCGGCACAGGGTCTAGGAGGCAACGATGGCATTGCAGGATGGCGGATCTCAAGCGGCAACGATAGTGAACCTGGGGACCGGAGAGATGATAGGGTGTATGTTCCGGCCCAAAGAGTACTCATTGACCAAGACGAACACATGGACCAAGAAGGATGTCAAGGAGGGGAACGTCCCCAAGTACGACTTCGGAGGCGGGCAGCCGTTCAAGCTGACCATGGAGCTATTCTTCGACACATATGAGGCGGCCCTGGACGTGCGCAACCATACCAACAAGATATGGAAGCTCATGGAGGTGCCGAAGGATGAGAAGGAGCCTCCCCGATGCCAGTTCATGTGGGGCAAGTTCTGGTCCTTCAAGGCTGTGATTACCAGCATAAACCAGAAGTTCACGCTGTTCCTGGCGAATGGCACTCCGGTGAGGTCCACCCTCAATGTTACGTTCCAGCAGGTCTTCGAAGAGGGCAAGTTCCCGAGCCAGAATCCGACCACATACAGCAAGCCGGGCTACAAGATGAGGAGGATCAGAGAAGGGGACACACTGGACCTGATCGCATATCAGGAGTATGGGGACGCTGCGCAGTGGCGTCACATAGCGGAAGTGAACCATCTGGACAGCCCGATGAAGGTGCGGGCCGGGCAGATGCTCGCAATCGCTCCGATCAGTACCTAGGGGAAAGAGAAGGCTGTGACTACGGCACAAATCAGCTCCAGCATATACCTGAAATTCGACGGCACAGAGGCGTCTCGCGAGATCATAGACAGCATTATCTCCGTCGAGGTGGACGACAGCCTCACGTTGCCCGATATGTTCGCCATACATCTCCAGGATGCCTCCCTGAGGTGGATCGATGACAACACGTTCTCGATCGGGAAGAGCGTGGAGATCGCCACCGGCGAGAGTACATCGAGGACCAAGCTCTTAACCGGCGAGATCACGGCGATCGAGCCTGTCCTCACCGGCCCGACCAGCGCGAGCCTGATCCTGCGTGGCTACGACAAGTCGCATCGCCTGAACAGGGGGAAGAAGACCGCTACCTATATCCAGATGACGGACAGTGATATCGCCAGCAAGGTTGCGCAGAACGCCAATCTGCAAAGCCAGGTGGACTCCACACGTCAGGTGCATGAATACGTTATTCAGGACAATATGACCGATTGGGAGTTCCTGAACGCGAGAGCCGAGCGGGTTGGCTACAGGGTGTTCGTCGAAGAGGGGAAGCTCCATTTCGTGCAGACACCGGATGCTGGAGATAACACGCCGACGCTCAGATGGGGTGAGAACCTTATGCGGTTCAACGGCCGCATGAGCACGAGCAGACAAGTCTCCGAAGTGATTGTCCAGGGGTGGGACCACAACAAGCAGGAGCAGATCGTGGGCAAGGCAACCGAGCCGAGCGACACGCCGCAGATAGGCGAGCGTCAGCAGGGTGGAGAGGTGGCGCAGCAGGCCTTCGGCGAGGCTGGACAGGAGATCGTCGTCGACCGGCCTGTAGGTAGTCAGGCTGAGGCGGACGAGCTTGCGCAGTCTATTCTGGACGAGATCGGCCAGCGTTTCATCGAGGCTCATTGCCAATGCTTCGGTAATCCGGCTGTCCAATCCGGGCTGACGGTCAGGATCGAGGGGGTCGGAGACCGCTTCAGCGGCACGTACAGGGTCACGCACGCTCTGCACCGGTACGACACGACCGGCTACGTGACAGAGTTTACGGCCGGTGGGCGGCATTCTGCCACGATCAGCGAGCTGCTATCGGGCGACAAGGGGAGGGGCAGGGGTGGTGTCGGGCCGGTAATCGGCGTGGTTACCAACAACGACGACCCCGACAACCAGGGGCGGGTGAAGGTGAAGATACCGTCTCTGAAAAATGACGAGGAGAGCGCATGGGCGCGGCTGGTGGCCCCGGGGGCGGGAAAGCAGCGTGGCCTGCAGTGGCAGCCGGAGGTGGACGATGAGGTGCTTGTGCTCTTCGAGCACGGGAACATACAGAAGCCGCTGATCATCGGCGGCCTGTGGAGCGAGGCGAACGAACCGCCTACTTCCTCGGGGGAGTGCCTGTCCAACGGTGAGGTCAACATCCGCCAGATAGTGACGCGCACGGGCACCAAGATAGTCCTCGATGATGAGAACAACAGCGTCACCATTGCCAACCCGGACGAGGCTTATATGCTGAAGTTGTCGGAGAACGACAGCAAGATCGAGATCGTCTCCGACGGCGAAGTGATAGTGAAGGCCAATGACAGTGCGACGGTCGAGGCCCAGGACGTTACCGTCGAGGCAAGTGGCAAGGCTATTCTGAAGGGCAATCAGGTCGAGATACAGGCCAGCAGCAGCGCCACCGTGAAGGCCAGCGGCAACATGAATCTCGAGGCATCGGGCATGATGACGATTAAGGGCGCGACGATCAAGCTGAACTAGCATTGTGGTGAGTGTGAGGATATGAGTCCACCAGCAGCTAAGCAGGGTGACCAGATAACGGCAACGGATATACATATCATCTTGGTACCCGCAGCCGCTGGCGCGACCGTGCCTACGCCGATACCGCATCCCTTCGTCGGCATCATCAACAGCGGCACGAGCACAGATGTGCTTATAGAGGGACGCGGGGCCGCCACGGTGAACAGCACGGCCACGAACACCCCACCTCATGTCCCCCAGGGCGGGCCTTTCCAGAAGCCGCCCACCAACCAGGGCAAGATAACGATGGGCAGCTCGACGGTGCTCATCAACAACAAACCGGCGGCACGGGCCGGCGACACCGCGATGACCTGCAACGACCCTGTTGACGCTCCGGTGGGTACGGTAGTTGCCACGAGCACGGTGATGATAGGAGGCTAGCGACATGAATGGCGATACTGTGGTAACCGATATCCTGGGCACCGGTTTCCAGTTTCCGCCGTGTGTGGATGGCCGGGGCGGGCTGGCCATGTCCCGCCGGGAGAGAGACATCGACGAGTCGATAAGGATCATTCTCGGCACCGCGCGCGGTGAACGTCGCATGAGGCCGCTGTTCGGCAGCCGCATACATGAGCTGGTCTTCGCGCCGAACGACGCCACGACCTGGGGCCTGATGCAGCAGTATGTGGAGGAGGCCCTGGGCTGGTGGGAGCCCCGGATCGAGGTCGTCAACGTGGATGTAAACGCAGACTCGACCGACACGTCGCGGCTCCTGGTCAATATCGTGTACAAGGTGAAGGCCACGAGCGATACCCGTAGTCTTGTATATCCGTTCTATCTCTCTGTCTGAACTGACTGAGGAGGACTCAAATGGCGCTTCCAGCACCGAAGCTAGACGACAGAACCTTCCAGGACCTAGTGAGCGAGGCCCGCTCGCTGATACCTCGCTACTGCCCGGAATGGACCGATCATAACTTGAGCGATCCGGGCATCGCAGTGATCGAGCTCTTCGCCTGGATGGTAGAGATACTGCTCTACCGGTTGAACAGGGTTCCTGAGAAGAACTACATCAAGTTCATGGAGCTCATAGGCGTGAAGCTGGAGCCGCCCAAGCCGGCGAGGGCGGATGTGACCTTTCGTCTCTCAGCGCCCCCGACCGAGCCCGTGACGATACCCCGCTGGACTGAGGTAGCCACCGTCCGCACCGAGACTCGGGAGGCTGTAACGTTCTCGACTGGCAGCGACCTCACCGTCATCATCCCAACCCTGGCTCATGCCCTGACCTCTGCCGATGGCTCCGGGTTCGAGGACTGCATGCCTACGCTCAGACTCCCCGACCGCCGCGTGTCCATTTTCGAAGAGACGCCGCAAGAGAACAACGCTCTCTATCTCGGCTTCGAGCAGGATATCAGCGCCCAGACCCTGCTGCTAGAGATCGCGAGCTTGATTGAAGGCATAGGCGTTGATCCCAGGGACCCGCCGCTGGCTTGGGAGTCCTGGGACGAGGAGCACGACCGTTGGTCAGCCCTGAGGGTTGAGAAAGACACGACCGGCGGCCTGAACACGGAAGGCCAGGTCATTCTGCACATCCCGTACGGCCGCACGCTTGTCCAGATAGGCGGAACGCAGGCGTACTGGATACGATGCAGGGCCACCGCTACTCGTGAGGGACAGAGGCCGTATCATTCCTCTCCAAAGGTAACGAGCATCGATTGTCAGTGCATCGGTGGCACGGTGCCGGTCAGCCACGCGACAAGAATCACCGGGGAGGTCCTGGGCAGGAGCGCTGGGACTCACGGGCAGACCTTCACGCTTCAGTATGTCCCCGTTCTGACCAGGGAGCCCGGCGAGACGATAGAGGTCGAGACGCAGACTACCGGGGAGTTCGAAGCATGGGAAGAGGTGCCGGACTTCTCGCAATCGGGCCCGGAAGATCGCCATTTCACCTGTGACAGCGTGTCGGGTGAGATCGCCTTTGGCCCGTCGATAAGGCAGCCGAGCGGTCAGGAGCTGCAGTACGGGATGGTACCGCCGTCGGGCCGGCAGATCCGTTTCAACTCTTATCGAATCGGGGGTGGCTCCGTTGGCAATGTGGGGCCGGGCACTATCACAGTGCCCAAGTCCTCTATTCCCTATGTCGGCTCTGTGACGAACCTGTATGGTGCCATGGGCGGGGTCGATGCGGAGACGATCGAAAACGCCAAGATGCGAGCGCCACGGGCATTGGGGACACTCACCAGAGCCGTGACCGCCGAAGACTTCGAGAATCTGGCGATGGAGGCTTCTTCGTTGGTGGCCCGCGCCAGGTGCCTTTCCCCGAGTGACAGCGGTGATGAGGTAACAATCAAGCCGGGTGCGGTCAGGCTTCTGCTTGTGCCCAAGGTCGCCGATGCCGACCGGTATATCGCCATTGAAGAGCTCGACCTGGGCAAGCAGCTGCGCGAGGAGGTACGAGCGTTTCTCGATGAGCGTAGGTTGTTGGGGACGCGGTTGGAGATCAGCCCTCCCCGATACGCTCCTGTGGCGGTCGAAGTGCGAATGCGGGGTATGGCTGGAATTGACCCTGTAGAGGCCTCGGCCTTGGTCGAGGAGCGGTTGTACAGCTACATCAATCCGGTAACCGGCGGCCCTGACGGCACGGGATGGCCGTTCGGCGGCAGCCTGACACTATCCGAGGTGTATGCTGCGATTCAGGCGGCCAACGACTTCGGCTATGTAGAGGATATCAAGATATATCCGGTGGACCCTGAGACGGAGGAGCGGCGGGACGCCGTGACCCAGATGACTGTCGCCCGGGACACCATTATCTGCTCCCACAAACACAGGGCCGAAATAGTATTATAGGCCGGTCCGGACGGGACAAGCCACGTGAAGGGGACGTGAGATGCAGGCAGTAGACGATACCGGTTGCCAGAAGCTGCAGAGCCGTTACCTGCAGTACCTGCCGGCTCTGTTTCGGAGAGAGCTCGTGGTCAACGTGGGGGCGAGAAAGGCCTGGGTCGCCGGCGACGAGGTGTCGATGAGCGAGCAGGAGTTCGACCTGCTTGCCTTCCTCTACGAGCGGCAGGGCAGCGAGTGGACTGCCGACGAGATCGCGAAGATGGCGGTAGTCAGGCCGCAGAACGGCACGCCGCCGGACGAATTCGAGATCACTCAGCTGGTGGAGGCGATCAAGCTCAAGCTCGAGCCGGAACCCTCGACACCTCACTACCTCAAGACGATTCCGGGCGCGGGCTACCGACTTGATACGGACGAGTTCATGGGGCGTTTCCTGCTCATATTCCAGAGCATACTCGACCCCATCGAGCGTACCGTTGACAACAGTCATTTCTACTTCGATCCGCTGATAGCGCCCGAGTCCTTCGTGCCATGGCTGACCTCCTGGCTGGGCCTGTGCCTCGATCGCAGAATACCACCGGGCGAGCGCCGCAGGCTCCTCAGGGATGGGGCGGAGCTGTACCGGTGGCGGGGGACGAAGAAGGGCCTGACTGAATACCTGAGGATATTTACCGGTGTTGAGCCTTCCATAGTCGAGGAAGCGCCGGGGATGGTGCTAGGCCCGCAGACGAGGCTGGGCGAGAACACGGTCCTCGGAGGCGGTGCCGAAGAGGCCAACCATTTCTCCGTGACCCTCGATATGGAGGGTTCTGATCCAGTGGATGTTGAACGCCTCAGGACGATTATTGAATCTCAGAAGCCAGCGCACACGAACTACACTCTGCTGATCAGGCAGAGGGAGAGACAAGGGGAGGGCAAGAATGGAGCTTAAGGATGTCGTGGGCTTTCGGCTCAAGAGGGAGAACCCTTTCGAGGGGTTGATAGTAGACTCAGACACATGGCAGGACGCGCATACGTATCACCGGGACCAGCAGAGGCTCCACGTGTTGGCCTTCCATGGGACCGGCATAGTGGGGGGCCTGGAGGTAACAGCGAATGATCCCGCTGATCTGTCTGTCACCGTCCAGCCCGGAATGGGCGTGGACCCGCTGGGCAACAGCATAGTTGTCTCCCAGGCCCATCGCCATCAGCTCAAGACCAAGGAGGCGGGGACAGTCTATCTCGTCATGCAGTTCCGGGAGGTGCCCGAGGGGCCCTACCAGCCGCCTGAGGGTGGTCAACCGACCCGGATTCTGGAAGCCTACAGGATTCAAGAGACCGACAAGCTGCCGAAGGAGCCCCATATCGAGCTGGCTCGAATCGATTTCGATCCGTCGGACTCGTCCGTGAAGAAGGCCAAGAACGCGGCACGCCCCGGCAAGAATGAGATCGACACACGCCATCGCCGCAGCGCTTTGCCTGCTGCCACGGAGTCCGCTGCCCCACCGCCGCCGCCACCCCCACCGCCGGAGCCCGTCGAAGAGAAGCGGGCATCTGCTGCACCACCAGCGCCGGTCGTGGAGAAGGAGACCATTACGGTACGTCATGCGGTGTTGGGCGAGGCTGACAAGAACCTCCACGTTTTGGGGCTGCATAATCTGGCTAGGGAGATCAACCTGATGTATAATTTGGCCGTTCATTTGGAGTTGAACGGTTCAATTGACAAGGAGATAACCGGCTGTAACCTGGTGTATCTCACCGGGAGCGGCAGTTTTGAGTTGACTGAGAAGCAGCAGGATGCCCTCGGCCACTTCCTGGAGTCGGGGGGCACCGTGATCGCCGACGGTTGTGCGGACGGCGATGGTGAGGAGGCGGCGAAGGCAGCCAAGGAGTTCGGACTGGCCTTCAACCAACTGGCAGGGAAGCTCGATCGGAAGCTGGAGAATGTTCAGCGCGGCCATCCGCTCCTGAGCGCTGGTCACGTATTCACGCAGGTTCCGGAGGGAGCCCAACGGGGAATGATCCTGGAAGGCGGGAAGATGATCTACAGCAGCGGGGATTATGGCTGTGCATGGGCTGGTGGATACCAGGGCACACCCTTGTCCCGCGAGATGATCAGGGCGGCTGTCGAGATGGCTGCCAATTTCATCGCGTACAGCAGGGCGTGACAGCCTACCGTGCAGGCGGATTCCCGTCGAGGGCAGGAGGAGAATCAGGAGATGGTGAATGGCTGATACGGTAGAGATCGGAGTCGAGCCGGCGGCGGTCACTTTGGCTGCCGGCGACACTGCGGAGCTGACAGCGAAGATACGCAACACCGGGCAGACAATAGACCAGTTGACGGTTGGCATAGACGGACTTGACTCGGCGTGGTACACGCTACCGGTATCCAGCGTTGCATTGTTCCCCAACGACCAGGATGAACTGAATATCGTCCTCCACCCGCCCAAGGAAGCCGAGAAGACACCAGGCTCTTACCCTTTCCGAGTCGTAATCACGTCGCAGGAGAACCCCGAGGCGAAGACTGCCGTCGAGGCGGTCCTGGAGATCGGCGAGTCCCTCGGGCTCGAATTACACATCACGCCGGAGCGGAATACGGGCCGGAGGGCTATGTATCAGGTGGCCGTCACGAACCTGAGTAAGAGGGAGGTGACAGCCTACCTCGAGGCGTGCGATGCCAGGAACAGGCTCAGATATCGCTTCGACAACGACAGGATGGCGGTAGGCGCCGGCGCGACGGCGACGACCGGACTGGAAGTGCGGCCTGGCCCGCTCGCCTACTTCGGCGGGGAGAAGGAGTTCGCGTTCGAAGCTGGCGCGGTCCCGCTGGGCGAGGATGGGGGGCCGCGTCCGGGCTACTGCCCGTACTGCGGCCACTTGCTGCGAACGAGGCCGCAGGGAATAAACATATCGCTTCCCCGATATAGTGACAAGGTCCAGGCCGCGTACGAGGGATTCGAGGCCTTTCTCTACACGCGTCTGAACAAGACACGTATCGGCGAAGAAGGTACGTCGATCTACTGTCCGGTCTGCTGCAGCCAGCTTCGTGAGGATGCCGCGACGGACCAGGCGGCATTCGTGTGCACCGCGTGGACGGCGAGCGTCCGTGAAGGGCTGAGGCGCGAGCCCGGTGGCCGGCGAAGGATACGCCTGTCGCTGCGGCCACTGCGCCGCCTGCGGTCGATACGATTTCGATGCCCGCGTATCAGGCGGCCGAGCTTGTCCCGCCAGCCGATCATAGACAGTTTCAGCGCGGCCTCCCAGGACCAGCGTGAGTACAGGATCGCCTGGTCGGTGAGGAGGGCACGGGAGGTGAAGCTGGGAGACGATGTCGTAGCCGCAGAAGGCCACGTTATCGTGCGTCCGACCGCGCCGATGACCCTGGCGCTAACCGCGGTCAACAAGCGGAAGTCTGCCAGCCGCACTGTGGAGGTCCGCCCCCGCGCTCTGCCCGAAACAGCCTCTTCCGAGAGAATCAAGGCCTCACTCTCCGCGACAGAGGTCGAGGCTACCGCCGGTATCATGCCGGTTGACATAACTCTCGCAGTGCAAAACGTGGGTGAGATCGTCGACAAGTTCATGGTCGAGGTCGACGGCGTGGATGAGACGTGGTGCATACGCTCAGCATCCAGCATCGCCCTCATGCCTCAGGCCTCGGACCAGGTTAGGCTGTCCTTCCAGCCGCCCAAGAAGGAAGGCGTCCTGGACGGGGAGTACCCCTTCGCTGTGACCGTGCGCTCGCAGACCTCCCCCGAGGAGGCGACGACCTTGCTCGGGAAGCTCACCGTGCTGCCTCAGCCGGAGTTCAAGATCGAGATAAAACCGATGCGCGTCTCCGGTCGCAGGAAGGGCACATTCCGTGTCGGCGTGGTCAATACCGGTGTCAGCGACGTTCAGTGCTCCCTGCAGGCATCGGACCTGGAGGAAGGGTGCAGGTTCGTTTTCCAGAGGGAGGATACCAAGGTGCGCGCATGGCAGACCGTCGAGGTGCCGATGGTAGCGAGGCCGAAGCGGAACTGGTTCGTGGGCATAGAGAAGCGGTACGACATAACGGTGACGGCAACGCCGCTCGAGGGGCAGGCACAGCTCGGGCATTGTGAGCTGCAGAACAAGCCCCTCTTCTCTTCGTGGAGAGCCATTCTGAGGTTGATCAGGCGAGCGATCCTGATCGCGGCCATAGCGATGTTCATCTGGTATGCCATCCATGCCGTGCATTGGGCCGGGGGCTGGGACCAACTCACCAGCGACCCAGGCGGGTGGTGGAGGAACCTGCGCGGCATCGGGTTCTGGTTCCCGTAGCGAGTTGGAGGTGACCTCGGATCAGAGGAGCAGGAGTGCTATGAGATTGTGTTTGCGGATGACCGTGGCTGTGGCCCTGGTGATCGTTCTGGTAGTCGGCTGTGCCACCGTTGTTCAGGCCCAGGTACCCGCCATTTCTCTGCACCCGACGTCCGGCTCCTCAGCGGTGATAATCGTAGGGACGTACTTCGATGCCCCGTGGAGTATCACCGTCTACTGGGATGGGGCTGAGATACCTGCTGTCTCGTCGACCAGACAGGAGACCGGCGGTTTCACGGCCATCATCACCGTGCCCGCCGGGGCTTCCTATGGCTTCCATACGATACTGGTGAGGGACTCTTATGGTGACGAAGCCAGTGCTGCTTTCGACGTAATTGACCTTACCGGGCCGCAGGGGCCGGTTGGACCTCAGGGTGAACAGGGCCCGACCGGGCCGCAAGGAGAGCAGGGCGTGCCGGGCGAACAGGGGCCGATCGGGCCCGAGGGGCCCGCAGGTGTGCCAGGGGAAGCGGCCGCACAGGGTGATCCCGGCCCGATTGGGCCGGAGGGGCCGCAGGGTGAGCAGGGGATTCAGGGAGAGCAGGGCCCGCCGGGGCCTGCAGGTTCGTCGGGCGTTGGCTTGAGCATAGCTGCCTTGATTCTGGCTCTGATCGCACTGGCCCTCTCGGTAGTCGGGAAGGTGAAGAAATGGTTCTGGGACTAGCCTGGAAGCTGCCGTAGTCAGGCAAGCTCTTCGGAGGTGACAACGATAATGACCTGTCCCAAGTGCGGAGAGGAGAACAACCCGGAAGGTGCTAGTTTCTGCCAGCAGTGCGGCACTCGACTCCATGTGGACACCAGCACCAGCGCTCGCCTGGAGCAAAACCTGGCCGCCATCCTGTCCTACGCTGTTGGCTGGCTTGGTGGCCTGGTACTCATCTTCGTCGAGAAGAAGAACGACTTCGTCCGCTATCACGCCATGCAGTCGATAGTCACCTTCGTGCCG
>CAZGDV010000028.1:0-28698 GCA_964524995.1 uncultured Dehalococcoidia bacterium | reverse complement strand
GAGGAGCCGCCGAAGTACAAGTGCGACGACCCGTGGATCAACGATGCGTTCATGACGGTGTTCGGGATCGAGGGCACCGATCAACTCCTCGCGCACTGGGACAACGTTGTCGGGGGGAAGATCGGTGATGAGTTCGGAGGGCACGCAACGTGCCAGACGATCTTCGACCCGACGTTGAGCGACAAGCCGGGCAAGAGCGTTTCCTTCTTCCAGATGCACGCACCGTATGAGATAGGTGGTGGCTGGGAGGAGAGGGGCAAGCAGCTCGAGGAGAAGGTGTTGGAGAAGTGGCGGAAGGCTGCTCCCAACATGACGAAGGAGAACATCATAGCGACCACGTTTGAGACCCCTGTTGATATCGAGACCAGGTTCCCGAATATGAGGCGTGGCGGCATCAAGCATGGCGACTACTCGCCTATGCAGCTGGCCTCGTTCCGCCCTAACCAGGAGTGCTCGAGCACGGCGACTCCGATAGATGGACTCTACGTGTGCGGTGCCTCGACTTACCCTGGAGGAATGGTGCTGGGTGGGTCGGGTTACCTCGGCGCAAACAAGGTAGCCGAGGACCTCGGGGTGACGAAGTGGTGGAAGCCAACGCCCGAGATGGAGCGATACCTCAAGACATACGTAGAGTAGACCACGGGGAGCGAATAGCGCTATCCAGGAACGGCGTCGGCGGTTTAACGTTGTTAGATGGCTAGAGGATACTGCCTGCTGCACTCGTACAAGGGCGGCTGGTCGGTGTTAGCACTCTTGCTCTCACCGTGTCAACCCTAGAGGGTATGGAGTCTACCCCTGTCGATCGTCAGGAAAGGGAAGTGAAGCCAAACAGGAACCAGCACCATACTCATCGACGCTCGCGGGTCGTATCCTGTATGCGAGGCTGCATTCGTGCCAGTCACAGGGCTGGCTGCACCTCGTGGCGCGCTGCGTCATCTGGATTGAGTTCAGAGCTAGCACGTCAGTTGGGGGCGGGAGATGGCAGATAGTCAGAAAGGTGCACTGACTGGTTACAGGGTCTTGGATCTGACCGACAGCAGAGGTGCCTACTGTGCCAAGCTGTTCGCTGATCTGGGTGCCGACGTCATCAAAATAGAGAGACCGGAGGGTGACCCCGGGCGAAGTATGCCTCCTTTCGTAAACGACGTGCCGCATCCGGAGAAGAGTCTCCACTTCCTCCATCGGAATGCCAACAAGCGCGGCATGACCCTTGATATAGAGACCGACGATGGCAGGGCCATTCTGCAGGCCCTGGTGAAGGTGTCGGACGTCCTGATCGAGAATGGCGACCCGGATGACATGGCCGACCTTGGTCTCGACTACATAGCGCTCCGGGAGCTGAATCCGAATCTGGTAATGGCCAGTATGACCGAGTTCGGTCGCTCCGGACCCTACAAGTACCGGAAGGGCTCGAATCTCGTCGATTTCGCCATGTCCGGCGTCATGATTACGAGCGGGTATCCCGGCAAGGAGCCCGCGTTGCAGCCGGGGTCGCCGGCCTACGATGCGGCCTCCGTACATACGGCGATAGCTGTCCTTGGGGCGCTGTACATGCGGGATGCCATTGGTGGCGGGCAGCACGTAGATATCTCTGTTCATGAGAGCTCTCGCATGGGCCTCTATCCTTGGATAGTCCCCAACTACTCGTACGCTCTCAACCCCGGCGGACCCCCGCCTACGTCGGAGACCAGGATGGGCGCGGCGGTATATCCGGTGTATCCATGCAAGGACGGGTTGATCCGGGTTGTGGCCTTGACACCCCGGCAGTGGGACGCGCTGGTGCGCGTCCTCGGCAACCCGGAAGTGCTGATGATGGAGGAGTGGCGGAGCTTCATGTATCGCATCGGCAATGCAGACGATCTGTATGCATTGATGTTGGGATTCACAGAGAAGTACACGATGCTGGAACTGTTCGAGGCGGGAAAGCGCGAGGGCGTGCCTATCGCACCCATTCTGAACATAAAGGACTTCTACGATAGCCCGCATACGAAGGCGAGGGACTACTTCGTCGAGATGAATCACCCTGTGGCTGGCAAGGCTGATTACCCCGGGCCTCCCTATAAGTGGTCGGAGACTCCCGCTGCAATGCACAGGCCTGCCCCGTGCCTGGGTGAGCACAACGAGGAGATTCTGTGCGGGGAGCTCGGTTATTCGAAGGATGATCTGGTGGCGCTGAAGGGAGCAGGCGTCATATAGGTCTGGAGGGCCACATGTTGCCTTTGGACAACGTTAGAGTTCTCAGCTTCTGCACAGGCGGAGTGGGCCCCGACGCCTGCAAGATACTGGGTGAGTTGGGGGCAGACGTCATAAAGATCGAGTCCAAAGACAACCTCGATTTCATGCGCACAATTGGCCCCGATATCAACAACATCGCGGGGTTCAATGAGGCCAACCGCAGCAAGCGCAGCTTCGGTGTCAGCCTCAAGACGGATAGGGGCAAGGATCTGGTGAGTCAGCTCATTAAGACTGCGGATATCCTCGTGGAGAACTTCCGTGGCGGCGTCATGAGGTCTCTCGGCTTTGACTATGAGAGCGTGGCCAAGCTCAACCCCGATATCATCTACGTTAGCAGTCAGGGATTCGGTGGGGGCGGACCGTTCAGCGAGCACCAGGCCTACGGGCCGATGCTCTCTTCCGCCTCGGGCATGTTGTCGATCTGGGCACAGCCCGATGACCCGTACCCTGTGGGCTCCAACTCGCCACTGCCGGACCATATGGCGAGCAAGCATGCCGTCATAGCTGCGTTGGCTGCGCTCGACTACCGTCGCCGGACGGGCAAGGGCCAGTTCATCGACATGGCCCAAACGGAGGTGGCTGTCAGCCTCATCGGCGAACACTACCTCGAGTATACCTATAACGATTACGTACCGAAGCCCATGGGCAATCGAAGCGCGTACGCCGCTCCCCACGGGTGCTATGCGTGCAAGGGTGCCGATGAGTGGTGCGCCATTGCCGTGTTCACGGACGATGAGTGGTACGCCTTCTGCGATGCCCTGGGCGATCCTGAATGGACCGACGACCCCAAGTTCGCCGACCAGGTGGCGCGCCTTAGGAATGTGGACGAGTTGGACGAGCACGTGCGTGAATGGACCTCGCAGCATGATGCCTATGTAGTCATGGAGACTCTGCAAGCCGCTGGTGTGGCAGCAGGCGTAGTCCAGCGGGCACCGGATACACTGGCGGATCCGCAGCTCAAGTGGGACGGGGCCGTCATAGAGCTTGACCATCCCGTGGCGGGCAAGAGGCTCTATCCCGGCATCCCGTTCAGAATGTCAGGCGTGTCCGGTATGCAGAGCACACCAGCACCTATGCTCGGCGAGCACACCGAGGAGATAGCCCGAGATATCCTGGGCCTGTCCGAAGACGAGATCAGTCGTCTCCTGAACGAGGATGTGCTTCACAGCCCGGCGAACACCGAGAGTTCCGGTAAGGGCATGTTCGACTGATAGAGGTAACCACCACAATGAGAAAAGGAGGACGGGGAAAGTGAAGGCTGCAGTATGTCGTGAGCCCAACGGAAAGCTGAAGATAGAGGACGTGAAACTCGCGGAGCCGGAGGTGAACGAGGTCCTGGTGAAGCTTGTGGCCTCCGGGGTATGTCACAGCGACCTGCATTTCATGAAGGGTGAGATGTACTGTGCAATGCCGATGGTCGCGGGTCACGAAGGCGGGGGCATTGTGGAGAAGGTCGGGCCCGGTGTGACGACACTGAAGCCGGGCGATCATGTCGTCATGATGGTCTCGTTCTCGTGCGGCAAGTGCCGGTTCTGCGTCGAAGGACGTCCCACCATGTGTGTTGAGAACATGGCGGTCATGGCGGGTGGGGTGCTGCCTATCTCATGCGGTATGCGTCTCAGCGCGGGAGATGAGGCGCTGCACCATCTCTTTGGATTGGCCTGCTTCGCTGAGTACACGGTGGTGCACGAGCGATCGTGTGTGAAGGTACGTGATGATGCACCGCTCGACAAGGTCTGCCTGCTTGGCTGCGGGGTTGCGACGGGGATCGGTGCGGCGATCAACACGGCGGGTGTGAGGCCTGGCGAGAGTGTAGCGATATGGGGGACGGGCGGTGTGGGCCTGAGCGCGGTCATGGGTGCCAGGCTCGCCGGGGCAGGTAAGATCATAGCCATCGCCAGTAATGACAAGAAGCTGGCGATGGCCAAGGAGTTCGGTGCCGACATCACTGTCAACTACAAGAAGGACGAGCCGGTGGGAAAGGTCATGGAGGTGACAGGCGGTGGAGCCGACTACGCCATCGAGACGGCAGGCAAGGCGGAGGTCATCGAGCAGGCCTATGCATCCATTCACGGCGGTGGAAAGTGTGTGGTGGCAGGGATGGCTGCGATAGGCACTGCAGTCAGTATTCAGTCCTACGAGTTCCTGCTGGGCAAGGCCATCACGGGGACCGTCCAGGGCGACATCAAGGCGCAGGTGGACATACCCAGATACATTGACATGTTCATGGATGGCAAGCTCCCCTTCGACAAGCTCATCAGTAAGACCTATTCGCTGGACCAGGTGAACGAGGCCTTTGAGGCTCTTGAGAAGGGTGAGGTCATTCGCAGCGTAATCAAGATTCAGTAGCTGGAGTTTCGTGGACTCGGATTTCTCTTGAAGGGGGTCAGCATGGCTGATGATGCGTTTGATGCCGTTATAGTTGGAGGTGGCAACAAGGGTCTGTTGCTGGCGCTATACCTGATCAAGTACGGTGGCATGAGCGTAGGCATCTTCGAGAGAAGGCATGAGATAGGCGGCTGTCTGTGCACCGAGGAGCTGTCAGCGCCCGGTTTCCGTGGCAACGACCATGCCAACATCATCCTGCCGTTCTACTACGACGCGGTATGGCGCGACTTTCCCGATTTCTGGGACTATGGCGCTCGCTGGGATCAACACCTGTGCTCTGATGGCTTCGTGTTCAGGAACAACGAGACCGCTTTGGCGATCTACAGCGAGAAGCACGACCCGACTCAGGAGCGCACCGCGAAAGAGATCGCACGCTTCTCCGAGAAGGATGCTGATACCTGGCTCAAGCTCTGGAAGATCGCGACAAGCGACGAGTACATGCGAGTGATGATTGACAGTGTATTCAACCCCCCGGAGTGGCTGACCAAGCCTGAGTTCATGGAGAGGCAGGTCGCGGTCGCGCCCCTGACGATCGAAGCAGACCTGCTCCCCGACGGAGTGCTCATGACGGGCAGCATGATGCGAACGGCGCAGGAGTGGTTCGAGAGCCAGGAGCTACAATCCTGCATTCTGAGGTTTGCCGTGTCGTCGGTGGTGGACATCAATGACCCGGGACAGGGTGTGATGACGATGGGACTCGCTACCCAACTGCCGTTGATAGGGTTCGCCAGAGGCGGGACCCACCAGATAGCCCACGCAGCCCATCAGCTCCTGGTGCAGATGGGCTGCAAGTTCTTCACCCACGCGCACGTGGAGAAGGCCATAATCGAGAACGGGCAGGCTACGGGAATCCGCCTGAGGGACGGGAGCGAGATCAAGGCGAGGAAGCTGGTAGCGGTCTGCGGTCTGTCCCCCGAGCAGATGTGTTTCGAGATCATTGGAAGGGAGCATATTCCTTCGAAGCTGGCCAAGCGAGTAGAACTCATACAGAGAGACTTCGGTTGCCTGATGTGGTACAGCTTCGCGGTGCACGAAGCCCCGAAGTACAAGGCCGAAGCCTTCAATCCCGACATACACGAGTGTCAGTGGCTCGGCTTGCAGCCCGACCCCGACCCGATCCACATAGCTCGCGAGTGCCTGCATGAGAGGCTGCTGGAGTGGCCTCCCTTGGAGGACTACGCCCCGACGGTAGGCTGCCATAGCCTGGTCGATCCTTCCTATGCCCCGCCGGGCAAGCATGTTGTCCAGAACGAGCAGCTGTCACCTCCGGCCCGTGTGCACTCGGAGAAGGAATGGCTGGAGATCAAGAAGAGGTACGCGGAGAACCTGATGCTCATCTGGGAGCAGTATGCTCACAACATGACCTGGGACAACATCATCGGCGTTGACACCAACAGTCCCTACGACAATCTGCGCATGAGAAACCTCGCACCCAACGGTACGATGGCAGGAATCGACCGCGTGCCGTTCCAGGTGAATGAGTTCAGGCCCACCCCTGAGCTGGCCAACTACCGCACGCCGATACCCAACCTGTACGCCACCGGCGGGTGCTGGCATGTAGGTTCCAATGCCGGGGCTTCCGAGTCATACAACTGCTACAAGTCGATCGCGACTGACATGGGTCTGGGCAAACCCTGGGAAGAGCAGGGCAAGGAAGAGCCAGACTCCCTTGTGGAGACGATGCGGATGATACGAAAGCGGGTGCAGGACTCGGCCCCACCCAACTACTCGTATCGGTAGGAGACTGTCAGCCCAGATCGAGGTGATGGCGCATGCCGATCAATAAGATAGTAGCCAGTTTCGATGAAGCTGTGGCCGACATCCAGGACGGCGCTGTGATTATGGTCGGTGGGTTCGGTACGGTGGTCAGCATGCCGAGCTGCTTGCTGGAGGCTCTCGACAGGAAAGGCATCAAGAACATAACCACCGTGTCGAACAGCTCGGGATTCGGTGCCGACGTATGGAAGATGCAGGGCGCGCCGTTCCCCGAGGATATGGATATCCTGGTGCGGAATCGCCGCATCAGAAAGGCTATCGTGTCGGCTCCGGTGAGTGCCATGTACGTCAACAACTTCGAGAAGCTGCTTCGGGCCGGCGAGGTGGACATCGAGATGGTGCCACAGGGTACGTTGGCGGAGCGGGTGAGGGCGGCGAGGGCTGGGTTGGGTGGCATACTTGTTCCCACCGGCATCGGTACGGTGGTGGAGCAGGGCAAGGAGAAGAAGGTCATCGATGGCCGGGAGTATTTGCTCGAGCTGCCCATCAAGGCTGACTTCGCGCTGATACACGCGCACAAGGGTGATCGGTGGGGTAACCTTGTCTACCGGGGGACGTCAAGGACGTTCAATCCTACCATGGCAGGTGCGGCAAAGGTGACGATTGCGGAAGTGGACGAGATCGTCGAGCTGGGCGAGCTCGATCCCGAAGCGATCGTGACACCCGGTATATACGTCGACAGGGTGGTTGCGAGGCCCAAGGCAGTGGTTGACGACCGCGAGATAACGGATGAGCAGGCCATGGAGTCGCAGGCCAGGTTCCGGTCCGAGATCGAAGCGACGAAGAAGCTCAAGGAGAGCGGGGGTTCCCAATGACCGACGACCTGAAGGACAAGCAGAGACTGGACCGGCAGATAATCGCTCTTCGGGTGGCCAAGGAGTTCCAGGACGGGAACTACGTCAACCTTGGCATAGGCATTCCCATGCTTGCCTCCAACTTCGTGCCTGCCGGACGAGAGGTCGTATTTCATAGTGAGAACGGTGTACTCGGCTTCGGCGAGGTGACGCTGCCCGGAGAGGGCGATCTCGACCTGGTCAACGCGGGCGGGCAGACAGTCCAGCGGCAGCCCGGCATGTGCTTCTTCAGCCACGATGAGTCCTTCGCGATGGTGAGAGGCGGCCACCTGGACATCAGCGTCATGGGTGCCTATCAGGTGTCGGACAAGGGCGACTTGGCGAACTACATGGTGCCGGAGAGGCAGGTGGGCACAATCGGTGGGGCCATGGACCTCGCTTTCGGTGCCAAGCGAGTCATCATTGCCATGAACCACGTCACGAAGGATGGCCAACCCAGGATAGTGAAGAAGTGCAGCTATGAGCTGACGGCACCTGCGTGCGTGAAGCTGATAGTAACGGACATTGCGGTCATCGAGGTGACGGATAAGGGACTCGTTCTCAAAGAGGTAGCGCCGGGCTGGACTCCCGAAGAGGTGCAGCAGCTAACGGAGCCGACCCTGATTATTGACAAGGAGTGCCGCGAGATAGAGTTGATGTAAGGCGGCGCGCGAGGGTAACTGGAATATGGCAGATGCTGTTTTCGATGCGGTAATAGCGGGAGGTGGTTGCAAGGCACTGATGCTGGCAATGTACCTGACCAAGTACGCGGGCATGAGCGTCGGCGTGTTCGAGCGGAGGCACGAGATAGGCGGCGGGCTGGCAACCGAGGAGCTGTCCGCCCCCGGGTTCCGTGGCAATACACACGCGAATATCATGCTTCCCTGGTACTTCGCGCCGCTATGGCGCGACTTCCCCGAGTTTTGGGAGTACGGCGGTCAGCTCGATCAGCATCTGTGCAGTGATGGCGGTATCTTCCTCAACAACAACACTTGTCTCTCCATCTACAGCGAGAAGGTCGACCCGACGCAGGAGCGTACAGCGGCGCAGATCGCCCGTTTCTCCGAGAGCGACGCTGAGAAGTGGCTCAAGATCTGGAGCGTCTTCCAGAGCGACGAGCTTAAGCGGGTCAACATCGACATGATCTTTAATCCTAGTGAGTGGAAGATTGCGCCGGAGTACCTCGAAAGGCAAATGGCTGTATATCCGCTTGCCCTGGAGGCTGGTTTCGAGCCGGACGCTCTAGTCCTCGCCGCGACGCCGATTCGTGCGGTGAGAGAGTGGTTTGACTGCCAGGAGCTCCAATACTGTATAGCCAGGTTCGTTGTGTCCGGCTGCCGCAGTGTGAACGATCCCCAGCAGGGTGGTGAGACACTTGGCATGTGCGGGACTTTGCCAACTATCTCTTTTGCCAGGGGCGGGACACACCAGTTTGCCCATGCCTGCCACCAGATACTGGTGCAGAACGGGTGCAAGTTCTTCACCCACGCTGAGGTCGATAGGTTCCTCATCGAAAACGGGGCCTGCACGGGCATCCACCTCACCGATGGCAGCGAGGTCAAGGCGAGAAAGCTCGTGGTCAGCGCCGGCTTAAGCGCCTGGCAACTGGTGGAGCTGATGGGCAGAGATGTGATCGGCGATAAGATCGCGCGCCGCGTCGATAACCTCTCAACCAACAATATCGGCAACCTCATGTGGTACAGCTTCGCTCTTCACGAACCTCCCAAGTACAGCGCCGAAGCGTTCAACCCCGATATACGCGAGACCCTGTGGCTCGGCCTCGCAGAGAGCGCGGACCCTGAACACATTGCCAACGAATGCAAGTGGGCTTCTCTGGGCATGTTGCCGCCCATCGAGGACTGGAACCCGGTGGTCGGGTGCCACAGCCTCCCCGATCCGTCCTTTGCGCCCCCGGGGAAGCACGTCGCCCAGAACGAGATGCAGGGTCCGCGCGCCAGCGACCTTTCCGAGAGCGATTGGCTGAAGCTCAAACAGAAGTATGCGGAGGACATGATCTCGGTCTGGCAGAAGCACGCGCCCAATATGACCTGGGATAACATCATCGGTATCGACACGAACAGCCCGTTCGACCATGTGCGAATGAAGAACCTCGCCCCTCACGGCAACTTCGCCGGAATCGATATGACGCTCTCGCAAAGAGGGGACAACAGGCCGACTCCGGAGTTGGCGAACCACAGGACGCCTGTGCAGAACCTCTATTGCACGGGGGGCTTCTGGCATCTCGGCGGCGAGGCCAGCGCGAGCCAGGCGTACAACTGCTATAAGATAATTGCCTCGGACATGGGCTTGGGCAAACCCTGGGAAGAGCCGGGCAAGGAAGAGCCGGACTCGCTGGTTGAACAGACCCGCTGGGCGGTCAAGAAGACCCGAGACAGCTTCCCGAGGAGTGACGGCAACTGAAGCGAATACCTGATGGTAGGAGGCCACGATGTCAAGGGAATACGATGTGATAATCATAGGCAGCGGTCCCAACGGGCTGGCGATCGGTGCGTACCTCAGCAGGGCGGGCCAGAAGGTCTTGCTGCTGGAGAAGCGGTACGAGGCCGGGGGTGGTCTGGCCACCGAGCAGATCACGCTCCCGGAGTTCTTCCACAACACCCATGCCATATTCCATATGATGGTGGATTACGCTCCCGTCTACAACGACTTCAAGTTGGAAGAGGTCTACGGGGTGAGGCACATCCATCCCGAGCTCCAGTGGGCGTTGCCGCTGCCTGATGGCAAGTGCGTCTGTGTGTATGCGGATGTTGAACGCACATGCAAGTCCATCGCCCAGCTCTCCCAGAAAGACGCTGACGCCTATCGCGAGATGTACCGCGAGTGCGAAGAGCTCATGAGGGAGATCGTCGGTCCCCAGACATTCGTCAGACCTGAGCCTGCTCCTCTTGCTGCCGCCAGGATGGACCAGACGGAGCTCGGCAGCAAGCTGACTGCCTACTCGGAGAAGACCCCCGAAGATGTGATCAACGAGCGGTTCGAGAATGATCATGTCAAGACCCTCATGCTGTATGCGGTCTGCCATTGGGGCCTTGACTACTCTCAGTCGGGAGTCGGATACCTGATACCCCTGTATTTCAACCGGATGTCCAACTACCGTCTCACCGCAGGCGGTTCTCATAGAGTCTCGAATGCCTTGCTCAAGGCCATCTTCGAGAACCAGGGCCAGATACGCACCAGTGCCCAGATCAAGCGGATCATCGTTGAGAATGGCACGGCGAAAGGCGTCGAGCTCGATGACGGGACCCAGTACATGGCCAACAAGGCCGTCGTGAGCACGATCGACATACACCAGACCTTCCTCAAGTACGTCGGCGAGGACAAGCTGGAGTCCGACTTCGTTGACATGGTCAAGGCCTGGCAGTGGGAGAAATGGAGCCTGTGTGACCTGCATCTGGCGCTGGAGGAGCCTCCTCACTTCAAGGCAGCCGACTCCAACCCGGACGTGGACAAGGCCTTCATGTACGTGCTGGGGTATGACAGCTGTGCCGACCTCAAGAAGCAGTGGGACATAATGGACACCGGGGAACTGCCCGAGAGGGCAGGCTACATAGCCTCTTTCCCCAGCGTCCATGATCCATACCAGGCACCTCCGGGCAGGTCCTCCGGGCTGCTCACCCAGATGGCGCCGTATGATCTCAAGGACGGGGGTTCCGACAAGTGGCTGAGGTACAAGTACCGGCAGGAGATAGCCGACTACCAGTTGGCCACACTCCAAAGGTATGCCCCCAACATGACCAAGGAGAAAGTGCTCTGGTGGAACATCACCACCCCCGCTGACATACAGAACAAGTTCGCCAATATGGTCAGGGGGTCTTACAAGCAGGGTAAGTACCATCCACTGCAGATGGGATACCTGAGGCCCAACCAGGAATGCTCCCACAACGTCACGCCGGTCAAGAACCTGTTTGTGGGAGGGGCGAACGTGTGGCCCGGCGGATGCGTGATCTGGGGTCCGGGCTATGTCTGCGCCAATACGGTGGCGGAGGAGTGCGGGATCGAGAAGTGGTGGAAGGAGCCCGAGATCGTCACGGTATCGCGGGAGAGGGGATACATACTGTGAGTGTCACAACCGCAAACGGGAGGTAATGCGTTTATGTTGATGAGATCAACCGGCTTGGGGAAGACCGAGCTCACCGGAAGCGTGGACAGCCTGCAGCGACAGGGTGACTACCTCATCATGTACGTTGACGTGACTGATCCTGTGAAATGGAAGCTGCGGGTAGGCCTGAACTTCAGGGATCTCGCCAAGGTCGTTTCATGCATGGCCAAGGCTGCAGTTCTTAGCCTGATTTTCTCACCCAAGCAGTGGGGCAACAAGCATCCCTCGCACCCCGGCGACTTCTAGACATTCTGCGTTCCATTGGCCGGTAGTCCATTCCTGGGGAGGTCGAGCGGGCCGAAAGGCTGATCGAAGGTAGCAGGCAATCCAAGGGAGGGCGGTTGTCATGGCCAGTGCACAGTACGACGTAATCGTGGTAGGGGCCGGCTTCGGTGGCAGTTCGTGTGCTGCGCTGCTGGCGAAGAGAGGTCTCAAGGTACTTCTCCTCGAGAAGAATGCCAAGGCCGGTGGGAAGGCCATGGCGCTGTCCAAGAGGGGGTTTACCTACACTGCCTGGGTGGTGATCACTGCGCCGGTCCTCAACAACTCGCTCGAGGCTGTGCTCAAGGAGTTGGGCATGGAGGGTCGGGTGAAGCTCGTAGCGCCGGAGGGTTCGCAGAGCTTCTACAAGACGCCCTCCGGCAAGTACTCTCAGATGCCCCAGATGCCGGTCGGCGGGATGGACCCGAACATGCTCTTCGACTGGCTCGAGATAAGCCAGCAGGACCGCGAGGTGGCGCTGCAGTTCTTCACCGAGCTGACGATGATGGGCTCGGCCGAGATCAACACACTGCACGACGTTAACTTCAAGGATTGGATCGGGCGATACAACATACCGAAGTCGCTCTACGGGTTCTTCATCAGCCTGATGTGCGATGGGATGTTCATGATACCGGTGGATACGCTGTCGGCGTCGGAGGGGGTCAGGACTGTCCAGGATATGATCCTGCGTAGCGGTGGACTTTTCTGTGAGGGTGGAATCGGCCGGGTTGCCGAGACATACGTGCAGGCCGTAGGCGAGAACGGCGGCAAAGTCAGCTTCCGGACCAGGACCGAGAGGATTCTGGTAGATGGTGGCAAGGTCACAGGCGTTGCCACAGACAAGGGCACATTCAATGCGCCTATCGTGGTGAGTAACGCGGGCATCCAGCCGACGGTGCTGAAGCTGGTGGGCGAGGAGCACTTCGACAAGGGTTATGTCAATTACGTTAAGGACCTCGTCCCCTCCATGGGCATGATGGGCATGCGCTACTTCCTGAAGAGGAAGGTGACCGATGCCCCGTTCGGCGTCATCTTCTCAGCGGATACGCCGTGGAGCCTGGAGAAGTTCCACAAGGCCAGGTCGACGGGCAGTATCCCTGAGAGCGTTGTCTATTTCGAGGCCCCATCCAACTACGACCCGAAGGCAGCGCCGCGCGGCAAGCAGATACTGATGACGGGCTACTGGTGCCCCGCAGACCCGAACATCAGTGAACGTGAGAAGCGGCTCTGGCGGGAGCGGGGCGAGGCAACGCTGAAGAAGGTGTTCCCCAAGCTGGAGGGCGCGATCGAGTTCAAGGAAGGCTACGACACGCGGCACGTCAGCCGGCTCACGCGTGACCAGGTGCTGCCCGGCCAGGGTGGTGAGACCATTGGCCTGGGGCAACTCGTCAACCAGTGTGCGAAGTACAAGCCGTCGGCAAAGGCCCCTATACAGGGGCTGTTCTACGTTGGTACCGACGCTGGCGGGTACGGGGTTGGCGTTCATCAGGCCACGGACTCGGGCATCAACGTTGCGGATATGGTGCTAAGGTATCAGAGGACTCGCGTCGGGACATAGTCGGGCCACAGGCAGAGCCGGGCGTCCGACTGCGACACCCCAAGGAGGTATGTATGGCTGAGCGAGTGGGTATCGTGGCGGTGGGCCAAACGAAGTACCACCCGAACAGGGCGGAAGTGAACGAGGAGGAATTGGCCTATGAAGCCGTCAAGCAGGTACTCGAGGAGACTGGCCTGACACTATCCGAGTTCGACTCGGCTGTCAGCTGCTCCCAGGACTTCTGGGATGGCAGAACGATATCCAACATGAACATACAACATGTAGTGGGGGCGCACCTTGGACACGAGGACAAGGTAGCCGAGGACGGTGTGAACGCGGTCTACGTTGCCATGTCCCAGATTTTATCGGGACACCAGGACCTGGTTCTGGTGGTGTCACATACTAAGGAGTCCCAAGGTGAGAAGGGACTAATCGAGAACGCTAGCTTCGATCCGGCGCTGATGAGGCAATTGGGGCTCGAGTTCCTGTCAGCGGCGGCCATGCAGGCCAAGCGCTATATGTACAAGTACGGGATAGCTCCCGAACAATGTGCCAAGGTTGCCGTGAGAGACCACGCCAATGCCAGGAACAACCCGTTGGCGCAGGAGGCGTTGGACATCACTGTTGAGGACGTTCTTGCCTCGAAGATGTTGTCGTCACCCATCAGGCGTCTGGACACGAAGCCGACGTCGGATGGCGCGTGCGCAATGATTCTCAGCACGGGGAAGAAGGCCAAGAAGCTGACTAAGAAGCCTGTCTGGATATTGGGGGCTTCGAACTGCTACGAGACTCATTATCTGGGCGACCGGGACCTTGCCGACTGTGATGCCCTCGTGAAGGCTGCGAAGAAGGCCTATAGCATGGCCGGCATCAGGAACCCTGTTAGGCAGATAGATGTAGCTGAGATCTCCGAAGAGTACTCGTATCAGGGGTTGCTGTGGATGGAGGGCCTGGGGTTATGCAAACGTGGTGAGGGCGGCAAGCTGATCGATTCCGGTGCTACGAAGATGGGCGGCCGGTTGCCGGTGAATCCGTCGGGAGGCGTGCTGCCCGGCAACCCCGTGTGTGTCGCCGGAATGGCCCGGCTTGCCGAATGCGTACTCCAGCTCCAGGGCAAGGCAGGCGACCGGCAGGTGGACGGTGCGCGCACCGCTTTGGCCCACGGTGTCACCGGCATCTGTGGGCAGCACCAGGCCGTGATGATCCTCGGGAACAGCTAGTCGGAGGTAGGGCATGCCAAACAGAGTAGCGATTGTAGGCATCGGACAGACTTACCACACTGCACGACGCCCGGATGTAAACCAGCCCGAGATGGTCAACGAGGCTGTCAGAGCCGCGCTGGCTGACGCCCAACTCAGCATCAAGGACATAGAGGCTGTCTTCTTCAGCAATATGGAGACTTTCGAGGGCATCTATCTCCCGGACCACGGGATGGCCGGTGAGGTCGGTGCGCTCGGCAAGCCCGGCCTCAAGGTCTGCACGGGCGGCACGAGCGGCGGTTCCGTGGTGTGCGAAGGCTTCTATTTCGTGGCGTCGGGGCTGTACGATCTGGCCATGGTCATCGGTTTCGAGAAACAAGACTGTGGCGATACGACAGCGGCCATCACAGCTGCCGCCACTCCGATGTGGGGCAAGGGCGCGACAACCGGCGCAATCGGGGAGTTTGCCAAACAGGCGCTCTCCTATATGGAGACGTCCGGCGCCAAGGAAGAGCATGCGGCAATGGTCCGGCTCAAGGCCGATCGCAACGCTTGCAGGAACCCCTACTCACATCTCAAGCTGGGCCTGAAGACCGTCGACGAGGTTCTGCAGTCGCCCTATCTCGTCTGGCCCTTGAGACTGCTCGACTTCTGTCCCCAGTCGTGCGGCGCGTGCGCGCTGGTCTTCGCCTCCGAGAGCATAGCGAAGAAGATTACGAAGAAGCCGGTGTGGGTTGCGGATGTCGAGACCGTGCACCAGGAGCCCTTCCGGGCCGGCGTCTTCGGCGATCCAACGGGGACGGAGACCTACACGCAGCATGTGGCCTGCGAGAGGCTGTACAAACGAAATGGCATCAAGAATCCACGCAAAGACATCGACATGGCCGAGATATACGAGCCCTCCAATTGGGAGGAGATGAACCTCTGTGAGCATTTTCACTTCTGCGGACCGGGCGAGGGCTGGAAGCTGATTGAGAAGGGCATTACTGAGATAGAGGGCGAGTTTCCCATCAATCCATCCGGAGGGGTCATTGCCACGAACCCCATCGGCGCGACTCCTACCATCCGGGTGGCCGAGGCTGCTCTGCAGATTCGCGGCGACGCGGGCGAACACCAGTGCACCAAGGATATCAAGACAGCCCTTGCGAGTGCGCTTGGGGGGCCCAATTGGACGATCCTGACCCTTCTCCGAAGAGGGTTTTAGGGAGGCATCGGAATGGCTGAAGCAAAGGCGAAGAAGAAGCCGGAGTACATTCAAGTTAAATTCAACAAGCCCCGCCTCTACGACTGGTCGACCGGGAAGTACCTTGGGCACTTCTATGCCGAAGCCAAGGAGAACAAGAAGATAGTCGGCACCCGGTGCCCGCAGTGCAAGGAGATTTGGCTGCCCCCGACAGTTGTCTGCCCGAAGTGCAAGGTCGAGATGGGCTGGGACTGGGAAGAGATGCCCCAGACAGGGGAGGTGTACCAGTACACCTACTTGGTGTTTCCGCTGTGGGACCCGCACTACGGGGAGAAATGGGCCAATCCCCATGCGAGCGCCACCATTCTTCTCGACAACGGCGTCTACTACAGGCACTGGCTTGAGGAGACCGACAAGGACAAGATCAAGATTGGTATGCGGGTACAGGCGGTATGGAAAGAGGACTACGACGAGAGAGGGCAGGGGCCGGGCGATATCCTATTCTTCAAGGAGATTGGTAAGTAGGGAGGCCGGAAGATGCAGACCGCTACTGAGAAGCTCGAAGGCCTGGACGTCTGGATATATCACGGGCAGATATATATCCCGAACACGTACGCCGCCGGGGCAGTAGGCAGCAGGTTCCTCATCGAACTCAGGGACAAGAAGAGGATCATGGGCACGAAATGCACGGCGTGTAATCGTGTTTACGTTCCTGCCAGGTCGATATGCAAGGACTGCCTGGCTAACCTGAAGGAGTGGGTTGAAGTGAGCGACAAAGGCACGCTTCTTACCTATACCGTCTGCCACGAACCCAACCCCGTCCAGCCCGTAGACGCCCCGGTCATCTACGGGATTGTCCAGTTGGACGGAGCTGACACCGGCTTCGTTCACATGCTCGGCGAGGTCGAGCCCGAGCAGCTCAGGGTGGGCATGAGGGTCCAGGCGGTGTTCAAAGCGGAGCGCGAGGCGAGCATTCTTGATATCAGGTACTTCAAGCCGATAGCGCAGTGCATGTGAGGGTAGCGAAGGGCCGCATTACCAGAGACTAGGAGAGGCTGACCGAGATGGCATACGAGACGATCAAGTACGAGAGGGAAGACGGTTTCGTCCTCGTTACGCTGAACAGGCCGGAGCGTCTCAACGCGCTCAACGTCAAGATGTGGCAGGAGCTCGACCAAGCTAGGCAGGAGTTCGAGGCCGATCCCGAGCTGAAAGTGATCATCTACACGGGCGCTCCGCGAGCCGATGGAAGGCCGTGCTTCTGCGCCGGCGCTGATCTCAAGGAGATGTCGGGCTTCCAGAGCGAAGGCGGGCAGGTTGTCACCGGGCCGAGCTGGACTCCTGTGAAGCAGTTCTGGGACATGCGGAGGCCCAAGCCGGCGATGGTGCCGACACTGGAGAACCTCTGCTGGTGCCCTAAGATCACCATGGCCGCCATAGATGGGATCTGTACGGCGGGCGGGATCGAGTTGGCGCTCAGCTGCGACCTGATGGTGGTCTCTGAGACGGCGCAGATCAGCGACATGCATGTGAAGAACCTCGGCTGGATAGGTGGGGCCGCCGCGAATGCCAATATGGCGTGGAGAGTCGGCGTCTCCAAGGCGTTGGAGCTTTGCCTGACCGGCGACGTGATCGATGGGAAAGAGGCCCACCGCATCGGGCTGGCGAACAGGGTCTTTCCAGCCGATCAGATGCTGGAGGGCGCGAAGGACCTGGCGCGGAAGATTGCCCAGGGTAGACTGGCTGCGGTGACCATGACCAAAGCCACGTGCCGCTCCGTCGAGGATATGGGCCGTGCCGAGTCCTGGCACTACTGCGACGACGCCTTCATGACATTGCAGAACGAGCCCGACTCGTCCGAGTTCGGGGCGCGTCGGTGGGTGGAGGGCCGAAGCTAGACTGGCTGTCATGAGCCCATCATCACAACGGCTGCGAGGCGGAGACAGCTATCTGAGATCAGGAAGCCGATCCGATCTGGGTGCGTTCTTCGAGCCCAGGTCGATTGCTGTCGTAGGGTCGTTACGACCGATGCTCGGAACCGCCTACCGGCTAGCGCACAAACTTCGCTGGTTCGGCTGCAGCGGGCCGGCGTTTCCCCTTGAACCCCAGGCCGTCGGCTGTTCGGCTTACCGCCCACGAGTGAACAAACGAGTTGAGCATGGCTATCGCGCCTTGACATTGCGACTTGAAGGACCGGCAAGGGTCGTTCCTGGAGGACTGATATGGAATTCGCTTTGACACCGGAGCAGGAGCAGTTCGCGAAGGATTTCGAGAGCTACCTGAAGACTCACATGACTCCGGAGATGATGGCCGAGAGGGATGACAACGAGCTCGCTTACTCTGAGTCGCCGCTCTGCATGGAGTTTGTAAGGCAGATGGGGCGGGACGGGTGGCTGGGGGTTGGCTGGCCCAAGGAGTACGGTGGCCAGGGCCGGTCCCCGATGGACCAGCATATCTTCTACGAGGTCGCGTCGTACTACGATGCGCCTATGCCGATGCTCTCGCTGAACACGGTCGGCCCGGCCATCATGCGCTATGGTAGCGAAGAACAGAAGAACGAGTACCTGCCCAGGATACTCAAGGGCGAGATGGAGGTCTGCATAGGCTATACTGAGCCGGAGGCCGGGACAGACCTGGCATCCCTGAAGACCGTTGCCGTAAAGGACGGCGACGAATACGTGATCAACGGCCAGAAGGTCTTCACCAGTCTGGCGCATGTCAGCGACTACATCTGGATCGCCGCAAGGACCGACCCCAACGCTCCGAAGAAGCACCACGGCCTCTCGGTCTTCCTTATCCCCATGAGCACGCCGGGCATCAGCATCAAGCCGCTGTATACCATGCCGGGCGAGAGGAACAACTACACGTTCTTCGACGACGTCAGGGTGCCGAAGAGCTGTCTGGTTGGCGAGGAGAACATGGGGTGGAAGTACCTCACCACGCAGCTCGACTTCGAGCGGATCATGCTTAGCCCGTCCGCGCCGATGAGGCGAAACATAGAGGACACGATCCAGTGGGCCAAGGAAACGAAGATAGATGGCTCCTATGTAATCGAGAAGGAGTGGGTAAGGGCAGAGCTGGCGGAGCTGATGATGGAGCAGGAGGTGTTGAGGGTACTGAACTTCTACGTTGCGTGGCTGGTCACGAACGGCGTTGTGCCCTACGCTGAGGCCTCCATGATAAAGGTGTTCGGCTCGGAGCTGTACCAGCGCGTGAACAGCTCGCTGCTGCAGATAATGGGCCAGTTTGGCCAGCTGCACGGTAGCTCCAAGTGGGTGCCGCTCAAGGGCCGGGTCGAGAAGGCCTTCCGCAGCGACGTCGTGTACATCTTCGGGGGTGGGGCCAGCGAGGTCCAGAGGAACATTATCGCCATGGCCGGCGTCGGGATGCCAAGATCGATGTAGCATCGACCATACATAACTCGGAGGTCAACAGATATGAGCGAAGGGGTATATGAGAAGCTTCAGGCAATGGTCGGGGAGGAGGCGGGCCCGTTCGAGTCGCCCGACGGGGTGAACCGGCCTATGATCCGGCACTACTGCGAGGCGATGGAGGATGGCAACCCGCTCTACTCGGACGAAGATTACGCGAAGAAGAGCAAGTACGGAGGCGTGATAGCGCCGCCCCAGATGGTGCAGGCGTTCTGCATGCCGCCGCTCTGGCCCAAGAGGGAGATGTCGGACCCTCAGGCCAGGGCTGTTCAGATGATGGATGAGGCCGGGTACTACGGCGTGGTTGCGACAACTACCTCGCAGGAGTACTTCAAGCCGATGAAGCCGGGTGACAGGCTGAGCTACACGATCAAGCTGGTGACCGTGTCGCCCGAGAAGACGACGAGGCTGGGCACGGGACACTTCATCACGTCCGAATACACGTACAGGAACCAGGATGGCGACGTCGTTTGCATCCAGCCGTTCACCGTGCTGAAGTTCAAGCCAGCCACGGGCTAGACAGCTCGACGAAAGGGGCAGCAATGGGTTACGAGTCCATCTACTGGGAAGATGTGAGCGAAGGTCAGGAGTTGCCGGCAAAGTCCCGGCTGATGACGCGGACCACGATAGTAGCCACCGCCATCGCGACAAGGGACTTCACCCCGGTGCACCACGATCATGAAGCGGCCCAGCGCGAGGGTGCCCAGGACATCTTCCTGAATATACTGAGCACCGGCGGTCTAATAGGCAAGTTCCTGACCGACTGGAGCGGTCCGGAGGGCGAACTGAAGAAGATGACGATCAGGCTCGGGGCTACGGTGTTCCCAGGCGATGCCCTGACCAGTGTCGGCACCATTACGAAGAAGTACACCGAGGGCGGCGCACACCTCGTGGACGTGGACTTCAACCTGACTGTGCCGATGGGGCCGCACGCCTGGGGCAGTGCGACCGTGGCGCTCCCGAGCAAGGGCTAAGGAGGCTCAGCGATGTATGACCAGTACCTGGGCAGGAGATACCAGACAACAGTCAGGCCCAGCAAGGACGCCTACCTGATCAAGGACAACGTCGCGATTGTCGGGATCGGGGCGACCGAGTTCTCGAAGGACTCCGGCCGGAGTGAGCAGCAGATGGCCTGTGAGGCTATATTGGCTGCGGTAGACGATGCCGGTCTCAAGGTCGAGGACATCGATGGCCTGGTCAAGTTCGCGATGGACTACACCGACGAGATGCACCTCGTCAGCTCTCTGGGCATACCGAACCTGAAGTACTTTGCCGAATGTGGCTGGGGAGGCGGCGCGAGCTGCGCCACCGTGGTGCACGCGGCGGCGGCCGTAGCAACCGGAGTGGCAGACTGCGTTGTCTGCTACCGTGCCATGAACGAGCGTTCCGGTCGCCGGTACGGGCGGGTGCCGGGCGTCGAGCGCGTAATGATGTCGCCGAACGACCATTACGGATTCCTGATGCCGTTCGGCCTCGCCACCCCTCCCAGCTGGGTTGCCATGTTCACTACACGGTACATGTACGAGTTCGGGGCGACCGCCGAGCAGCTGGGCTGGGTCTCCGTCGTCTGCAGGGAGCACGCCTGCATGAACCCCAAGGCGATGTTCTACGGCAGGCCGATAACGCTGAAGGACTACTTCGAGTCAAGGATGATCGTCGAGCCATTGCGGCTGTTCGACTGCTGCCTCGACACCGATGGCGCGGTGGCCATCATCGTGACCTCCGCCGACAGGGCAAAGGACCTGAAGCAGAAGCCTGCCTACATCATGGGTGCGACCCAGGGTATCGCAACCCAGGGCGAGATGATGACGAGCTACTTCAGGCCCAAGATATCGATAATCCCGGAGTCGTGGTACGCGGGCGAGGAGCTTTGGAGGGTTACCGGCGTACGCCCGAAGGATGTCGACGTGGCCCAGTTGTATGATGCGTTCACGCCCTTGATCCCGATGCAGCTCGAGGAGTACGGGTTCTGCGGGGTGGGGGAGGGTGCTGCATTCTGCCAGGGCGGCGACCGAATCCGCCTCAAGGGAGAGATACCTGTCAACACGTCGGGCGGCCATCTTTCGGAGGCCTACATACACGGCATGAATCTGATAGCCGAGGCGACGCGCCAGATCAGGGGCACTTCCACGGCGCAGGTCGACAATGTCGAGCTGAGCCTGGTAACCGGCGGTCTGGGCGTGCCCACGAGCGCCATCCTCTTGAGGAGGTAGGAAATGGTAATGGAGTACAATCCTGCGATCCCGCTCCTGCGCCCCTACATCGATGCCGACAACCAGGGCTTCTGGGACGCGGTGAAGCAGCACAAGCTTGTGTTTCAGAGGTGCAAGTATTGTGGCCTCTTTGTCCACAGGCCGCGGCCGATGTGCCCCAGGTGCCTCTCGACGGAGAAGGAGTGGGTGGAGTCGGACGGCAAGGGGATCGTCTACACATGGGTCAACTTCGTCTACGCGAATGCGTCCTATCCGGGGATACAGGTTCCCTACACAGTCATCGTCGTGGAGATGACGGAGGGCGTGAGGATGATCAGCAACCTCTACGACGTGAAGCCTGACGAAGTGTACGTGGGAATGCCGGTTGAGGTAGTCTTCGACGATGTCGCAGAGGACCTGACTCTGCCCAAGTTCAAGCGCAGGCAAGTATAGGCCAGATGAGGATAATGCAATGAACAACATCAGTGGGAAAGCGGCGATCGTAGGCATCGGAATGAGCCAGTTCTCCAGGAACTCGGGGAAGACCGAGCTGCGCGCGTCCTGCGAAGTGATCAGAGACGCCCTGGATGATGCCGGTCTCGTTCCCCTGGACATCGACGGGCTCGTGAAGCAGACGGATGATGCCTCCGACGAACACGCAGTCACGAGCTCGATGGGGATGGACAACCTCACCTTCTTCGGGGAGTGCCGGTGGGATGGCGCTCCCTGCGCCATGGTGCTCCGTGCCGCCGTCGGCGTAGTGGCGGGGGTGGCAAACTACGTCGTCGTCTATCGCGCAGTGAACGGGGCATCCGGTGTGCGCATGATACCGAGCATGCGCACGTCCGGCCAGATGTCGACCGCCGACTTGCTCCAGTGGACGTTCCACGCCCCGTTCGGGCACGTGTCTGAGGCCGGACGGGTCGCTATGGTTGCCCGGCGCTACATGCACGAGTTCGGGGCTACGAGCAAGCAGTTCGGTTGTGTGACCACTGTTTGCAGGGAGCATGGTGCTAAGAACCCGAATGGCCTCTACTACAACAAGCCGATAACGATAGAGGACCACCAGAAGTCGCAGAGCATTGTCGAGCCGCTTAAGGCCCTCGATTGCCACGAGGAGGCTGACTGTGCGATAGCGCTGGTGATAACGACTGCCGAGAAGGCCAGGGACTTGAGACAGAAGCCTGTGTACATCCTCGGCGCGGCGCAGACGATGGTACCCGAGACCGAGGAGAAGAATACCTACTATCGGCCCGATATAGCCGAATTGGCGGAGGTGCGGGAGTCCGGGAAGAGGACGTTCGAGATGGCCGGCGTTGGCACGAAAGACATCGACGTAGCCCAACTCGACGACTCATACTCCCCATTCGTCCCCATGCAGCTCGAAGCTCTGGGCTTCTGCGGGCGTGGGGAGGGTGCCGCCTTCTGCGAAGGGGGAGACCGTATCAGGATCGGGGGAACGCTGCCTATGAATACCTCCGGCGGGTCGCTTGGCGAGGGTTACATCTATGGAATGAACCACATCGTTGAGGGCGCGCGCCAGATCAGGGGCACGTCCCCGAACCAAGTGAAGGACGCAGGGCTGTCGCTGGTCGCGACCGGGGCTGGTGGGCCGGCCAGCGCTCTGATCCTGGGAGGTAGCCGATGACTATTCAGTACAATCCTGAGCAGCCGATACCCATGCCCGCGATAATGTGGGACAACCAGGGTTTCTGGGAGGGCGTCAAGCGGCACGAGTTGGTGTTCCAGAAGTGTAAGGGGTGCGGCGCGCTCGTCCACCCGCCGAGGCCGGTGTGTCCCAAGTGTCGCTCGGTGGAGAAGGAGTGGGCCCCGTCGAAGGGCCGAGGCAAGGTGCACAGCTGGGTGACATATATGGAATCACCACACCCCAGCTTCAAGGCCCCCTACGCCGTGGTTCTCGTGGAGATGGATGAGGGCGTGCGAATCATCAGCAACATGGTCGACGTAAAGCCGGAAGAGATCGAGACGGGCATGCCCGTGGAGGTCGTTTTCGATGACATATCGGAAGAACTGACGCTCCCCAAGTTCAAGAAGGTAGGCTAGCTATGGACTTCTCGCTGACTGAAGAGCAAGAGATGCTCCGCAAATCGGCTCGGGACTTTCTCGTCGCCGAGTGCCCCAAGGCACTGGTCAAAGAGATCGAAGCCAGCGACCTGGGATACTCCGAGGAGCTGTGGCGGAAGATGGCCGATTTGGGGTGGATGGGACTCATAATCCCCGAAGAGTACAAGGGTGAGGGATTCAGCCTCCTGGACCTCGCCGTCTTGTTCGAGGAGTTCGGCCGGGCGGCTGTGCCCGGGCCCATGTTCTGCACCACTACCATGGGCGCACTGCCGATCATGGAGTGGGGTACTGAGGAACAGAAGAAGACGCTGCTGCCCAAGATCGCGTCCGGTGACGTCATCATGACGATGGCTCTGTCGGAGCCCGACGTCAACTACGATCCGCGTTCCGTGAGTACCAGGGCGGAGTCTCGGGATGGCGGGTTCGAGGTCACGGGCACCAAGCTCTTCGTCCCTTACGCTCATGTGGCTCACCGCATGCTGGTCGTTGCCCGAACGCAGGGCGAGGCTGGGGACGATAAGGGACTGACGGTTCTCCTTGTGGACGGCAAGGCCGGGGCCATCAAGTGCCTGCCACTAGTCACGATTGCCCGTGACAAGCAGTCCGAAGTGGTCTTCGAGAAGGTGCCTGCCCCAGTTGAAGATGTCCTTGGCGGTGTCAACGAAGCCTTACCCATGGCCCAGTCCATACTCCAGAAGGCCAGCGCCCTGGAGTGCGCGATGGCGGTCGGAGGAGCTCAACAGGAGCTGGAGATCACTGCTGAGCACACGAAGACTCGGAAGCAATTCGACCGTCCCATCGGTACGTTCCAGGCCGCCCAGCACCGCGTGGCGGACATGTTCATCGACGTGAGTGGCGCACGCTGGACGACCTATCAGGCTATCTGGAGGCTGAGCGAAGGGCTCCCCGCCGGGAAGGAAGTGGCAATCGCGAAGGCCTTCACCAATATGGCCTGTCAGCGAGTCGCGGCGAGCGCCCAGCAGCTACATGGCGGTCTCGGCGTTGATCTGGACTACGACCTGCACTTCTACTTCAGGCGGGCCAAGTCCTACGATCTGAACCTGGGCGTGACGGCCCACCACTTGAAGGCGCTAGAGGGGGAGTTCGGGTTCTAGTCCTGGCGAAGCTCGGGGTCACAGACCGATCTGGCTGGCGACGACCTCTCTCTGGTACGCCCCGTCGCCGAACGCAACCTCAGCCGCCTTCGCACGCCGGTAGTACAGTCCAATATCGTGGTCGCGCGTCAGACCGATGGCCCCGTGGCACTGCACCGCCCTCTCCGTGACGAAGTTGTAGGACTCGTTGATCCACCCCTTTGCCACTGCGATGTCCAGGTCGGCGGGAATCCCTTCCGTCAGCTTCCAGGCCGCGTGATAGAGCAGGTTTCTGCTGGCTCCGACGCTGTTCCACATGTTCGCGCAGAAATGCTGGACAGCCTGGAAACTGCCGATCGGTCTGTTGTACTGGACCCTTTCCTTGACATAGGTGACGGTCATGTCGAGGGCGGCCTCCGCGCCCCCGACCATCTCGCCGCACTTGGCCACGGCGGCATACTGCATGATCTTGGCGACTACCGGCCAACCCTTGTCCACTTCACCAAGGACGTTGCCCTTGGGCACGGCCACGTTGCTGAACTCCACCTCGCACAGCTTGTCATCAGCGATCGTGGGCACAACCTCCACGCGAATGCCGGGTGACTTGGCGTCGACTATCAGAAGCGTGACGCCTTCCTCCGGAGCGGCCCTTTCATTCGTGCGGACCGCGCAGATCATGTAGTCCGCGACATGGGCGTTCTCGACGAAGAGCTTCGTGCCATCGATGATGAAGTTGTCGCCCTGTGCAGTGGCCTTGGTCGACACGCCGGTGGCATCGTACCGGGCGTTAGGCTCCGTCAACGCCATGGTCATTATCAGCTCGCCATCGGCCAGCTTGGGCAGGTACTCCTTCTTCTGCTCGTCGCTGCCTTCGAAGGCGATCGGCAAGGCACCCAGGACTACTGTGCTGAAGAACGGCCCGGGCAGGATGTTGCGCCCCATCTCCTGCAGGAGAATGATCAGGTCAAGGAAGTCCATGCCCTGTCCACCGTACTCCTCAGGGATGACGAGGCCCATCCAGCCCAGCTCCGCCATCTTGCTCCACAGCTCCGGCGAATAGCCTTTGGGGTCATCCTCCAGCTCGCGCACCAAAGCCTTCGGGCATTCCTTGGTGAGGAAGTCCCGCGCCATCGTCCTCAGCATTTCCTGTTCTTCAGTAAGGTCCAGATTCATTGCAGACTCCTGCTCTCCATTGATCTCGGCCCCTGTACTACCAGCTTCTTGGCAGCCCGAGTGCCAAAGAGCATACGAGATTACGCATTATCTCCGATGTCCCGCCGCCCATGTTCAGTCCCATTACAACCTGGTAGTAGTTGATGTACTTGCCTCTGAACGGCGCCCACTTGGAGCCGGCGACCTGTCCGTACATTCCCATGATCTCGCAGGCCTCATACGTCAGGCGCTGGGTCAGCTCCGTGGCCATGAACTTGGCACCGCATGCGAGAGGGGCCGCCGTCATCAAGCCGCCTGTTATCTGGTTCCAGACCACCGAGTGGGAGAAGGCGAAGCCGGCCTCTATATCGATAGCCAGTTGTGCCAACTTCGTTCTTATCACTGGATCATCGGCAAGCGGCTTGCCATTCCATTTGGTCTCCTTGCAGAACTGGACGAGGTCCTCCAGGTCGCGCTTTGCTTTGGAGAAGAGGTCGATCATGGAGCGTTCGAAGTTGGACGTCATCTGGGACGCCATCCAGCCCTGGTTCTCTTCACCTACCCTGTTGCGCGCCGGCACCCGGACATCATCGAGAAAGACTTCGTTGAACATGTGGCCTCGGGCCATGCTGTGCAGGGGATTGACTGTTATGCCGGGCGTCTTCATGTCGACAAGGAAAAAGGAAAGCCCCCGGCTCCTCTTCTCCTCCGGGTTCGTTCTCGCCAGCATCATGCCCCAGTCGGCTCGATGTGCGCCGCTGGTCCAAATCTTCTGGCCGTTGACTATGTACTCGTCGCCCTTCCTGACCGCCCGTGTGGTCAGACAAGCGAGGTCGGACCCGGCGTTGGGCTCGCTCCAGAGCTGGCACCAGTCTCGCTCGGCCCGGGCCATCGGTGGAAGGTGCTCCTTCTTCTGCTCGTCGTTGGCGGTAACCAGCAGCGTCGGTGCGAGCATGCCCACGCCGATGGGGTCGGTGCCCTGGGCCCGGTGGTAGCCACGGACTTCGTTGAAGATGAACTGGTCTATCAGCGGTGCGTCGCGTCCTCCATACTCCTTGGGCCATGCCATGGCGATCCAGCCCCTTGCCGCCAGCTTCTTCCCGAGCTGCTTGTGGAACTCCCAGCAGTGGTCGATCTCAAACAGGGACTCCATCGAGGACTCCAGCTCGGGCGGAGCGCTCTTCATCTCCTCCCTGAAAAAGTCGTCGAATTCCTTCCTCAGAGCTTCCTGCTCAGGGGTGTACTGGAAGTCCAATGGCAGCCTCCTTTCCCGCCATGAGGCTCATGCGGGTAACCAAGGGTGTTTCAACCTAGTATGGAGCTCGTGTCACGTGCTCCCGTACCCGCAGGTACGAAGTGTATGTCATGTACTGCTTGCGGGCGATGTATTGCTCTATGGGGACGAGCCGCTTCTTCTTTCTCTGTATCCGCTCATGCGTGGCGAAGCTGAAGGCATTGCTGCCCCCGGACCCGTAGGACGCCATGAGAATGGTCTGGCCGGGCTTGGCATTGTCAAGAACCCCGGCGAGACTGAGAAACGCCGAACAGGAGCCCAGGTCCCCGAGGGTTGATGCTATCGCTGGCGCGAGCTTGTCGCGCGGAATCCCCAGGCTCTTTGCCGGCAGGTTGGGCAACCTGTCGTCCGGCTGCGCGAAGACCACACAGTCGTAGTCAGTAGCCTTCTTGCCCACCTTCTGGAACAGGCCGTTGCATGCCTCCACGATGTGCTTCTGATAGCCGTGCTCGCGATCGAAGCGGTAGTCGTTCCAGTTCGACACCCAGGAGTCCTTGGTCGCACGCCATCTATCCAGGAAGAGAGTGGAGTAGGTGTGGACGCCCTCGATGTCGGCGATCGTGCCAGCCGTTCCGATAACCATGGCCATTGCACCAGCGCCGAAGCTGGCATCGCCGTCCGCCCCGGGTGCTGTGGCGCGGTTCTCAGCCCCGATCACAATGCCGGTCTTGATACGCTTCGCAGCTATTGCGTCCAGGCACCCCAGCAGCGCCATAGCCACCGCATTGAGCGACCCAGAGTAGTCGATCATCGTTGCCTCGGGTGCCAGCCCCAATGACTCTGCGAGTATCGGCGCAATGTACTGTTCGATGTATGGCGATGAGGCGGTGCCGATGTATATCGCATCGATCTTCGTCGGGTCCATACTCGCGTGCTGGATAGCGTTGTCCGCCGCCTCCGCGGCCATGGTCACGACATCCTCGTCCGCCCCGCATACCGCCTTCTCACCGGGCGACCAGCTGCCCCATGGTATAGCAGCTTCCTTCTGTTCGAGCCGGTACCGGGGGATGTAGACTCCATATCCAATTATGCCAGCCACAGTTTCCTCCTTGGACCTTCTTATGGAGAGCGAGAAAGGATGGTGAAGGCAGACACGCCGAACGCCGGCCCTCCCACGTTGTGCTGAACTCCAATACCATTCTTCAGCTTGACCTGCCTCTTGTCCGCCTCCTCACGGAGCTGAGTCACGACCTCATATACCTGGCCGAGACCTGTTGCAGCTATGGGATGCCCGTGTGCTTTCAGACCCCCGCTGGGGTTCACCGGGAGCCGGCCGTTCATGTCGAACTCCCCGTCCTTCAGCATTCGCGCGGCCTCGCCCTTTCGCGCGAAGCCCGCATCCTCGATGTTCATGAGTTCGGTGTTGGTGAAGCAATCGTGAAGCTCGGCGAAGTCGACGTCCTTCGGCTGAATCCCGGCCATCTCGAAGGCTCCCTTCGCCGCTCTCACTGTGGAGAGTTGCTCGACGAAGCTCTTCCTGTCCCAGAGTTGGCTGTGATCGGTGCCGATGTTGCTGCCGAGCACGTACACGGGCTTGTCTGTGAAGTTCTTGGCCAGGTCAGCCCGGCAAACGATGGCCGCAGCCGCCCCGTCCGTCTGGGGGCAGCAGTCAAGCAGATGCAGCGGCCAGCACACTGTGTAGCTGTTGAGAACCTGCTCGATCGTTACCTCGAATCGGTAGTGAGCGTATGGGCAGAACGTGCCATTGTGGTGGTTCTTGGCAGCGACTCGGGCGAAGTCCTCCATCGTGTAGCCAAGCTCGTACATCTGTCTTGTCGCGTGCAGGGCCTGGATGGAGGGACCGCCCTGCCCCATCATCCACGCTGGGTGGCTTCCCGTCTCCGAACCCCCGCCGCCACCAGCCCCGCCCAGCGACTCGGCGGCGGGCTTGTCTCTCATCTTCTCGGCTCCCAGGGCC
>CAZGDV010000027.1:0-29133 GCA_964524995.1 uncultured Dehalococcoidia bacterium | reverse complement strand
CGGCGTATGCTGGATATGCTGTCGCTGTTGAGGCGCTCCCGCCGGTCCAACTCGAACTGCAGCAGCCGGTCGAACAGGTTGGCCATGGCGTCCCCGCCCATGGGCGAGGACTTTCCGAAGTGAGGGCGGTAGATGTCGAAGATCCACGCCTCGTCCGTGACCAGGTGCGAGAGATAGCCCGCGATGAAGGCCCTCGTCTGGGCGCTCATGCTGTTCTTCTCGGCAAGCGCGGGATGGACGTCGAATATGTTTCTCACGCCGCTGACCCCTTCTTCGGAGTCCAAAGACATGAAGTGGGTATCCTCACGCGTGGCACCGATGAAGAAGCGCATGTCGGGTGCAGTGGAGCCCAGGTAGAAGCTGCCCCTCGTGTCCTCAGTCAGACCGGAACGCAGCTCGCGGATTACCTCGTCGGCCACGGCCAGATGGTAGCAGATCGGAGGCACCTGGCTCCTTTCGTTCAGGCGGCTGGCCCGGACTCCAGCGTCCAGCGCAGAGTCCGCACGAAGCGGTCGATCTTGTCTCTCTTCGCCGAGTCAGCCAGAGACCCGCTATTCGCGATGAGACACGCGGTCGACTCGAACAGCACATCGATGATCTTGAGGTTGTTCTTCTCTATGGTCGAGCCGGTCTCCGTGTTCTCGATGAGAACATCGGCATCCTCAGGCAGAAAGGCCTCGCTCGCCCCCCAAGTGGGGATGATCTTGCACGGCGCGAGGTGGTTGTCGTGAGCATACCTGTCCGCTATGTTCACGTACTCGGACGCCACACGGAGCGCGAACTCGCGCCCCCTGCTCCGAAGCTCGGCAGTCCGAGACACGGGCACGTCATTGTGCACCACGGCCACTATCCTGACCCGGCCCATCTCCAGATCGAGCAGCTCCTCGACCGGGCTGGAGGGAAAGCGCGTGAGGTGGTCACGAAGCCAGTCCCTGCCGGTGATGGCCAGGTCGAAGCTCTGATTCGCCACCTGCAGCGGCATGTCCTGGGGCCTCGTCACTGTCGCGGCGAAGTCCTGGACGTCGATCCTGGGCCGGCGCGTCGGCGCTCCCAGTTCGTAGCCCTCGATTCCAATCTCGGCTTTCGTCAGCAGATCGACGACGTGCTTCTGCTGGTGGCCGTCCGGCAGGGCAAGCGTGACCTGCCCGTTACCGCTGTCCGGCGGGAGCCCCACGACCTCCCCAACGGCCTCCGGCTCACCGCCTGCCAGATTCGAAACGTCGGCGCTATAGAACGCGGCCAGGACAGGCCCCAGGTCCCCGCCCTCCAGGCTGTTCCTGTTGGCAATCAGATACGCACTGCTCTCCAGCAGGACGGCCAGAGACACGAGCCCCTGCTTACCGAGCTCACTCGCCGACGACGCCGTCACTATCGCAAGCTCGGCGTTCTCGGGGAGATAGCCCGACGCCACACCCCACACCGGGAATATGCGGAACCTCTTCAACCGCTGGCTCAAAGCGAAGGACTCCGCGAAGTTGGGATACTCGCTGACAACGCGAAGGCTGTCAGTACTGGCACTCAGCGCATCGAGGGATTTGAGCTTCGAGGACTCCGCGGCCACCACGTGCAGCTCCCGCCTGCCGTATCCCAGTCCCCTCACCTTCACCACCGCATCGCTGGGGTACTTGGCCAGGAGCTCGTCCACCCAGTCCAGCCTGCACACGCCCAGGTCGTAGTTGCCGATGGCCACCTGTATAGCGATGTCCCTCTCCTGGAACACCTTGGTGAACAGGTCCGGTTGGGACTTGCACTGAGGCCTGTAGCTGCGCGATCCCTGGGTGTAGTCCCCGAGGGCCAATCCGGCGCTCTCGAGCAGATCAGCCGTGGAGTCTTGAAGCGGCCCCTTCGGCAGGGCAAGCTTCACTTGCACAGCTCCTCCTCGAGGAGGCTCACCACTTCGGCTGCCGTGGCCTTGCGCCACCTTCTTCCCGTCGACTGATCGACGAGCTCGACCCCGTCGCCGCTGCGCAGGTCAACGACCCACCGGCAGGTGGATGCATCTCTCGAACCCAGGTCGAATTCGGCCACGTGGCCAGCCTGGCGCAGCTCGCGTGCCGTCTCGATCGAGGTCTTCAGCCCTTCGCCGTCTCTCGCCTTGACCAGAACGCGCTCCGCCGCCTCCAACTCACCGTAGAGGTCCATGAGCGCTTCGACATAGAGTGCGAAGCCGGAGGCGCAGACATCCCCGCCTCCCGCCAGCCGCACCAGCTCGTCGTACCTGCCACCACCGCCCAGACGCCTGTCGGAGCAGCAGAAGCTGAAGATGATGCCGGTGTAGTACTCGAACCCTCTCCCCGACGTGAAGTCGATCTGGTAGGCATACCCCGTTCCCGTGAGGAGACTTGCTATCCTGGCCAGCTCGTCCAGGCTCTTGACGACACCGGGTACGGCCTGGGAGAAGGCCCCCCTGAGATTCTCCACAAAGGCCGGCGAGTTCCCCTTCAGACCGAAGAGCATGTCAAGCTGCCTCAGTATCTCCGGGTTCGCGCCGTCGACCTGCCTGAGCGCTTCCCTGTTCCCGGAGAAGACCTGGTCCAGCAGATCGGCCTCTTGCTCGCCGCTCAGCCCCAGCCCTTCGAGGAAGGCCTTGATCACGCCGGCATGGGCAACCTTCACCTCCACCGGCCCCACACCCAGCCTGTCCAGCACCTCCAGCGCCAGTGAGAGCAGCTCCACGTCGCCCTCCGGCTTGCTGCCGCCGATGAGTTCCGCCCCGCACTGCCAGCGCTCTCTGGGCTGCTCACCGGTACCCTCGAAGGCGAACACGTTCTCGACGTAGAACAGCCGGGCGATCTCCGAGCGCTCCATGTTCTCAACGTAGAACCTGGCGGCCGGAATCGTTCCGTCCGGCCTGAGGACAACCCGTTCCCCGCTCCAGCCATCCCAGTCGAGGAACGAGTAGACGCGCCCCAGCATGTCGGGAGAGAGCGTACCGGCCGAAGTGAACAGGTGCAGGTACTCGACCACCGGGGTCCTGATCTCCTCGTAGCCCCAGCCGCTGCAGCATTCCCTGAACTCAGTCTCGATGCGACGGAACTGCGCCATCTCCCGAGGCCCGAGATCGCGCATGCCCTTGCATCTCGGCACCTTCATCCTGAAAAGCCCCCCTGAACATAACTACGTAGTTCTAACAAAGAAAGCCTAAGTCGTGGAGGGTGCTATGTCAATGGCTCAAAGGTCATGGGTGGGCTGAAGCTAATCACCCACCCGCGCCGGTCTTGACACCACACTCGCGGACTGCTACACTGGCCTTCACCCCCGACAGGGAGGCTTCATGGACGAGCCTCGGCCCTCTGTCAGCATGACAGTGACTGTTCTCATCGCGGGGGCGGTGTGCAGCCTGTTCCTCGGGATCTCGCTCTACTTCTTCGTCAACTCCTACGAGGCCGGGATCGGAATCATGATCAAAGCATGGACCTTCCTGATCGCGGCACCCCTGGCCTTCTTCGGCATAGTGAGATACGGGCTCCGGCTTTACCGCTACCTCAAATAGGGCGCTGGCTGTGCCGGGGCCGAAAGCGCGACCTCACGACTCCTCTCTCAGCGCGTTCACTATGTACAGGATCTCCTGTGTCGTCAGTCCGAAGCGGTGCAACGTGTGCCGGATTATCTCCAGGCCGGCCTCCAGCTCGGGGCGCACCAGCTCCGCCACTCCCAGCTTCCTGAGCGCCAGGCCATCTTCATCCCGGTGAACGCGGGCAACTACGTCGAGCCTGGGGTTGATGGCCCGCGCGGCGGCCACAGCCAGCTTGACGGCGGTGGGATCGGGGAAGGTCACCACGAGGACTTTCGCCCTCGCCAGGTTCACCCTGGCGAGAATATCCGGGTTGCTCGCGTCGCCATAGATGCAGGGGACGCCCCTGTCCCGCGCCACATCGATCGACGCCGGGTCTATGTCGATTGCGAGGTAGCTGAAGTTCCTGCGGCTCAGCACCAGCCCCAGCGTCCGGCCAACCCTCCCGTACCCGCAGATGATCACGTGATTGGTGAGCTGCTCGGCGGCGGTCAGCACCTGCGGGTCCTGCCTGCCCGTGATGATCCTGGCGAGCACCCCCGTCTTGAGAGCACGATTGTAGACCCCCGAGGCCAATGCCATGCTGAACGGCGTCAGAAGTATGGTTATGAGGGCCGCGCTGAGGACAAGCGAGTAGAGATCGTCGGAGATAAGCTCGAGCTCCAGGGCTATCGCGGCCAGCACGAAGCTGAACTCCCCGATCTGGAACAGGCCGCTGCCCACGAAGAACGTGGTCTTGTTGCTGTAACCGAACACCAGCGGCACGAGCGACGTTATGAGGAACTTGCCGAAGACGATGGTCGCGACGACAATGGCCACTTCCGCCGGGTGCTCGGCGATGAATGCCGGATCGGCCAGCATACCCAGCGACACGAAGAAGAGCACGGCGAATAGGTCCCTCAAGGGCCTTATGTCGGCCAGCGCCTGATGGGCGTAGTCCGACCGGCTGACCAGGAGCCCGGCGAGGAAAGCGCCCAGGGCTATCGAAAGCCCGACGAAGTGGGCGCCGAAGGCCGCGCCGAAGCAGAGGCAGACAACGGCGAGAAGGAACAGCTCCCTGGTGTGCTCCGCCGCCGCCCTTCTCATGAGGGCCGGCAGCACCCATGTGCCGAGGGCCAGGATACCGGCGAGGAAGCCGATCGCCTTCAGCACCGACCACCCCAGCGCCACCCACATCCCCTCCTGCCCCTCGCCGAGCGAGGTCAGGACGACCATCATGGGGACGACGCTGAGGTCCTGGACGAGCAGGATGCCGATCATGACGCGCCCGTGCGGGGTCCCCAGATCCCCACGGTCCATCAGAGTCTTCAGCACGACGATGGTGCTGCTCAGCGATATGAGGAATCCGAAGATCACCGCCTCGGTGATCGACCAGTCCAGCAGTCGTCCCACGCCGAAGCCGAGCCCAATGGTCACGAGAATTTGACCGGCCCCGCCCACAATCGCGACCTTGCCGATCTCCCTGAGGGCGCGCAGCGAGAACTCGATGCCCAGGGTGAACATGAGCAGGATTACGCCAATCTCGGCGAGCGTCTGGACCTGGTCCACGTCCTCCACCAGGCCGAAGCCGAAGGGGCCGATGGCCATGCCGCTGAGCAGGTAGGCAATGATCAGGGGCAGCCTGGCGAATCTGGCCGCCATGCCCACGACGAGGGCCACGCCCAGAGCGATAGCGAGGTTCGTGATCAGGCTGGTCTCTTCCATGGCAACTCGCCGGGCGATTCCGGCCAGGCCGCAGACGCAGAATCACCCCGGTGGGATTATACACAGATAGCACAGTTGGAGTACAGAAAAGCGTTGGGATGCGCGCGAAAGCGCAGGTGGGGTGGGGGTGGGCGCAAGGCCGCGGGATGGCCGGAGCGGCGACGACGGACCGCGGGGAGGGTGTCAGTTGGCGATGAGGGTGCCGAGAATGGCAGCCCCTGCGCCGATGGCGGCAGAGATAAGGGCCGTTAGCATCATGGCGCGCCTTGTCTCCCGATCGCGGTAGAGTTCCTTGTGTTCGGCGGGTGTGAAGGCAGCATCGAAGCGGATGAAGTAACGGCACTTGCGTGGTTGCCTTAGGACATGTGGTGTTATGTGGGCGGCACCGGGCGGGTCGCCAAGCACATAGAGGTGTTGTGATCCGCGGATGGTAGACCGAGACAGGGTCCAGAGGTCGAGGTAGCAGTGGAGTTGGGAGGTGTAGGAGTCATTGGCTAGTTCGTCGTATTCGTCGCTGGTGCCGTCTGATAGGGCGATCTGGAATTGTCGCCTGCTGTCGGGGGTGCAGGTGATCAGAGAGCCAGTCGTACCGTAGGAGTAGCCGTCGGGGAGAGGGCGGAGGATTCTCCAGCCGAGGTATCCGCAGTTGGTGCAGAGGACAGACCTCTTCGGGGAACGAAGGGCCCTGCGGATGTTGGCAATGCGTATGAGGGTCGGGCGGATGAACAGGAAGAGCCGCTCATTGAGGGACATGGCCGGATTATACCACGGTCGTGAGGGAGGGTGCGCTAGCGGCGCGAGGCGATGATGCGCTGGAAATGCCTCAGGCTCTTCCCCTGGGTAGTGATCGGCGATTGCTGTTCCGATCGCATGCTGAGCATCTATTGACGCAATGTACTTGTGGGAATACTATAGGTGACTGATGCTACGCCTGGAGGAATGACATGGCCAAAGCGAGTCCATTCCAGATGGGTCCTTATCTTTCGGCGGCGTTCCTGTGCGAGAGGGTCCTGGAGGAACGGGATGGGGTGAAGTCGATAGTGCGGATTGTGGATCGCATGACCCGTTCAGGTCCGCCGCTGGACGAGTCAGGCGAGATGGAGACGTGGCCCTTATCACTCAGCCTTTTCGTGAGGCTGAAGGCTGGCTGGGCTAGAGGGCCGCTCCCATTGGAGATACGGCTCATCAAGCCATCCGGCGAGACCCCTTCGCCAATGCAGCGAATGATCTACTTCGAAGGGGAAGAGGACCGGGGCGTGGATGTGGTGGTCAACCTGACGTTGGAGGTCAATCAGACCGGTATTTACTGGTTCGAGATATGGCTGGCGCAGGAGATGTTGACGAAGGTACCGATGCGGATCATCTATATGCCCGTGCTCACGCAAACTGGTGGGACAGGCGGTACACCTCCGTCGGGCCAGGAACCTCCACCGAATCCGTGATGGTCTCGTCGCCCGCCTCCTGGACATAGGAAGGGGGTGAACTGACTTCAGCGTAGACGACGGCGATGGTCTGCAGCTCTCTCACGTAGCTATTGAGGCGATGAACAAGAGTAGCGTAGTCGATGATGCCCTCGCCGAGTTGAATGAGGTCGCCGTCAAGTTCATTCGCCAGCTTGGCGAGACGACGATCGCCCGAGGCGAGTATATCCTCCAGGTTCTCTACGAGCCATGCCTGAAGCTCATCCAGCGTGGATCTACCGGCCAAGTGGTCGTCAATGCGTGTAAGGAACTCACGGTCCATGGCTAATCCCTCCTCCAGAAGAAGGGCGGTGAAGAAGGTGTCACCCCTCATCATACGCCAGAAGTTCAACTCCAGTCAATATCCGCAAATGATCCGAGACGGTCAACTCGTGCCAGAGTTCCTGAAGGACAACTTGTTGCAGAACCCTGGAGACAAGAACGAGCCTCCCGGGACGCGAAGCCAAGCCATTCGATACCGAGACGCCCAGGGACGATTCTGTGTCACGGTGCACCAATACCTGCGTCCAGATGGCACGCTGGGAGGACGCGGCAGGCGGCCCGACCCGAAGCGCCTGCGAATCGGAAACATCACCTACTACACAGATTAGGGCCGGTGTGCACGCGGGTGCAATCCCCCAAAGGTACTGTCTCCTGGAATCCAACCCTACCGGCACGGGGTGCTCAACCAAGCTGGCGATAAAGCCTTTCCGCCGCGTCTATACGGCTACGACGCGGGAGCGAAGTCGAGAACGTTGAGCCGGAGCGTCTGCCTGCCGTTCCAGGTGTCCGCCTCCAGGCTGTACACAACGTCTATGATGGGCGGCAGGTCGCGTTTGCCGTGGTCGAAGGCGATGGCGTCCCAGACGACGTCGCCGTCACGCAGCGTCAGCTTCAGATGGTCCCCGTTGCCGCCCACGGTGCGCGAGTTGACCACCTTCACGCCATGGCTCAGGAAGACGGGGGCCTGGTTGCCCTCGCCCAGCGGGGCGAGCCTGCGTATCAGCCCGTAGGTCGCACCGCCGAGTGACGACAGGGGCAGCTCCACATCGACAAGTATCGAAGGTGTGAGATCGACGTTCTCGAGGGCGCGCCCGGCAACGGCGAGCAGGCGCTCCTGGAGCTCGTCCAGGCGGGATAGCGGCATCGTGAAGCCCGCCGCCTGCGCGTGACCGCCGAAGCGGTCGAACAGGTCCTGGCACTCCGCCAAAGCGGCAACGATGTTGAACCCCTGTATGCTGCGGGCACTCCCCCTTGCCGTGCCGCCGTCCAGACTGATCACTATCGTGGGCCTGTAGAACTCGTCGACCAGCTTGCCCGCGACCACTCCCACCACGCCCGGAGGATAGTCATGGCCGCTGACCATGAGAAGCGGCAGCTCCGCCGCCCGGGGCGACAGCTCCTGCCTGGCCTCCTCGAATATCTGGGCGGTGAGCCTCTGCCTCTCGGCGTTCCTCGACTCGAGCGAGGCCGCCAGCTGGCGCGCCCTGTCCCTGGAGGTCGCCATGAGCAGCTCATAGCTCGTGACCGCGTGGTCCAGCCTGCCGCTCGCGTTCAGCCTGGGCGCGAGCGAGAAAGATATCCGCTCCGAGTCTATCGCCCCCAGCTCGAGTCCGGCGCTCGACACGAGCTCCTGCAGCCCGAGGTTCTCTGTTGTATTGAGCACCTCGAGCCCCCGCTTCACCAGGAAGCGGTTCTCACCCTGCAGCGGGACCATGTCGGCGACCGTGCCAAGGGCCACGAGGTCGAGGTAGTCCAACCAGCGCCCGTCCTTGCCGGTCGCCGAGAACAACGCCTGAGCCAGCTTCAACGCCACGCCGACCCCAGCCAGCTCGGGATACGGATAGGCGTCGATGTCGATCTTGGGGTTGATCACCGCAGCCGCGTCGGGAATGGGCCCGGAAGGGACGTGATGGTCGGTGATCACGAAGTCGAGACCCAGTCGCTGGGCCTGCTCAACCTCGAGATGGCCGGTGACGCCGCAGTCAACCGTGACCACGAGCTTGACTCCCTGCCCGGCCAGTCCTTGCAGTGCGGGCAGGTTCAGCCCGTGGCCCTCCTCCAGGCGATGCGGGATGTAGTGCGTCGTGTGCCCGCCGAGCGACGAGATGGCCTGCACCAGCAGAGCGGTCGCGGTAATGCCGTCGGCATCGAAATCGCCGTATATGGCTACCAACTCGTCGCCGAGCAGCGCCCGGATCAGGCGCGTGACGGCCCTGTCCATCTCCGGCAGGATGAAGGGGTCGTTGGACAACCTGTCGTCAGCGGCCAGGAAGGCCTCAGTGCTCTCCGGGTCCCTGACGCCCCTGTTGAACAGCAGCTGGGCAAGAAGAGGGTCAAGGGGTCCCGCAGCCGATGCCACACCGGGTGGCATAGGCTCGCATACCTGCCATCTGCGCTTCTGCACCCTTATCCCCTCACAGCTGTGACCCATCGGGGCACGGACTGCCCGGTCCAGCTTCGCAAACAGTGTACAGTTCCCCCCCACCTCCGGTCAACCGCGAGTGTGCGCGTTTTGCGGCGGGCATGAAAAGAGGCGGGGCTGCGCCCCGCCTCGGCTTGCGTTCTCCCCTGGGGATGATGTGAGCTCAGACCTCTCTGAACTCGCCCTCGACAGTCCCCTCGTCGCCGCCGCCCGCCTCCCCACCGCCCGGAGGGGGCTCAGCGCCTGCCTGCTGGTAGACAGCGCTCCCCACCTTCTGCAACGTCTGGGAAAGCTCCTCCGAGGCCCTCTTCAACGCCTCCACGTCCGTACCATTGAGAGCTGTCTTCACCGCCTCGATCTTGCTCTCGACCTCGGACTTCAGGTCGGCGGGCACCTTGTCCCCCTGCTCCCGCAGCATCTTCTCCGCCGAGTAGGCAAGGGTATCAGCCATGTTCTTGGTCTCGATCTCATCCCGTTTCTTGGCATCCTCGGCGGCGTGGGTCTCGGCCTCCTTCTGCATCTTGTCCACTTCGTCCTTGGAGAGACCGCTCGACGCCGTGATCGTGATCTTCTGCTCCCTGCCCGTGCCCTTGTCGTGGGCCCGGACGCTGAGTATGCCGTTGGCGTCGATGTCGAAGCTGACCTCGATCTGTGGCACGCCCCGGGGGGATGGCAGGATACCGTCCAGCATGAAGCGACCGAGGGTCCGGTTGTCGTTGGCCATCGGACGCTCGCCCTGCAGGACGTGAATCTCGACGCTGGGCTGGTTGTCCGCCGCCGTGCTGAACACCTGGCTCTTGGACGTCGGGATGGTCGTGTTCCGCCCAATGAGCGCCGTCATGACGCCGCCAAGGGTCTCGATGCCGAGCGTGAGCGGCGTGACATCGAGGAGAAGCACGTCCTTTACGTCGCCCTTGAGCACTCCCGCCTGTATTGCAGCACCGATGGCCACTACCTCGTCGGGGTTCACGCCCTTGTGCGGCTCCCTGCCGAACAGCTCCTTGACCTTCTGCTGTACAAGCGGCATCCTCGTCTGCCCGCCCACCAGTATAACCTCGTCGATCTGCGCCGACGTGAGCCCTGCGTCCTCCAGGGCCTGCTTGCACGGCCCGACGGTGTTGTCTACGAGGTCCATCACCAGCTGCTCCAGCTTGGAGCGCGATAACGTGATATTCATGTGCTTCGGGCCGGACGCGTCTGCCGTGATGAACGGGAGGTTGACCTCGGTCTGCATGACGGTCGAAAGCTCGATCTTGGCCTTCTCCGCCGCCTCCTTGAGGCGCTGGAGCGCCATACGGTCCTGCCTGAGATCGATCCCCTGGTCCTTCTTGAACTCGTCGCAGAGCCAGTCGATCACGCGCTGGTCGAAGTCGTCTCCGCCCAGGTGCGTATCGCCGTTCGTGGACTTGACCTGGAACGTACCCTCACCCAGTTCGAGAATCGAGATATCGAACGTGCCTCCACCGAGGTCATAGACGGCAATGGTCTCATCCGCCTTCTTGTCCAAGCCGTAGGCCAGCGAGGCAGCCGTAGGCTCGTTGATTATGCGGAGCACTTCGAGCCCGGCGATCTTGCCCGCATCCTTCGTGGCCTGTCGCTGGCTGTCGTTGAAATACGCCGGCACGGTTATGACCGCTTCGGTCACCTTCTCACCGAGATAGGCCTCGGCGTCGGCCCGGAGCTTCTGCAGTATCATGGCCGAGATCTCAGGCGGGCTGTAGTCCTTGTCCCCCATGCCGATCCTGACGTCGCCGTTCGGAGCGGCGCTGAGCTTGTAGGGCACCAGCTTCTTGTCCCGCTCCACCATCGGGTCGTTCGCCTTGCGGCCCATGAACCGCTTCACACTGAATATCGTGTTCTCCGGGTTCGTCACCGCCTGCCGCTTGGCAACCGTCCCCGCCAGGCGCTCCCCCGTCTTGCCGACCGCAACGACGGAGGGGGTAACGCGGCCACCCTCCTGATTCGTGATGACCATGGGCTCCCCCGCCTCCATCACAGCGACACAGCTATTGGTAGTCCCGAGATCGATTCCTATCACCTTGGCCATGTCAAACCTCCCGCTCCAAGAGATTAATCTTTACCCTCCTGCTGCACCTCACCCCCCTGCCCCACCTTCACCATGGTTGGCCTGAGCACGCGGTCGCAGTGCTTGTACCCTTTCTGAATCTCCTCGACCACCTTGCCTTCCTCCCCCGCAACGCACATGACAGCCTCGTGGAAGTTGGGATCGAAGTCCTGCCCCTCGCATTCGATGACGGTGAGGCCCTCGGCCTCCAGTACCGCCTTCAGCTTGCGATAGATCAGCTTGACGCCGTCGACCCAGGGCTCGTCCGCCAGCTCAGAGGGAACGCTCTCCAGGGCACGCTCCAGATCATCTACCACCGGCAGTATGTTCAGAATGAGCGTGGAGTTGGCATAGGTCGCGAGCTCGGCCCTGTCCTGCTCACTGCGCCTCTTGTAGTTGATGAGGTCGGCCTCGGCCCGCTGCCAGTTGGCCAGATACCTGTCCGCCTTCTCCCGCTCCTCCTCCAATGCCTTCTTGAGGGACTCTACGTCGAGATCAGCCGTCTCATCGACGGCATCCCCCGGTCCCCCCGGCTCCCCGAACGGCGATTCCTTCTCTTCCTCAGCCAATGCTACCGCTCCCGGACACAGGACTTGACCACCAGCCACACGCGCGCTAGCCGTACATCTCGCCGACCAGCTCGCTCATTACGCCTGACAGGAAGCCAACAGCGGGGATTGCCACACGGTACTCGAGCCGCGTAGGGCCGACGACGCCTATGGCCCCGCTGACCTCCCCGGGTATGCCATACCTTGTGACCACCATGCTGCACCCGCGCATGGCCTCTTCCTCGTTCTCGCTGCCTATGACCACCCTCACGCCCTCCGAGGCCACGACCCTTGGCAGAATCGAGCGCAGCAAGCTTCTCTGCTCCAGCAACTCCACTACAGCGGCCAGCTTGCTCATTCCCGTGAACTCAGGCTGGCTCATTATGTGCCGCAGGCCGTCCACATAGGGCTCCTCGTACTCCTCCTGCTGCTCTGCCTGCATCATTTGGGAGACCGCCGTCACCACCTGCTGCTCGAACGGCGACAGATCGACCGCCAGCATCGGGAGCTCCGACGCAAGCAGGCCCCCCAGCAGAGCGTTGAGACGGAGTGCGGTGGTGTGGAGGTCCTCGGCCGACATCGGCTCGTCCAGCATCAGCATCTGCTGCCTTGCCCTGGCCTCCCTCAGGATCACAATGAGCAACGCGAGGAGGTCCTGCACATACACCAGCTCGAGGTGCAACAGCCTGGACTCCCTGTGCTTGGGCAGGGTCACTATCGCAGCGTTTCGCAGAAGGCGTGAGAGGATAGACGCGGCGAGCCTGATCCACTCGTCGATCTCAGTCTCCACCTGATGGAACTGATGGTATATCCGCAGTTGCTCGTCCAAAGGCAGCACCACATCGCCCATGAGGGACTCCACGTAGTGCCTGTAGCCCTTGTCCGTCGGAATGCGACCGGCGGAGGTATGTGGTTGTACGAGGAAACCCTCGTCCTCCAGCGCGACCATCTCATTGCGTATGGTCGCCGAGCTTACGCCCAGCCCACCGCGCGCCACGGTCTCGGACGCGACGGGCATGCCCTTGGTGATGTACTCGTCCACCAGCACCTTGAGGATCGCGGCCTTCCTTGCTGTCAGCATCCGGGCACACCTTCGATTAGCACTCTCGTCCTTAGACTGCTAAGAGCTGCAGTAACTCTATCACCGCCCCGCCCCGGTTGTCAAGATGTTGACCGTATCTGCCAGGTTTGATATACTTCGGTCTCGATTGACTTCCGAAAAAGGGAACTCTTTGGCTCGATTCGCGCGGTTAACAGGTTGGGGGAAGTACCTGCCTGACAGAGTTCTTACCAACCATGAACTCGAGAAGCTGGTAGACACAACAGACGCCTGGATCTGGAGCCGAACCGGCATACGCGAAAGACGCATTGCCGGCGCCAGCGAGACTGCAACCTCGATGGCAGTGTGCGCCAGCAAGAGCGCGCTGGACGTCTCGGGCCTGGACCCTCTGCAAATCGACCTTGTCATAGTGGCCACCTGTACCTCCGAATTCGTGTTCCCCGCCTGCGCCGCCATCGTCCAGGATGCGATCGGAGCGAAGACCGCCGCGGCCTTCGACGTCAACGCAGCTTGTAGTGGTTTCATCTATGCGCTGGCCGCTGCGTCCCAGTTCGTAAGCGCCGGAAGCTACAGCAGCATCCTGGTTGTAGGAAGTGAGGTATACTCACGCATCCTCGACTGGACAGACCGCAATACATGCGTTCTGTTCGGCGACGGCGCAGGGGCTGTTGTAGTAACGGCCTGCGACTCCCCACCGGGGTGCCTCAGCTTCGCACTGGGGAACGATGGCTCGGGTGCAGAGGTACTCTACACGCCAGGCCCCTGCGGCGTGAACGACGGCCGGTACTACCTGCAGATGAACGGGCGGGAAGTCTACCGGTTCGCGGTGAACATAATCTGCGAGGCCACCCGGGAAGCAATCGCGAAGGCCAATCTCGATATCTCTGAGATCGAGTTGCTCATTCCCCACCAGGCCAACTCACGAATCCTCAAGTCCGCAGGCAGGGCTCTCGGCCTGCCGCCAGAGAAGGTCTTCATCAACGTCGACCGGTATGGGAACACATCGGCGGCCTCCATCCCGATCGCGCTGTGCGAGGCTGCCGAGAGCGGCCGCCTGCGGAGCGGCGACCACATTGCGCTGGTGGGCTTCGGCGGCGGCCTGAGCTGGGCCTCGCTGGTAGTCCAGTGGGCCTGACAGGCCGGACCAGCGCCACGATAACGCTGTGACTTGGAGAAAGGAAGTGCGCCTTGCTTGACCTCGCAATCATAGTCGTCTATCTCCTGGGAATGATAGGGATAGGCGCATGGGTCTATGCCAAGCGGCAGACGTCCAGCAGGGACGGCTTCTTCGTGGCGAACCGGACCGGCTCCACCCTGTTCGTCACAGGGTCACTATGCGCCACCTTCATAGGTGCATCGGTGGTCATAGGGATGACCGGGCGCGGGTTCAACATGGGACTCGCCGGGGCGTGGTGGCTGCTCGTGGGAGCCATCGGCCTCTTCGTGCTCGGCTTCTTCTTCGCACGCAAGGTGCGCCAGGTCGGACGCTACACGCTGCCTGAGCTTATCGAGGAACAATACGGAAGCACAGCGGGCGTAGCGGCCTCGCTCCTCATAGTCGTGGCCTGGATAGCCATAATCGCCGCTCAGATCGTTGCCGTCGACGCAGTGCTTGCTGTTGTCCTCCCGTTCGACATATCGGGATGGATCATCATGACCATCGCCACGGCTGTTTTCGTTCTGTACACGATGCTGGGTGGGCAGTACTCGATAATTCGCACGGACTTCGTCCAGTTCGGCATTCTGGCTATCGGCATCCTGGTGTGCCTGGGCCTGGTGCTGGCAAAGGTTGGCGGCATCGACGGCATGACTTCCGCCCTGCCCGGCGACCTTTTCTCCTTCCCGATCAACGAGCAATTCGGCTGGTACGAACTCGTCGCCCTTCTCGTTCTGACGGGTGCTACATACGTTGTGGGGCCGGACATGTACTCCAGGCTCTTCTGCGCACGAGACGGCGGCGTTGCCCGTTCCTCCGCGCTGCTGGCCGGTCTCATAGCTATCCCGGCGGCCTTCGCGGTCATTCTCATAGGCATGGGGGCAAGAGTTCTCTACCCGGACATAGGCTCGGCCCAGGCTTTCCCCACAGTCGTCGAACAACTCCTTCCTGTCGGCGTCAGCGGCCTCGTGGCGGCCGCACTTCTCGCAGCGATAATGTCGTCAGCCGACACCGTGCTTCTGACTACGAGCACCATATTGAGCCAGGATATCATCGGGCGGCTCAAGACCGGCATGACCGAGCGCGCCAGCCTTGCCATCTCCAGGGCCGGTGTGGTTGTCATAGGCATCCTGGCTTTGGTCGTGGCGCTTCACAAGCCTGGCATTATAGGCTCGCTACTCCTGGCGTATACTGTGTTCACAAGCGGCGTGGTGATTCCGGTAGTGGCGGGGTTCTACAGACGTAGATTGAAGCTCAACGCGGTCGGAGCAATCGCCGCCATCGTCGGGGGTGGGGGCACGGCGCTCGCCATAAACCGCCTGGAGGCTGCGGGGTGGCTCACTGTTGATCATCTCGATCTGGTCGGGCTGGGGGTTTGCGCCGTGCTGCTGTTTGGCGTAAGCTGGATAGCGAACAGCGCGGGCTGGGTAAGACAGCCTAGTTAGCACCAAGGAGAATACGAAGCGATGGAGATCGTCTGGCTCGGTCACTCCTGCTTCCGCATTCGCGGGAAAGGGGCCACGGTCGTCACAGACCCGTTCGACAAGACGCTCGGGTACCCGGTGAGGAAGCTCAACGCCAACATTGTAACCGTGAGCCACGATCACCCCCACCACAATTTCGTGGAAGCGGTGGCAAACAGCCCGAAGGTCATCAGCAGGCCCGGTGAGTATGAAATCGCCAATGTGTTCATCAACGGAATCCCGGCGTTTCACGATGCCGAGCAGGGTGCCCTCAGGGGCAAGAATGTAGTCTTCTTCATAGAGATGGAGGACCTGAAGATCTGTCACCTGGGAGACCTCGGGCACCTGCCCACGCCGGAGAAGCTGGAGCAGATGAGCGATGCAGACGTGTTGATGGTGCCCGTGGGAGGGGTGATGACGCTGGGGGCAACTCAGGCGGCTGAGGCGATAAGCCTCCTGTCGCCCAGACTCGTGCTCCCCATGCACTACAAGACGGATGTGGTCAGTATCGAGCTGGAGCCTATTGAGCGCTTCCTGAAGGAGATGGGCCTGAAGGAGGTGGAGCCACAGCCGAAGCTCATGGTCACCAAGTCCACCTTGCCCACAGAGACAAGGGTCATAGTGCTCGACTACCGTTAGGAAGAAGGGGCCGCCCGGCCCGCCCTCATAGACACCCTAGCGTTAAGAGGCCTACATCGGCCTCATCGGCCTGCCGGTAGACCAGCGCGCTATCATGTACACCAGCAAGCCGACTATCCAGACAATGACCGAGCTTATCGGGGCCAGCGGCACTATCGAGTCGTAGAGAGGGTTGGGGCCAGCCCCGTTGCCCCCGGGTATCAGGAATATGATGCCCGCCGCCAGGCAGAGCAGTATCGGTACCCACCACAGTGGTCTTATCATAATCGCTTCCCCCCGAGACGGATGTCCAGAGAAGCCCGCCGTCCTGCTACAGGTTCAGCTCGGCCTCGCGCGTCAATCCAGCCGTCTTCGTAGCAGCCGCGTCGAGGCCGTTGTTCATCCGGACGCCCAGCCTAGGTATCTCTGTGTACCCTGACAGTAGAACCAGGCCCGCGACAGCATCCCATCCACGGATCGGACAGTCACCGCCCCTGACCTCAGAAGTGGCAATCGCGTTCTCCAACCAGTTCTTGGCGTGGGAGAACCCTTCCATGTTCAGCTCTTCCGGTGGCCCGGCAATGATCATTAGCGCCTTCCGCGCCTTGCTTATGTCCGCCTCCCCGGTCAGCCTCAACGTCGCCGCGTTCCTGATCACCGTATAGCATCGCATCGCCGGGTCCAACTGGTCGATGGAGGTCTTCTTCTTGAAGAAGCTGAACCTCTCCTTGCCCATCTTGGCCTTCATCTCTGAGTAGCCGATGTAGGAGAAGCCGGACCAGCTGTTAATGATATCGGAGGCGTCGATCACCTTTATGCCGACCTTGTGCTTCTCTGTCTCACCCGCACCCAGCATAAGGGGCATCGGTTTGACCAGCTCGTAGTTCATGATGCTGTAGCTGGTCTCCAGCGGCCGGCCTTCCTTCTTCCAGACATCGTTGTCGAAGAGCAGGACTCCGTTGACCAGCCCCTCCATCTCCTGCAAGCATTCGATGGCGTTCATCGCCATGAGCTGGCCTTCGTCCTCGCTCGGCAGGACTCCGAGGAAATAGATCGGCTCTTCGTATACTTGCCTCAGCTTCGATACTATTACCGGGGCACCGCCAGAGCCCGTACCGCCGCCCAGACCCGCGATCACCAGGAAGGCGTCCACGTGATGCACTACTTTCTCAGTCACCTTATGCATCACTGAGTGCAGCCCGTGTTTGGCCACCTTCGCGCCGACCTTCCTGTTCAGGCCCACCCCATGGCCCTTGACCACCGTCTGCCCCATGAGGACCCTGTCGTCCTTGTGAATGGTCTTGAGCCCGAGGAGGTCAGCCTGAGCCGAGTTCACTGCGACCGCAAAGGGGACGATCCCCTTGTGCCTGCCCCAGAGGCTGTGGTATACCAGGACATCCGCGATTCTGCCCCCGCACTGCCCGATACCGATTACTCCAACCCTCATTTCTTAACCTCCGACTCTCGGATAACCCTCACCAAGGCTGCCTGAGCTGTCACTCGGACTCAACGGTGGCCGCCTTCGGGAAAGGACCCTGTGTCGAGAGAGGACTCCACTCAGGAGCGCTACCTTGCCGTGTGGATGTTATCCCATGCTCTCCCGCTTGTCAACCATTAGACATAATCAAAACGACGCTTTCCTGCAACCACATCAATCCTGTTCACAAACAACACCCACCGCTGGATAGACAAAGCCGTCCGCCTGGCTGGCGGACGGCTTTTCTCTACACTGTTCTCATTCGAATCCGAATGATCACACCTTTCGCCGCATCACAGCGACCGACATTACTATGGCGAGCGCGGCGATCACGATTGCCACGATGCCAAGAACAGACGAGGCATCCGCCCCATCCTCACCCGGCTCGCCCGTGTCGCCCTTATCGCCCTTGGCACCATCGGCGCCAGCCTCACCTTGCGGAATCCCAAGCGTCAACTCGCCCGTCGCAGCATCGTAGCTCGCGGTAGCGTCGGCACCCGCAGCCAGGGTGTTAACCGTGACTGAGGTTATAGCTCCGCCACCGGGGCCCACGGTGGGCTGCACCTGGCCAGATGACAGGTTCAGCTCGGTATTGCCTCCAGCCTCCCACGTACCCGTCTGAGCGGCGCTCTGGTCGCCAATCATGAAGGTAATGGTCGCACCATCGGTGTAGTTGGTGCCCTCCGGAGGCGCTATCTCCAGCATGTACGTCGAATCGCCGTAACCTGATGGCGTGGAAGCGTTGTAGGTGTCCCCTTCGACTGTGGCCGTTACTATCGTCCCGTCTGGTACATCCGCTCCATTGACCTGGACCGTGCCGTGGAATCGGCACGGCAACTGCGGAGCCTGAGCAAGGACCATGGCCGGCGAGAGGACAAGCGCCACCACTGCCAAGAGAACAAGCAATCTCACTTTTGTCATACTTCTCTCCTCTCCGTTGCTCGAGTGGTTCCCCCTGAGGGGCCGGTCTCGGCCCCTCAGGGGAGAACTCACTTCTTGTCCTTTACCAGCCTATGTTGTTCCAGCCTGTGTAGAGGGCTCTGGACTTGCCAAGGTAGACGAGGGTTACGTCCTCGGTCACCTTGACCCAGTACCCTGCGCCATCTACCATGCTGCCCAGGTCGCTGCCTGTGGCATCAGCCGGGTCGTACATCTTCCAGCCGTCAGTCGGGGTGTAACCCCATACTCTGACCAGCTGGCTGGCTATGCTGCCCGTCTGCACGTTGATTGACACCGCGGCGGTCGATACCTGGAAGAACGTGGTCGCGGTATCCGCACCTATGACAACGGTGATCGTCTTCGATCCCTGGGCCAGCCCGGGGATCGTGACGGTGGCGCTGAACGAACCCAGCGAGTCGGTTACCATCCCGACGGTGGACATTGCCACGCCACCGACGGTGAAGGTGGTGAAACCGGTCTGCGGGGTGAATCCCTCACCGGAGACCACAACCTCGGTGCCCACAGGGCCCGAAGACGGGTCAACCGAGATAGATGCGGTGTCGAGCTTGAACACAATGCTCGTAGCGGCGTTGTTATACCCATCGGTCGCGGCTATCGTGTTCGTGGCCTGAGCCGTCAGCGGAATCGCGAACTGCGAGGTCCACGTGCCGTCGCCCAAAGGGGTAGTGGTGAACAGAGTCGTCGCCGTGCCGCCTGCCGGCGTCAGCGTAACAGTGATCCTGCCCAGCTCTCCGGGTACCCAGCCCGCGCCCGTCAGCGTGATCGTGTCGCCCTTGCTGCCGGTCGTCTTGCTGGCCGTCATCGTCGGCTGAGTGATGGTGAACGTGCCGGTCGCGGTCGCGCCGGCGGCATCCATCGCGTAGATGGCGTTAGAGCCGACAACGCCGCCCGTCGCCGGTACCTTCAGGGCCGTCGGGCTCAGCGTGCCCCCCGAGGTTACGGTAATGGCACTACCGCCACCGTTCGCCGAGGTGTTCCAGTCGTTCTGCGCGAAGTACAGACCTGCGGCCGGATACGTGCCGCCGGTCGCGATCGTGCTGCCGGCGATCGTCATGTTGGTCGCAGTCACGGTAGTCTCCGTGCCCCTGGGGCCGGAGGCCGGCGTGCACGTGATCGAGCGCGAGCCGACAGTCAGCGTGGTCGTAGCCGTAACCGTGCCGTAGGTCGCATTGAGGTCACTGGCCACTATGTAGTTCACTCCGGGCTTCGCCGCGGACAGCACCCTTATCTGAGTGCTCCAAGTGCCCTCGGCGCTCGCCACGATGTCACTCGTGCTCCACGCCGTGCCACCCAGAGTCAGGTTGCCCGAATCGATTGTCACGCTCGCCGGGAAGTTGCTTCCGGACACCGTGACCCACTCGTTGGGAGCGGCCGTGGACGGCTCCACGGTGACCGTCGGTGTGGCGACGGTGAGCGTGGCCTTCGCCGTCTTGGCGCTGCTGTCGGTCACCAGGACTTCCTGGGCACCGTACTTGTCCCACCTGCACGTCAGGGTCTTCGTGAAGTCATCGGCCGTGCCGCTCGTGGGATACGGGTCAATCGCCGATAGCGTCACCGCCCCATCGGCCGCGGACGGCCCCCAGTTGGTGCCGCCGAGGTCGATGCCGTTGACGGGGATATTGCCGCTGGCGGTAAAGTCCCACCCGTAAACGGTGACCTGAGCGCCGGGCCGTACGCTGGTTGGGCTGACGGTGACACGCGCCTGCAGCGTGAAGTCCGGCTCCTCGCACTGAGCCTGAGTCCACAACGTGCCTGCACCGGAGTTCGCGGTACCCCGGCCGCTGCCGTCTCTGCAGCTCACGTTGCCGGAGGTCTGCGGCACAGCGGTGATGCTGAACGAACCGTCAGCATTCGACACACCGGACCCCAGCAAGGCCGTGCCGATCGTGATCGACTTGTCCGGCCTCCAGCCTTTGCCGGTCACAGTCACACTGGTGTTCCTGTCACCGTACGTCGGGCTGATCGTTACGCTCGGCGTGTAGCCTGCATACGCTGTGGCCTGAGTCGTATCCTTGCTGGTCACCAGCTTGAACTGGTACGCCAGCTCTGCCGCCGTGTAAGCGATGCTGGGGTTGACTATGCCAGCGGCCTGGGAGATCCGCAACGTCGAGTTGCCGCTGGTCCCCACCGCTCCACTGGGCGGCACCTGGATGATGAGCTGCTGGCCACTGATCTGCGGGTCCGCCGCAGTCGCCTGCGCGAAGTTGTTTGCGCTGCCGTTGCCAGCCATACTTATATAGGTCTTGCTGATCGAACTCGGCAGCGTCACTCCTGCAGGGAATGTAATGGTGATCGTGTCGCCTACCGTGAGGGCGGTGGTGGGCGTAAAGCAGAACGAATAGCCCGCCTGTGTCGCGGCCGTGGTCGGGGTCGCCGTCACCGAATGGAATGTGACAGCGGCTGCACTAGCAGGCAGCACCGTGACCGCCATCAGGCTGCACACCAACGCCAGCACGACTAGCAATCGCACTAAGTTGGGGAATGTTCTCGTCATCTAGCCTCTCCTTTCTACGGGCAAACTACGAATGGTACATTGCCCTAGTAAATGCAGCTCTTGTTCAGTTAACACCTATATGAGATCACCCCCCTTCCACGTCGAAAGCACCCGGCATCGGTAACATACACTCTGCTAACCTGATTCCAGCTTCCGACAGGTTTGATGCCCAAAAAGACACACTGGCTCATTCTACACAGGGGCCTTTTTCCTTGTCAAGTCCCCCGAAAGTACCAGTCACTGCCTTTCGGCTTCATCTTGCCGCAGCCTGTACGGCCCTACCTTTCCTATCTGCGATCGTGTGGCCTCGGGGTGCTGTCTCAGCCACTTGCAGCCCAGCTTCTGCGGGACTGACGGACTGTCGCAGAGCTTCGAATTACCCCGGCGCACCATTGCAGATAAGTCCCGTCCTCCTTCACTTGCGTACGGACTGTAAGCTTTTACCACTTTTTAGTAGGTTTGTCAACCCCTCAGAAACTCGTATCACACCAGCGCATTACATTTCGCTTACATCCATACAGTCCCCGCACAGCCCACCGGCAGCGCCATCACGCGCGACGGTATGGGCAGCACCGCAAAAAGGTCTCCTTGCTGTAATGGCCCAACTTCATATAAGACGCTGAAGACCGCCCATGGGTTCCAGCCCTCTGAGGGAAACTTCGGTGACGGAATCTCGTCCATCGGTATCATGCCGGCAAACAGAAACAGACTGCACTATACGCGATTGCGTGTTAGAGGAACGCTGGAGGAATGCTAGAAATGTATTAGAGACCCCTATTTTGAACGACCCACGCTGATCCGCCAGTCGGCTTCAACCGATGTAGCTCCACCAGTTGCGCCTCGCCACTGCCGCCCGTGCCCGCCTACCGCCGCATGACGTTGTCGCTGCCGGAGTTCGCTACCCATATGTTGGCACCGTCGTGAACAAGGGCGGCAGGGCTGTCTCCCACATCGTAGGTGACCAGCGTACTACCGCTCGCGCTGCGGAGCTTCAACACGCTGTCGCTGCCGGAGTTCGCCACCCAAACGTAGTCCCCCTGCACCGCTACGGCGCTGGGACTGTCGCCCACCTCATAGGTGCCGACGATGCTTCCCGTGGACGACCTTATTCTCATCAGGTTGTCACTTCCAGAGTTCGCCACCCAGATGAAGTCCCCGTCAACGGCCAGGGCGCAGGGGCCGGTACCCACACTGTAGGTCGCAACGATGTCCCCCGTCGCGGACCTTATCTTGGTCAGGCTGTCGCTGCCGGAGTTCGCCACCCAGACGAAGTCCCCGTCGACAGCGAGCGCCTTGGGGGCATCCCCAACGTCGAAGGTGCGGACTATCTCGCCGTTCGACGTACGCAGCCTCATGACGGTGTCCTCACCGGCGTTCGCCACCCAGATGAAGAATCCGTCGATGGCCAGGGCGCTGGGCTGGTCGCCGACGGTGTAGGTTGCGGCGATCTGGCCGGTGTTGCCCCGGAGCATCATCACTGTGTCGTCCGCGGCATTCGCCACCCATATGTTGGCACCGTCGACCGCCAGGGCACTGGTGTTGCCCCCCACGGTGTAGGTGGCCAGCACCTTGGGAGGGCTGGTCCCGATCTTCGTTACGGTACCGCTGTCGTGATTGGCTGCCCAGACACTACCTCCATCATAGGCAAGCGCCACCGGGTTGTCTCCAACCTGATACGTGTCAGGCGGCGTCGGTGTGGGCTCGGGCGTGGGAGTAGGGATCGGTGTAGGCTCAGGCGCGAGCGTAGGCGTAGGGGTTGGAGCGGGGGTTGGCGTGACACTGCACGTGGGGACAGGCGTTGCCGTCGGCTCCGGACTGGCTGTAGGCTGCGCGGTCGGGGTAGGTGTCACTACAGGTGTCGGCTCGGCCGTGGGGGTGGGCTCCAAGGTCGGTGTTGGGCTCTCCGTCGGGCTCGGGCTGGCCGTAGGTGAGGGAGGCCAAGGGCCCTCCTCGCAGCCAAGCACCGCAATCGATGCGACCAGTATCAACAGCACCGACACCACATACACTGACCTTCTCATAGCTCCTCCTCGCCGAGCCTATCGTGAGTAATTATACCACCCGAATTCAACGCTTCTAAGCCCAATGCGGCACTTCGCATCGTTTTCCGAGCCAATCGTCTCGCCCGGATAGACCCCGCACGCCGTAGATCGTGACAGGGGCACTACACAGACCAGATATCAGGTGCGTGGGCGCACGGCCTGCTCCGATAAGCCCCGCAGGAGCGGGACGAATACCCCGATTGCGCCCCTGTATTCACTATGCTATAATGGCCAACGCATGAGCTGGAGGGCGAATTGCGAGTAGCGCTCAACTACTCCACCTTTGGCGTACGAACAACCGACGCTCCTACTCACCTAGACATAGCCAGGGCTACCGTAACACATTCGGCCCCCCCACACAGCCCACTGCCAGCCTGCCCCCAAGGACCCACTCCAAGTGACTGTACCATCAGCGGGTGCCGATCACCCGTTGCACCCCCGTGACGTCCTGCAGGGAAGAAGCGTTGCAGGCGAAGCGGCCAGATTTCCATCCGAGCAACATTGGGAGACCCAATCAGAGAGAGCCCAAAGCCAGGAAGGAGGCAAGAGGGAATGACCGCAAAGATAATCTCAGGGACCGAGGTGGCGAAGGAGATCCGGGCCGAGCTCAAGGAGAGAGTGGAGAAGCTCAAGGAGCAGGGGGTGACCCCCGGCCTCGTCATCATCAGGGTCGGTGACGATCCCGCGTCTGTCTCGTACGTAACCGGCAAGGAGCAGGCAGCCGACGAGATCGGCGTTTGGTCCGAGACATACGTGCTACCCGAGACCGCTTCGGAAGAGGAGCTGTTGGCGAAGGTCCAGGAGGCGAACAAGGACGAGAAGGTCGACGGCATACTCGTGCAGCTCCCCGTCCCCAAGCATATCGACGCGGACAAGGTGCTCAACCTGATCGACCCCGCGAAGGATGTCGACGGGTTCCACCCCGTGAATGTGGGTAAGATGCTGATCGGCGACCCATACTTCATGCCCTGCACCCCGCACGGCGCAATGGAGTTGATGGTCCGCAGCGGCAACAGTCCGGAGGGCAAGCACGTAGTGATCTGCGGGCGCAGCAATATCGTCGGCAAACCACTCCTGGCCATGCTCGTCCAGAAGAAGAAGGGCGCGAACGCAACCGTGACGGTCGTACATACCGGGACCAAGAACATGGCGGACTACACGCGCCAGGCGGACATTCTCGTGGCAGCCATGGGCTCCGCCGAGGTCATCAAGGCCGACATGGTGAAAGAGGGCGCGGTAGTAATCGACGTTGGCGTCAACAGGGTCGGCATGAAGCCCAGCAAGAAGGACCCGAGCAAGATGGTGGCCGACCTCAGGGGCGACGTCGAGTTCGAACCCGTGAAGGAGAAGGCGAGTGCCATCACGCCGGTCCCGGGTGGCGTCGGGCCGATGACCATAACGATGTTGATGCAGAACACGGTGGTTGCCGCTGAGCGCCGAGCCGCCCGAATGAAAAAATAGGACGCTGTTGGCCTCGCCTGCCGGCGGGCCCGGTTCCATTACACGAGCCGCGCGAGAAGGGTCGCGCGTCTCGTCGAACACAGAAGGAGGTAATCCGTGGCGTATGATGCGACCAAACTGAAAGACTGGCAGATCTCTGAGAAGGCGGAAGAGAATATGCCGACGCCGGAGGAGTGGCAGGACAAGCTCGGCCTGCAAAAGGACGAGGTCCTGGCTATGGGAAGGCTGGCCAAGCTCGACTTCCTGAAGATCATGAATCGGCTGAAGGATAAGCCCGACGGGAAGTACATCGAGGTTACTGCCATCACGCCCACGCCTCTCGGCGAAGGCAAGAGCACGACTTCCTGTGGTCTGATGGAGGGACTGGGCAAGAGGGGCAAGAACGTAGGCGGGGCCCTGAGACAGCCCTCCGGTGGCCCGACGATGAACGTCAAGGGAACAGCGGCAGGCGGCGGCAACTCCCTGTTGATCCCCATGACCGAGTTCTCGCTGGGACTCACCGGCGATATCAACGACATCATGAACGCCCACAACCTGGCAATGGTGGCTGTCACCTCCAGGATGCAGCACGAGCGCAACTACAATGACGAGCAGCTAAAACGGCTCACCGGCATGCGCCGGCTCGACATCGACCCGACGCGCGTGGAGATGGGCTGGATCATGGACTTCTGCGCCCAGAGCCTGCGCAACATAGTAATAGGTTTAGGCAACCGCATGGACGGCTTTACAATGCAGTCCAAGTTCGGCATCGCGGTCGGCTCCGAGTGCATGGCCATTCTATCGATCATCAACGACCTGGCGGACCTGCGGAAGCGCCTCGATGAGATCACCGTCGCCTTCGACAAGAGCGGCAAGCCGGTGACAACAGGCGACCTGGAGGTCGGCGGCGCAATGACGGCCTGGATGCGTAACACCATCAACCCCACACTGATGTGCACAGCGGAGTACCAGCCCTGCATGGTGCACGCAGGCCCGTTCGCCAACATAGCGGTTGGCCAGTCGTCGATCATTGCGGACCGCATCGGCCTGAAGATGTTCGATTACCACGTCACCGAGAGCGGTTTCGCGGCGGACATCGGGTTCGAGAAGTTCTGGAACGTGAAGTGCCGCTACAGCGGACTGAAGCCCCACGTCTCGGTTCTCACCACCACCATTCGCGCGCTCAAGATGCACGGCGGCGGCCCCAAGGTGACCCCGGGCATCGCGCTCCCTGAGGAGTATACGAAAGAGAACCTGGAACTGGTCGAGAAGGGCTGCGCGAACATGGTCCACCACATCAACACCATCCGCAAGTCCGGCATGAACCCGGTTGTGTGCATCAACGTCTTCCACACAGACACCGAGGCCGAGATAGCGGTGGTGAGGAAGGCGGCCGAGGCGGCCGGAGCCCGCTGTGCCAAGTCTACTCACTGGGCCGACGGCGGCGATGGCGCGCTGGAGCTGGCCGACGCCGTTGCCGACGCATGTGAGGAGGAGCCCAAGTTGAAGTTCCTCTATGACATCGAGACCAAGCTCCGTGACAGGGTGGCGCTTATAGCCAAGGAAGTATACGGAGCGGACGGCGTCAGCTGGACACCCGACGCCGAGCAGAAGGCCAAGATGCTGGAGAATGACCCGAAGTACAACGACTACGCGACCATGATGGTGAAGACGCACCTCAGCCTGACGCACGACCCGACGCTGAAGGGCGTGCCAAAGGGCTGGACTCTCCCCATCCGCGATGTCCTCATCTACTCCGGCTCCAAGTTCCTCTGCCCGATGGCCGGCACGATCAGCCTGATGCCGGGGACCGGCTCCAATCCAGCCTTCAGAAGGGTGGACGTGGACGTTAACACAGGCAAGGTAAGCGGCCTGTTCTAGACAGGTCCCGTAGACCGGTTGTTTCGAGCGGCTCGCCTGCAGGCGAGCCGCTCCTTCTCCGGGCCGATCTCCCGGAGTTCCTGCAGCGTTCGAATGGCCATCGCCTCTTCGCACCGCCCGGCGGCTGGAGCGAGACGGCTCGGGAGCCCGCCCACGTTGACTCTCAATCTGACGCGAGGCTATAATCTCGTGGGAGGAACTAGCATGGCCACAGTGAAGCTCACGATCGACGGCGTGGAAATCGAGATAGAGCAGGGACGGACCGTCCTTCAGGCCGCGCAGAGCGCCGGCATCTACATACCCGCTATCTGCGCACACCCCGATTTGCCGCCCGGCCCGGGGGCCAAGCCGGAGAAAATCGTCTACCTGGGGGGCCAAGCCTTCGAGAGTTCCGATCCTGACGCCGAGTACCAGGGGTGCGGCCTCTGCGTCGTCGAGGTCGAAGGAATGGAGGGCCTGCAGCGCTCCTGCACGCTGACCGCCGCCGAGGGCATGATCGTAAGCACAAGCACGCCGCAGGTCCAGGAGTCACGGCGCGAAAAGCTCAAGGCGATCTTGAGCAAGCACCCGCACGCGTGCATGACCTGCAACCAGCGCGAGGGGTGCAGCCCGTTCGAGTCCTGCCCCAACAGCCTGCCGCCACAGGAGCGGTGCTGCTCCAAGCTCGGATACTGCGAGCTCCAGCCGGTAGCCGAGTTCATCGGCATCGGGCAGGACATCCCCAGGTACGTGTACAGAGAGCTGCCGGTCAAGGACGACGAACCGCTGTTCACGCAGGACTATAACCTCTGTATCGGCTGCACCCGCTGCGTCCGGGTCTGCCGCGACGTGCGCGGAATCGGAGCCCTCGGCTTCATCAATCGCAACGGTGAGATCATCGCCGGCCCGATAGCTTCAACTCTGGAGGAGTCCGGATGCAAGTTCTGCGGGGCCTGCGTCGAGGTCTGCCCGACCGGCGCCCTGCTCGACAAGAACGTCAAGAGGGCCGAGCGCGAAAGCCAGCTGGTGCCGTGCAGCAGCACTTGCCCGGCCGGCATAGACGTCCCCCGCTACGTGGGTCTTGTCGCCGAAGGCAAGTTCGGCGAGGCGCTCGACGTTGTGCGAGAGAAGGTTCCCTTCCCCGCCGTACTCGGCCGCGTCTGCTTCCATCCCTGCGAGGACGTCTGCAGGCGCGGCGAGCTGAACGAGCCAATCGCCATATGCCGTCTCAAGCGGGCCGCCGCGGACATGGGAAATGGCTCGAAGCCAGTCGAGCCCCCCAAGGCAACGCCGACCGGCAAGAAGGTGGCGATAGTCGGCTCTGGGCCTGCCGGCCTCACCGCCGCTTATTACCTGGCCCGCCTGGGCCATTCCGTAACGGTCTTCGAAGCCCTGCCCGAGCCCGGCGGCATGATGCAGGTGGGCATACCCAGGTATCGGCTGCCCAAGCAGGTCCTCGACACGGAGATCGATGCGATCAGGGCGGCAGGTGTTGACATAAAGACGAGCGCTCGCGTGGACTCCCCCGATGACCTTTGGAAGGACGGCTACAGCGCAATCCTGCTCGCAGTCGGCGCACACCGGAGTCAGAAGATGAGGGTGGAGGGTGAGGATGGTGATGGGGTAATCGATGCCATCTCCCTGCTCAGGGACGTGAACCTGGGCGGGGAGGCCAAGGTAGGGGAGAAAGTGGCCGTTGTCGGAGGCGGGAACGCCGCCGTCGACGCCGCCCGAACCGCCGCCCGCCTCGGGGCAAAGGACGTCTCCATAGTCTACAGGAGGTCGCGCGACGAGATGCCGGCCAGTGCCGAGGAGGTTGAGGGCGCGTTGGAAGAGGGGGTCAAGATCGAGTTCCTCGCCGCGCCTGAGAGCATATCAGGGGACAACGGCAGGCTGACGATGCAGTGCCTGCGCATGGAGCTGGGGGAGCCGGACGCCAGCGGGAGACGCCGCCCCGTGCCGATCGAGGGCAGCGAGTTCGACGTGGTATGCGACACCGTGATAGCCGCGATCGGCCAGGAGCCGGTCGTGCCCGACGAGTTCGAGCTGCCGGTGCTGGCTGGTGGCAAGGTCAAGGTAGACCCGGAGACTATGGAAACGAGCACGAAGGGCGTTTTCGCGGCTGGCGATGTTGCCACCGGGCCGGCGTCCGTTATCGAGGCAATAGCATCCGGGCGCAAGGCAGCAGCCTCCATCGACAGACACCTGGGAGGCACCGGCGAGATCGGCGCGGAGCGAGACGAGCCTGTCAAGGCCGACCCCTGGTTTGGTCGCGACGAGGCTTTCCACCAAAGAGGTCGTGTCACCGCTCCTTGCCTGGAGTCGGCAAAACGCACCAATGGGTTCGCAGAGGTCGAGCTCGGGTACGACGAGAAGCTGGCTCAGGACGAGGCCGCCAGGTGCCTCAAGTGCCACGCCCGCTTGCAGATCTCCCAAGCGCCCGAGCCTCCCAGCGACTGGCTCGAATTCAACGAGGACAATATCGAGGCGGCCCCCGACTCGGACGGCGTATTCCGTCTGTTCGACGATAACAAGGAAGTTGTCTATATAGGTAGTGGTTCCAGCATACAGGATGAACTGAAGTACCTGGACCCGGATGACGAATGGATGCAGAAGGTCAGATACTTGCATTATGAAGAAACCCTGATGTATACTATGCGCGAAAGTGAGTTGATACAGCAGTTCCTCCAGGAGCACGGCAGAATGCCGGAGGGGAACGAAGACCTGTTCTAAGGTATAGAACATAGACAACTGAATACGGAAGTGATTCCTGGTGGCTAGAGCGGGGCGGCCCCACCCGTTCCCATCCCGAACACGGAAGTGAAATGCCCCAGCGCAGACGATACT
>CAZGDV010000026.1:0-29544 GCA_964524995.1 uncultured Dehalococcoidia bacterium | reverse complement strand
TAAAGGTTACAGTTGACGTGCGCTCGGAGCCATCCGTGTATGTGCCGGTCTCGAGTTTCAGTTCGACCTTCTTTGTCGAACTGTCTGCCAGGTCCGTGATGAATGACTGGCCTGAGGTCGTGAGGGCGACACCGTCTCCACTGCCATCGCCGCTCTTGAAGGCCGTAAGCCGCACTGTATCCTCACCAGGGCTGCCTGATGTGAGAGACCAGCCGTTGCCGCCCGTGAAGTCCCCGGCCTCCACTGTGATGTCGACGGCGAACCCGCTGTTGTTCGTGAGGGTGAACGTACAGTTCCCGTCACCAAGCGGCCAACCCGGTTCGGCACCGTTTGCCCAGTAGGTGCTCGATTCGGAAACGTTCCCAAAGTTCTCGCTCGTTGGGCTGACGTCGATGTCGGGGTCCCCACCGCTTGGCGTGTAGGTGCAGTAGATGGATTTGCGATAGGAGGAATCAGAAGCCGACCCAAAAGGATCGGACGGGCCATCCGAATAGCTGTCATCGTTATACTTATTTGTGCCAGCAAGATCACCCTTCCCGGGAAGCCATTCATTCGCAATGACCCCAAGATAGTAATCACCTGCGGACAAGCCTACGGAGGAAGAGAGCGAGAAATCGAACCAACCCGTCACGCCATCGGTAACAGTGACCTCTTGAGATGTGGCCTTAAGATTATTAGGAGACCCTTCGCTATCATCGTAGATAAGTGCCTTTGCATCGCCTTCAGTCTCGTAGTTTGGGTCTTCCCCCCAGAAGTAGGCCGTCAGCTTTGTTGCATTTCCAGCTTCTGACAATGTGAACTTAGACGTGCTCTTCATGTCCTTTGGGGGGAAGTAGGTGGAAGTCCCCCCAATGCTGGTATACCCAAATGTCTCCCCAGTGGCATGGCGGATAGGGTAGACCGCCTTCTCAAGCCAGCCTTCGGGATATGTAACAATCAGCCTGCCATCAATGATCTCTATGTTTGCCCAGCACCAGTTGCCTTTGGCATCGACTGGTTGAGGGCGATAGATGTGAAATGCCTTTCCTGCCTTGTACTTCGCCGCCGCGTAGTCACTGGCGTTTACGCCGCCGTGTGTGGTGCTGTAGACGGCGTAGGACCCGACGACGTTCTCGGGCCGGTGAACTAGACTATCGCCTGTGCTGGCGTCCCTGACATCTGTCTCTGTAACCGAGATCTCGCACTGGAACTCGTCGCTCCATCCATCCTCATACTCCGCTGTCAGCGGGGCCTGGTAGTACGCCACCAGGCCCTCGAGCTCAATCGGCATGCTGATTGTGTTCGTGGCCGGCTTGGAGTTGAGGACGATCTCATACTCGAACTGGCCATAGGCGTCGCTCTCTGTTTTAGGCAAAGGGTAGAACAAGATATCGACATCGCCTGAACTCCAGCTGACTGACTCCTCTGACAAAGCCGCACTTGCCTGACCGGTGCTCAGCTGTGTGCCGCCAACCATTGGCGGCCCCAAGGCGATCCTGGCCTCACCACCCCATCGAAGCAGCTCGACCTCGGGGGTGAACTCGTTGGCTTTTTCGTCCCCAATCCGGACCGAGCCGACGAAGCCGGCATCCGTGTACGTGATCTCATAGGAGTTAGCGGTCTTCTGAGCGAGGGTTGGCGCCTGATACTCGGGGATCTCCCGCGGCTCGGCGCCCTGAGCTGAGGCGACATCAATGCTCAGGTAGTGGGGTACTGCGCTGATGCGAAGGTTGCCGGCGCCGATGGCACTAACAACCACCAAGACCACGGTGGCCACTAGGAGGAGGGCGAGTAGACTAGAGAGGATCTTTCGCCTAGACGCCACTGAGTACCTCCTCCTCCCGGGGTGTCAGCTCGTACTCGACCCCTCGCCGACTGTGGCGGCTTACCCTTACCCCTGGGATCCGGGCGATGTAGTTGCCCGTCTGGCGCGGGTCGCCCTCATAGCCTGCCCGGGCCAGAATGTCCCTGAAATCCGAGCCAGGGATGGACTGAATGCCCCGGTCCCGGAGGCCATTCACTGCCTCCTGGATCACCTGGAGGGCAGTGCTGCCGGGGACGTAATCCTCGATAGGGCCTTTGACCAGGGCTCCTGACGCCTTGTCTCGGCCGATGTGCGTCTCGGTCCGATGCAGCACGACCTTCCGCATGAGCTGCTCAACCCCAATGATTCCATAGGTATCGAAGATGGGAGCGTGTGGGTTCACACGCTTATCCCATGTCTGCCTGGTCGGGAACTTCCACTGCATGAGAGCGCGCTGCGACATCCTGTACTGCGGACCCGGCAGGACGCCGCTGATGTTGTAGACGTCTGCGACTGTGATATAGCCCTCCTCGAGTCCCTCCTCCTGCCCCCAGATGGTGCGCGTGGCGTCCTCGCAAGAGATGAGCACGTCCGTCTGGTAGATCCACGGGTCATCCAACCAGAACCAGTCCTGGCACGTGCCGATGATAGTGATGCCCTTCTTGCCGATCTGAGTCGCGAGGACGTCGAGCACCATGTTCGCCGTGCTCATTGCGCGCCGGCGGTGAATGAACTTGTCCATCTCCGAGAGGTAGATGACTACGTTCTTCTGAAAGCCTTGGCCGAACTTGTAGAGCTCCTCCATGTCCAGTTCCTCGGACCGGACGCTGCCCAGGCCCGGGAACGTCGTCGCGATGGGCATATTTGACTTGCAGGCAACATCGGCGAGCATGTAGCAGCAGGCGAGAGCAGATCCGATGGCGTCCTTGCCGGCCCCCCGGTGCCCGTGCAGCCCGATCACCAGTTCCTTGAACTCGTTTCTCATGTCGACTCCCGACTGTTCGCCTTCTTATTACTATCGGTGTCGTCTTTCTCATCCTCGACTCGCCCTTCTCCTCGTGCCGGGATCCCCGACGCAGCTGCCGTCAGATGCTCCGACATGACCTGCGTTGCTCCCTGCAGGGCAAGGATCGAGGCCCTGCCGCGGACAGCGGCCCAACACACGACCAGGGTATTGATATACCGCATCTGTGGCCCATCTTCAGCATCCAGCCCGAAAAAGGCATACTGGCTGACTAGGTCGGCCAGGGCGTCGGCGACCTCCTTGTTCTCAATCTGGGACTTGAGGATGTTCTCCAGGTGGCCTTTGCCCTGCTTCATGAACAGCCTAGCCGGCGAGTCGAACTCCTGGGGTGTGAACATGCCTATTGGCGAGAGCGGGTGCTTAGCGCTCTTGAAGGGGTTACTACCCATCGTTGTGGTCACCTCCTATGATCACTTGAGGAAGAAGAAGAAGAACATCAGCAGGAAGATCAGGATGAACAGCAGCACGATGACGACCACGATGCCTATAGTGGTAGCCTTCTGCCACTTCTGGTTCGCCTGCTTCGCGATCGTCTTGTGCTGTGGCCAGTGTGTCGCCTTGTAGAGGGCGTGGGCAGATGCCATGAGGGGGACCGCAAGCCGCGGCCAGTTGGTCCAGTTGCCATCGCGGTCGACGACGACCGGATAGATCCAGCCGCCGCGGCCGTTCTTGACCGGCGTTATCCCGCGCTCGTGCAGCTTGGTCTGCTCTATCTGCGTGAAGTACCAGTTCCTGAAGGGATACCTGACGAAGACAATCGCCTTGCACATAGTGGTGGCCGACTTGTGGCCATTCTTCGAAAAGGGCAAGCGGCTCTTCCTCTCCGGTGGTGCCGGCGCAGCATCCGCTCCGTGTGTCGGTCCTACGGGATATGCCGGCAGTTCGGTGACAATGAACGGGCTCTCCTCAGGGGCGCTGTCGCCCTGCTCCGGATCTCCGTCGTCAATATCGAAGACCTCGTCGGTATTCGACAGAGGCGCCGCGGGTATTTCCTGGGAAATATCCGCCGGGGTTGACTCGCCTGCAGGCTGCTCCAGTGGGGGGTCGAGTTGCTCGACCTTCGCCGGCGTCCTCTTCTTCTTTCGCGTCCCACTGGCCTTTTCCTTGGGCTCAGTGTCTTTTGCTCCCATACTCCTCCTACACTATCTGCATGACTACGATGGCGATGACGACGACCAGGGCAATGGCGAAGCCGAACACCAGCGCGAACTTGTGCATCTCCGTGTTCTGCTCCTTCCGAGCGTCCGCATTGGCGTCCTGTCGCTGCCTCTGGTCCTCCACAGCGGCAATGTGCTTCATTGCGGCCTTGGCCTGGTTGTATCGCTGTTTGAGCAGTTCGGGGTCGAGGGGATAGTGGGGGACAGCGGCCCGGTCATCGATGGGCAGATACAGCTGCCCCGTGTCTCGCTCGGGGATCAGGGCATCACTGAAGAGGAAATGATCAGCCTGGTTGCGTTCATCCGTAACGCGGTCGCCGCAGATGGGCAGTTTGTAGAAGACAAGCGTATTCGCCGAGGTAATGCTGATGCACCGCTGCACCAAGTCCTTCGGCTTCGTGAACCTCCCAAAGCCGCCCCGCATGCGCGAGATGATGAAGAACGTGATCAGACCGAATACAACCAGGATGACAATGCCGCCAACGCCCAAGACGATAGGATTGCTCAGCATTGCCCACATCGCGTCGAAGTTGAAATTCAAGACTCTGCCCTCCCCCGATGATGGAATCGCCCACCCTATACCCCGGGGTACAGGGCAGGCGACTCAGTCTGACCGCGCTGACCGAACCGGCTCAATCCTTGATGCGCGAGTAGAGTCGGTAGCCTACGACGCCGATCGGTCCCAGGATGAGGAACAGGCCGACGACCATGACCCCGAGGCTGACAAAGGTCGGCATCGCGGACACCGACTCCTGGGCACCCGTGAAGTCGGTGATGTTCGCGTGGCCCATCACGGTCGCCGTCGTGTCGAAGATCCCGGGGATGAAGCCCATGGCAATCATGAGCATCAGGATCCCGAACACCAAGCCGAGACCAACGCTGAGGATCTCTCCGAGTTTCAAGTCCATCTAGATCACCCCCTTTCCAGTGCAGGATACGCTAGTGGCCCCTAGCCTTGCGGTAGAGCATGAATCCCATCCCTGCGGGGATGCCGATGATGATGGCGATAAGCGCGAGCAGAATGAAGGTCGGGCCGGCGCTGATAACCGAACCGCTGTTCGTGAAGTCGGTGCTCACATCGTACTCATAATCCGCAGTGAGTATCCTCGAGCTGTCGGCAGCCAGGCCGCTCACCTCGAGCACCTGCGCGTCCTCGTCATAGTCTGCGGCGGCAGGTGTGTCAGACCCATTGGAGCTGTCCAGGGCTAGAACGCTGGACAGCCGGGCCTTGTAGAGCTCCATGCTGAGCGTGAGGTTGCCGGTCGTCTCGCCGGCAGCGGTCGTTACGTTGCCGGTATCGGTCTGCGTCTCAACGATCGTCTCGTGGAAGCTGTCGACGATCGAAGGCACGAAGACGAAGGACGCCAGCGCGAAGATGAAGGCGACGGCGGCGATCAGGTAGTTCATAAGCGATCGCTATGGCCCTTGAGCCATGCTGTTTATACCTGACAACTATTATAGATATTTTGTCAAACAACGTCAGCACATTATTTGACCAATTCGTTATAATGTATCCTGAGGCAGCCATGAGAGCTCTACGTCTTGCAGCCGTCCTGGGTATCGTGATTGCCTCCCTTTGCTGCCTTGTGAGCCCTTCAGCGGCCCAGGTCTCCGATCCCGAGACCGTTGAGCTTCTCGAGGTCCAAGCCTTCCGGCACCTCGCTGAAGCGGACGACATTCTCTATATCGTTCGCTACGATATCGATTGGGGGAATGTCAGCCAGCCGCTCCTGGCGGCCGACAGCACCTTCGACTTCGTGCTCTACGACGACGCCGGCGCTGTCGTTGGCAACACGACGGCAGCCGTCATCCACAACAGCGGCTACAACCAGGGTGTCGTGTCCTTTTATTTCCCAGGAAATACGACGAACCCCAGTTGGGGCGAGCTGGGCAATGTCACGATCGAGGGCACGAGTGTTTTCGGCTCTCCACCGCCTGGGGACACCTATTCGCTGACAAGCGAGGACTATTGCAGCTACACAAGCCCAGGCGAGATCCGCGAGGAGTTCCGTCAGTTCATCATCGCCCAGAGCATGTTCATAGACTTCGACTGGAACGATTTCTGGATCTCGGGGGGGAGCGAGGCCCGAGAGGTGGACCTGCTGTACTACCTCCAGGACTCACACACCTATGTGCTCTCGGCGACGGGGGAGGCGTACTACGGGTATGCCGTTCCGGACCTCGACACGTACTGCCCGCAGCTGTTCCTCTTCAACTTGTCAGAGTGGACATACACCGAGAAGGAGCACTCTCAGGCGGCCAAGGCCGCGTATGAGAGCCAGTTCGATGACACCCCGATCGAGGACTTCAAGATCGCTGTGGCCGAGCTCATGGGGGATATCGGGGCACCGACAGCGTTCACCATCATCACAGTCCTCATCGTGCTGGCGAATGCCAGCTACACCGCGCACAAGTGGAACAGGATCTACCCGGGCATCATGGCGTCCTGGGGAACAGTCCTCATCCTGACCAGGATGGGCCTCCCCGACATCGCGATGGTGATGCTGGTGGTGACTGCGGCCTTGTTGTTTGCATTGTACGGCCTTCTGTTGAAGCCGGCCCAGGGGTGACCATGTATGATGCCATTCGCCATATTCACGATCGGCTGGTACACGATGACGCTGTGCCTGGGTCCGTGGGCCAAGGAAGTGCGTGGATGGATGGTCCTGGCATGGCTCGGGGCCGCTGCGATTGCAGGACTAATCTGGTATATCAGGACACGAGGTACGGGAGGAGACGGTGATGCGGCTATGTAGGCAGGCGCTCATTCTCCTCGTCCTGCTCCTGGTCCTGGTCCTACTGCCGGCGACTGCCTGGGCCCAGACCTCTACGATAGATACGGACATCGGTGATGTCGATAACGCGCTCCGAGCAGGGCATGCGACCAAATCCTTCTATGCCGCTGGGCTGCATTGGTTCTTCTGGGTGGATATGGTTGATGATAACGCCAAGTTCAGTTCGTCGGCAGACCTTTCGGCGGGGTCATGGGCTGCGCCGACGACCCTGCGAGACGCCGACTACGGTAGGCGCCTAGCGGTCTGGTACGACGACGGCACCGACTCTGTACATATTGCTGTTGTGGACAAGAGCGATAGTAACTTGTATTACCGTCTCGGAACACCCGAGACGGATGGCACAATTACGTGGGCAGCGGATTGGGATGTCGTGGTTGCTGGCGGCAGCTACATAAACATCGTCACTAACTCGGACGGCTACCCGTTTGTCGCCAAGGACGCCACTGTATACCGTTCCACAACCAAGAATGGCACATTCACCTGCGATGGCTCGCCATATACCTTCACGAATATCCCAGCTTATGCTGAATTGGTGCCGCTGACAGGTGGCAAGGTAGCTGCCATCGCAACAGACAACGCGAGTGGGGATATGTTCCTCACGCGCTGGGATGGGTTCAACTGGAGCACTGAGAAGGAATACGACGACACCTATGCCATAGACAATTGCCCCCGGGGTATCAATATTGATGATGATGTATATCTCGTCATCAAAGTCAACACAGCTGGAGCAGTATGGCGTATTGCAATGGTGAAGTATACCTACTCCACCAATTCGTTCGGCACTGCCTTCTGGGTCTACAACAATGACACAGGCTCCGGCAACAACCCCGCAGTCACCAAGGATACCAACGATGACATCTACATCCTCTGGCCGAACTACCACGCTCCGGCCAGTCAGAGCGACATCATCTATTATCGTATCTATGACGTCTCAGAGGACGCCGGTGAGTCCTCGCTGAGCGACACGGTTGAGTTCGTGGATGAATCGGTGCTCGACGGCCTCCCTGCGGCTTGCACAGACATCAACTGCGACTACAACTCGGATGGTTATCTCAAAACCTTCTATCCTGCAGACGTCGCAAGGGCGAAGGTCAAGGGCGAATCACTCCTCGCGGTATCTACCCTTGAGGCGGCCACTGTCACGGAGACAACGGCTAGGCTCCGCGGTGAGATCACCATGCTGGGGCTGGCCAGCGCATCTGAGGTCGGGTTCGAGTACAGAGAATGTGACGGCGCGACGACAAGCGTATCCCAATCCGGCGCGTTCGGTCTGGGCGTCTTCAGCCATAATCTCGAGGGCCTCGACCCGGATGCCTGCTACGAATACAGGGCGTTCGCCACGGACGCCTCCGGGACCGCGTATGGAGAATGGATCGACTTCCTCACCGAGGCGGACTACACATCGCCCTGGGCGCCTGGCGGCAATGACACGCTCATCGCCGTGCCGACGCCTCCACCGGGCTGGACTAATCCCTCGCCATCGACCGGAGCCATCGAGAATACCATAGTCGGAGCCATCCTGAACCCGTTCTTCGAGACCACGGGGTTCCCGGTTGAGTTCATCTGGTGGCTCATCTTCGCGATCGTCTCCGATGTCGTCTGCCTAGCCAGCTTCGGCTGGGGCAAGCATACGTTCGTTGTCTTCGTCGCGGGCGCGCTGGTCATCGGGTCCATGTGTGGCCTGCAACTGATCGATTGGTGGCTCATCTTCGTCTACATTGTCTTCGGGCTCTCGCTGCTCGTCAACGAGAAGCAAATCACGGTATAGGGGTGGCCCATGTTCGGACCTAAAGGGGTCATGTTCTTCATGACTGCATTCGTCATTTGCAGCATACTGTCATCGATCGTGAACATGGCCTGGTTTGGAACCGAAGAAACGGTGCAGATCAAGTGGCTGACGACAATCATGGACACCGGCATGAACTTCGGGAGCCTGGTCACTGCCGCGAAGAGCTTCTTCACAGAGGGGCTGCTGGCCCTGGTTACCTGGGACCACTCGTACTTCAGCGGGTCATCCTGGGGGGAGCTGGCAAGGTTCATACTGTTCTGCATAACCGCGATCGGCTTTGTCTGGTCGATCATCGCCCTGACGTTCCCGATCATAGCGTCGAGCCTTGGCTCGCTCGCGGGAGGGGTCCTGAGGCGCTAGGTGCCGATGCAGGGGCCAAGGCAGCTGGAGAGCATCCCCAGGACGAAGCCGACGATGAACACGAGGATTAGGGTCTTTCCGCTGCCCATCGCTGTCACTGCCTCTCTAGATCGGGCTGCTCAGGTACCAGACGCCGTTCTGGCTCACCGCCTGGACCTTCTTGGCGACATGGATCGTGTCGCTGTGACCGTAGATCTCCCGTGAGAGGTCGTAGGAGATGTAGAGCGTCGCAATGGTTGCCGTCTTCTCAATGGCAGCTGCAGTAGCATTGTTGATCCTGATATTGCTGTTCAATGAGTAGAAGTCATCCAGCCCTTCCGCCATCTGGCCATAAGCGCTCCCTGTGAAGTACTGGCAGACCTGATCGATGTCGTACGACTCGAGCGAGAGGATGGCGGCCCTGGCGACGCTCTCAGGGTTGTGGATATCGGTGGTGTCGCAGCCCCCGCGGAAGCCCACCACGAGGACGGCAACGATAACGAGGGCTGCCAGGAGCGACAGGGCTCTCTTCATGCCAGCCCCACTGTGTTGAGCGAGATCCCCGAGCCGAAGACCAGCGTCAGGGCTGCCAGCGTCCCTAAGTACCAGTAGGAGAAGAGCAGCAGGTACTCGCTCAGCGGCTTGGTGGATTCAAGGGGAAGAGGCTCAGCCAGGGCGATATCGGCCACGGCGAGTTCACGGAGAGCGAGGCGTCTGGCGTTCCTGTTCCTGCGCGGCATTACTCAACCTCCTCAGCTGCTATCAACTTTTATTATAGTCTTTTCGTCAATAAAAATGACTGCCACGCTGTGACATCGCACCGCCCAATCGATTCAGCAGCTCGGGCTCGCCCTCCTTGCTGGCAAGCGAGGCGAGGGCGAGTTCACTGTCGATCGCCGCGACATAGGTCTCCAGGGTAGTCACCGACTCCCACCCGCCGAGGATCTGGATGAGCTTCAGGGGCACGCCCATGAGGATGAGGCGCACCGCCCAGGTCCTGCGAAAGATATGGACACAATCCTTCTCCTGGATGCCAGCGCGTTTGTGTGCCCGTCGTATCGCGATAGTGAGGCCGCTCGGGGTCAGAGGGGTACGCTCCTCTGTTATCCACACGTGGGGGAGAGCATCGTCGCGATAGGCCAGGTATCGCCAGATGGCCTTGCGCGCTTCGGCGTTGAAGGGGACGAAGCGCTCGCGACGGCCTTTGCCGTACACCTTGATTCTCCGGCCCCGGAAGTCGAGGTCCTCGAGCTTGAGGCCGGCCAGCTCGGAGAAGCGTATGCCCGTGTTCCAGAGGAGCGTAAGCATTGCTTTCGTGCGGCAGTAGGAGAAGCGCTCAGCTGGGCACACGGCGAGAAGCTGCTGGTACTGCTCGGCCGTCAGAAATGCCTTGCAGGTCTTCGGGACCCGCGGCGGTCGCACGTGGACCAGAGGCGACCTGGCGATGAGCTCATTCTGGTGAAGCCAGTTGTAGAAGGCACACAGAGCTCGGTAGTGCGTCCGCAACGTCCAGGAGGCCCGGCCGCGCTCCTTCAGGTGGAGGAGGTAGTGCTCGACGTGGACCCGCTGCACGTCTGCCAGGGCCAGGTCCGGGTACTGGCAGCTGATGAAAGTGAGGAACAGGGTGAGCCTGGTGCGGTAGTCTCGAAGGGTGGCCTCTGTGCACTCGTTGGCCTCCCGGGAGATCAGGAAGCCGTCGAGGAGCGTGTCACCAGAAACCGCGTTGCATAGTAGCTTCGAGGCGGCGAAAAACCGCGTGTCGTGAGACATTCATTTTAGCGGACACCCCTCGATTTCACGTTCAATGGTACCCCTGGCGTGACTCGAACACGCGACACGCGGTTTAGGAAGTACCAACGCAAAAACCGAGCGATCACCGCCCTCCGTTTGAGCCCGTCTTGCGCCGCTTGTTGGTCTTGGATCGGCCCTCTGCGGCGTCCGCCTCCTGGCGGACTCGGACCACGTCCAGGAACTGCGCGAACTGATCGGGCTCGAGATAGATATCTTCGTCTGCTGCAGACAGGGCCAGGAAGATCTCGGGTCTGACACCCAGCCCCGTGGCCAGAGATCGCGCGGTCCTCAATGTGATGGTGCGAACTCCACCAGCCTCAATCTGGCTGATGTAGGCGCGGTCAACTCCTGACTCGAGGGCCAGCCGGCGCTGGCTGATCCCCTTCCGCTCCCTGATCCGGCGCAACTGCGCGCCTATGCCTTCTTCCTCAAGTGTGACCATGTCACCTGCTCCGTCACCCGCGTGACCGTCGTCGCGGTCCGCACCGTGCACCCGTCACCCCTCGCATGAAGCTAAACTCGTAGACGTATATTATACCATCTACCCGTTAGCGCCCCACGCTCTCCGTTTCCCCCTAAGAGATGGTAACCCGAGGTGGATAGGTTTAACAAGCCGTAGTTTTCACTACTACGTAGTTCCAACTTTCGTCTCCTAAGACACTCAGTCTCGATCCTTGCCCTTGACAATAGTCACGGTCTGTGTTATATACGTCTACGACGTAGGCAAAACTACCACGTAGTTTTAGCTACAGGAGCGACGCGAAGTGACGACGGACCTCATAGACGAGCTGGTCATCTACCAGGGCAGTCAAGGGCTGACGGACACTGATTTCGCGCAGCTCCTGGGCGTGGACCGCAGCACGTGGTCGTATGTCCGGCGCCGAATCAAACAGCCCGGAGTCGACTTCCTCAGCGCCGTGGCCCAGAAGATCCCCCACCTGCAGCTGCACGTGTTCAACTACGTGGTGTCACGCAATGGCAAGGACGACGGCAAGGCCCATGTCTAAACGCCACCGCGACGCCGGACGCAAGGGCGGCAACGCCACAGTCGAACGCTATGGCTCTGATCACATGATTGCGATCGGGAGGCGCGGTGGTCGGCCACGATGGCAGGAGACGGTGAAGCGGTTCACCACCACAGCCCAGAATGGGGCGCGAGGTTACGAAAGGAGTGTAATAGCGGACACCCCTACCTCGCGCCCCTTCTGTTTGAGGAGGGCCAGATGAAGGACTTCCAGAAGATGAACTGTGAGGGCTGCTACTTCGCGGATCCCGACAGGTTGGGCACGGGAGAGCCATGCTGCACGTACCCCGGCAAGCTCGAGGTCATCAGCGGCCGCTGCCAGCAGCAACAGGCCACCAAGCCGGAGTTAGAGGGGAAAGGAGAATAGCATGCGGATCAAATACAACGCCAAAGGTCGGTATAAGGATTACGACACGATAATTGAGCAGCTGACCTCTGACTTGGGCAGCTTGTATGAGGAGGAACCCGATCCCCCGTCGGTTCCCGGGGGCTCCCACGCCAATAGGACTCTGGAGCACGAGGTGGCGTGGCTTCGTAACGAGGTCAAGGGGTGCAAGGACCGCCAGAAATCGCTAATAAAGAAGGTGATCGGCCTACTTGAGTTCCTGAAGACGAAGGACGCCGCATAATGGCGAATTTCGGCTTCTCTGAGGTGGAGGGCTGCACCCGGGCGCACCTCGAGCACCTGCGCGGGTCCGCTATCTCGATCGACGTGATGCGGGAGCGCGGCTACCGCACGATCGATGTCGCCAAGCGCCTCGAGGAGTTCGGATTCTCGAAGCAGCAGCGCCGGGTGCCCGGTATCCTCATCCCTCTCCATGCGCCGGACGGCTCGGCCGCCGGCCACCAGTTCCGCCCCGACAACCCCCGGCTGAGCTCCAAGGACAAGCCCATCAAGTACGAGACCCCCCAGGGTGCCGGCCTGCGCCTGGACATGCCTCCGCGCTGCCGGGACGCGGCCGGCGACCCTTCAGTTCCGATCTGGATCACCGAGGGCGCGAAGAAGGCCGATGCTCTTGCCTCCTTCGGCGCCTGCGCCATCAACCTCTCCGGCGTCTGGGCGTTTAAGGGTAAGAATGCCTTTGGAGCCAGCACTCTGCTCGCGGACTTCGATCTCATCGCCTGGAAGGGCCGTGATGTCTACCCTGCCTTCGATTCCGACATCCTGACCAAGCCGCAGGTGAATAAGGCCCTGAAGAGGCTCTCAGCCCATGTCGCGCGACTCGGTGCCAAGGTCCACATTGTGCAGTTGCCAAACGGGCCGGATGGCGCCAAGACCGGCGTCGATGACTTCCTGGCCGCCGGCCACACCCTCGAGGACATCAAGGCCCTCGCCAGCGACACGCCTCCTGAGCCCGAGAAGGCCGAGTTCGAGCTGGAGCACGAGCTCTACTTCATATCAGCGGGGCGGATCTGCATGCGCAAGGGCGATGGTACCGTCCCCCTGGCGAACTTCACCGCGCGTATTTCCGAGGAAATAATCCTCGACGACGGGGTGGAGGAGGCGCTCATGCTCGACATCGAGGGCCAGATCGAGGGCCGCGACCTGCCCCGGCTTCAGGTCCCGGTGGCGGCCTTCGAGAACCTCAACTGGGCGCTGAAAGGCTGGGGGCCCCGGTGCATCATCCGCGCCGGCAGCAGCTCCAAGGACCACCTCCGATGTGCCATACAGGCGATGTCGAACCTCAACGGCAGCCGCCCGCGGCGCATCTACCGTCATACGGGCTGGCGCGAGATCGACGGTGAGAGAGTGTTCCTCGGCGGCGCCGGCGCCATCGGTCGTCCGGATGTGCAGGTCGAGTTACAGGGAGACGATCTGAGCGGCTATCACCTGCCTATCGAACCGGGCGATGTCGATGCCCTCGAGGCCATCCGCACCAGCATTAGCTTCCTCGAGGTATCGAGTCATGAGGTCACATACAGCCTGTGGGCAGCCATGTACCTGGCGCCGCTTGCCGAGGAACTGAAGCCCGCCTTCTCGCTCTGGTTGCTCGGGCGGACCGGTGCATTTAAGTCCGTTCTCACCGCTCTCGCAGGGTGCCACTTCGGCAATTTCACTCATACGGAGCTGCCGGCGAACTGGTACGCGACGGCCAACTTCCTGGAGAAATCAGCCTGCCTCTTGAAAGATCACCCCCTTATCATCGATGACTCGCCGCCTGGGGTCACCACGGCGGCGGCCCGGGACCTGGAGACGAAGGTGGAGCGGGTCATCCGCTCCCAGGGCAACAAGAGCGGCCGCGGCCGCCTCCAGTCCGATACCGGCTTCCGCAGCAGCTACGTCCCCCGGGGCATCATCGTTACTTCGGGCGAGCAGTTGATTGCCAGCGAGAGTGCTGGAGCCCGACTTCTCGTGGTCCCGGTGGAGGAGTCAGCGACGGATCCGGATGTCCTGACGTGGGCTCAGGCTGAAGCCGGTCTTTACAAATACGCCATGGCTGACTACTGCACCTGGTTGCAGCGCGGCTGGGATAGGCTGATGCCTCCCATGCATGAGGAATGGGAGGACCTGCGGCACGAGGCAATGGAGCACGGGATCCACCGGCGCCTGCCGGCGGTCGTCGCCTCCATGACCGTCGCTTTCCGGACAGCGATGGCCTGGGCCGTGGAGCGAGGCGCTATTGAGCCGTCTGCCGCAGAGAAGAGGAGCGAGGAAGCCTGGCAACTTTTCCTCCGTCTCGCCGATCAACAGGGTGCCCGGGTGAATGAGCAGCGGGCGGCGACGCGGTTCCTCGATGCGCTCAGCACGCTTCTTACGCAGCAGCGCGTCCATCTTGTTGATCGAGCCTGCGTGGAGCCGTATGTGCGCCGGGAGAACTGCGAGTTCATCGGCTGGTACGACTCAACGCGGCTCTACCTGATGCCTGATGCCGCTTACAAGGAAGTGTTCACCTTCTGCCAGAAGGGCGGGCAGCCCCTCCAGTTCAAACCGTCGGCCATATGGGCGGACCTGGCGCGGCTCGAACTGATAGAGACCAGGGAGAAAGATGGCAAGACGGAATACACCCCTGCGATGCGCTTCGGACATGGCCGCGACGACTCCAGGCTTCAACGGGTTGTTGCCCTGGCCCGGTCAGCGGTCAGTAATTTACCGGAGCAAGGAATACTGGAGGGGGTGTTGTAGAAAATGTGTAACACTGTAACACCGCCATTACTGTCGAAGCTATTGGCCTTTATCTTAGCTTCATTCTGGTGTTACAAATGTGTTACACAAAAGAGATTGATTTACTCCCTGCAGGTTCCCCGGTGTTACAAATGTGTTACATCCACCCCTTTCTGTAACACCATTGTGACACCGCGGCCCTTCCCTGAAGCTACCAGCGCCCGTGTTACATCCGGTGTTACACCGTCATTCAGCTACGGTTTGACACTGTGTGTTACAGAGTTACAACAAATAGACATACCCCCCCCAGGAAAAATGGACGTTACCCGGGAACCTTGCACCCTTTCACAGCTAGAGGAGGTCTTTCATGGTGGCCATGTACGTTGCGTGTGACAACCAGGCGTGCGTCCACTGGCTCGAGGGCCGGTGTCGCCTGGACACCATCAATCTCCGGAGAGTGCAGATGAACGGCGAGCCCGGCGGCTATGTGCGGTGCTGCAACTTCCGCGCGCGGCCACAGCCGCTGCAGGAGACCGCGGCGCCGCAGCCCGAACTCTCACTGGGAGCGGTCCGATGATCCACTGCGGCCTCTGCATGTGCGCGGTGGAGGATGGGCGCTGGGAGGACCACGTCCAGAGCGAGGAGCACCAGCGCAACCTCGCGGACCCGGCGCACCAGCTCCTCGCCTACGGGCAGCACCTGGTCGACCAGGCCCCGGTGCCCGAGCCGCCTGAGAAACCCAGGGCCCTGCCGCGCAGCCGGCGCTACTGGGGGCCGAGCTACGCGAGATCCAAGAGATGAGAAAGAGGGAGGTAGACACAGCATGACGACAATGCAGGACGCAACCGAGACCGAGGAAGAGCGAAACGTACGGCTCGGGGGTGAGCCCGGGCAGAGCGAGGACGCAGCGCGATGCGCCTTCTGCCACCGCGAGCTGCCGGCCGGGACAGTGGGCCGGATCTGCGAGGAGTGCGCGGCGAAGGACGACGCCGGTTTGCTCTTCAAGATCCACCACGGGCCAACCGGCCAGAAGTGGAGCGGGCGGGAGATGTCGGCGTCCATCGCCTGCGCCCGGGCCGGGGGGGCACACGGCGGCGAGCCCTGGAAGGTGGAGGACTGCGACATCCTGGTGAGCGACATTCTGGTGAACACCGAGGACCTATCATTCGGCGGCCCGTGGCGGAGGCCCCGGGGCGCGGAGTGGGGAGCCGGCGGCGAGCCGGAGGACGGCGGCAAGACCCTCATGCAGGTCTTCACTCAGGCGCGCGGCAAGGAGACGACAGTACGGGCTGAGGACCTCAGCGAGGAGGAGCTGCTGTCAGAGCCCTGCCCGGTCTGCTATGCCAAACGGCGCGACTGGTGTGTCACGCCCAAGGGGGGCAGAGCGAAGAAGCTGCACAAGGAGCGAATCGCGCAGTCCCTCGAGGCGGCGCGCTACGAGCGCGCAGGGCGGGAGCGCGACACCGGGGCCCTCGCCGCGCAGCAGCAGATCTCACCGGGCCCCGGCAACGAGGAGGTGAGGTACGTACCCCTGGGCAACCTCCGCGCGAACCCGTACCAGATCGAGGGGAGAGACGACCCCGACAAGCTCATGGAGCTGGCGGCCAGCATCCGGGAGCACGGCATGCTCGAGACCCCGGTGGGCCGCGATGCCGGCGATGGCGTTGTCGAGCTGGGCTCCGGCCACCGCCGCCTCGCCGCCATGACGTTGCTGTGGCAGGAGCAAGGCGGCGCGGCGGGCTGGGACACCATGCGCGTCCGCGTCATGGCCCTGAGCGACGAGGCTATGGCGAACATCGTGATCCAGGAGAACGCCAAGCGCGAGGACCTCAACCCGATCGCCGAGGCCCGGTTCTACAGGCGGTACCTCGAGGCCTTCGGCGTGACACAGACGCAGCTCGCCGAGCGGGTGGGCTTCAGCCAGGCGGAGATCTCGAACACGCTGCGGCTGCTGGACCTGCCCGAGGACGTGCAGCAGATGGTCATGGACGGCCGGCTGACCAGCCGGCACGGGCGGGAGCTGCTGAAGATCAAGGCGGTGCCGGACCTCTGCAGCAAGATGGCCGGCGAGGCAGTCGACCAGGGGTATGGGGTTGGGCAACTTGCTGAGCGAATCATGAGAGAGTTGGACTGGGGCCATGGCTTCAAGCACGTCGACAAGAGGGGCTATGGCATGGACCAGCCGGTGTTCGATACCACTGGGTGCCGGCGGTGCGAGCACCGGATCGAGTACGAGTGGGGGAGCCAGGTATCAGGCGTCAAAAGCGAGAAACGGGCGGTCTGCATCAATCCGGAGTGCTGGAAGAAGCTGCAGGCCGCAGCGGAGGCGAAGACGAGGGAGGCCCGCCAGGCGGAGATCGACAAGATGGTCGCAGGTCTCCAGGAGAAGGCCCCGGCGCCGCAGCCCGAGGAGGTCGGCAAGAAGAAGGCGCCGAAGCTCGGCACGGTAGCAGTCGATACGCCCTCGGCGCAGATCACCAAGTGCCTGGACCTGGACAAGGTCCGCTATGACGACTGGGAGAGGCTGGACAAATACACGCTGCAGCAAATCGCGAACCCCGGGGAGTGCGAGACGTGCCCCAAGCGGGTGCTCGGCGCCTACGGAGGCCGGGTGACCCAGGCCCCGGACTATGTGTGCCTTGACCCTGCGTGCTTCCGGAAAAAGCGGTCGGCGAAGACCAGGGCGACGAACAAGGCGGTCCGGGAGGACGCGGCCCAGCGGAACCAGGTCATCAACGATGGCCTGGCGTACCTTCTCGACAGCGCATACGGCTTCATGGCCGATCGGGACTTCCTCCTCGCGGTCCTCGAGCTGGTGGTCAACCATAACCAGCGCCGCGACTCTACGCTGGCGAAGGACTACGGCCTTGAGCCGGCTGACCGCTGGACCAGACACCCCCGAGTGACGGTCGAGGAGTGGTTCGCCGGCAAGAGCGAGCTGGAGCTGGCCTGGATCATAGTGCGCGAGGTCATGCTCGGCGCCGGCGTGGCGCGGCAGATGGTGCTCGCCGCCCGGCTGTGCGGGAAAGCCGGCCTGGAGGTCCCGACCGTCACATGCAGCAGGTGCGGCGAGGAGAAGCGCCTGGACCATGGAGTCCATATCCATCCCGTCAGCTACGGCCAGACCGAGCCGCCGAAGGTGACCTGCTACGCCTGTGTCCAGAAGGAGCAGGAGGAGAGAGCAGCTACCACAAAGCGCGCAGAGGAGAAGGAGGCTCGAGGGGAGGAGCTGACAGACGAAGAGGAGGACGCCCTGCTCGATGCGGATGAGAACGGGGAGCTGCCGTCCGAGGAGGAACTGCTGGCCGGCGTGGACGACGAAGAGCCGGGTGAGCCGGCTGGGGATATTTCCCGGGAAATAGAGGGGTCAGCATCATGACGCACGAGTTCACTCTGCCGGAGGGCCTGGACGCCGAGGTGAAGGCCGAGCTCGAGGCCCGCGCCGGCATCAACAAGATCCTGCGGGGCGAGTGTCCCGCGGGCGCCGTCTCGCCGATGGCCTGCATGTTCTGCCACTATGGCCACATGCTCGAGTGCCACTATCCGCTGACCTGCGAAGAGGCTCAGTGCAGCCACTGGCAGGCTGAGCAGGCATGGGGCGGGCGGGAACGACCAGAGGACCCGATCTAGGAGGCTCAATGCCACGGATTACACCGGTGTTCGAGTTCTGGCCGGGGGACTGGTTCTTCGGCGTCGGCCTGAGTGTGATGCGCGGCTTCGTGTGCCTGAATGTCGGCCCGGCGGTGCTGGGCATCATCATTGAGCGAAAGGGGGACGATAGATCATGCATCCACAGGTCCTGAGGGCGATTCTGACAAAGGAACAGCTCGCAGCCGGCCTCTACCTGGAAGAGGAGGGGGACGACCTGCTCTACCTCAAGCGGGGCGAGGAGCGCCTGGCGGTGTTTCTGCAGACCCGTGTCCTGGCAACCACGATCATCGAAGAGGCGCAGCGGCAGCTGCACAACCTGCAGTTCGAGCAGAGGGTGGCGCACTCCCTCGTTGAGGAGGGGGCGCCGCGATGAGTGAGCGTCCTCTGATCTACGAGCCGACGGGCCGTGCCGAGGAATACTCGGATCTCGCGTGCAACCCGTGGACCGGCTGCGAGCACGGCTGCCTGTACTGCTACTCCTGGCAGAAGGGCCCCCCGCGGCTGAAGCGCGACTTCCTCGAGCGGCTGCCGGCAGAGGCCCGGCGCCTCCGCGGCGACCCGCGGCGGGTCCTGCTGTCCTTCATCACCGACCCCTATCAGCCCCACGACCGGGCGACCCAGATCACCCGCCAGACCATCCTGATCCTCCAGGAGCACGGTCTCCATGTGACGGTCCTGACCAAGGGCGGCATGCGCGCGGTCCGCGACTTCGACCTCCTCGGCCCGGGGGACCAGTTCGCGGCCACACTGACCTTCACCCGCTGGGAGGACAGCAGGCACTGGGAGCCGAAGGCCGCCACTCCGGATGAACGCCTGAAGGCCCTGCGCCTAGCGCACCGCCAGGGGATCGAGACATGGGTGTCCCTAGAGCCGATCCTGGACCCCCTGCAGACAGTCGCGCTCATCGAGGCCTCGCACGGGTTTGTCGATGAGTATCGAGTCGGCAAGCTGAACTACGTGCACCTCGGGATCGACTGGCGCCGCACTGCGGACATGGTGCTGGAGACCCTGCAGCGCTATGACTGCCGCTATTACATCAAGAACGATCTCCTCAAGTTCGCGCCGCCCGGGACGCCGCAGCGCTCCCGGGGCCGGGCGCGGGAGAAGGTGAGGGCATAAGGAGGATCTCAGATGGTGAGAACGCCGAAGAACCAGACGGGCATCGATGACCCGGCCAACCCAACCATGAAGCTCACGGAAGCGGGGGGATACGCGAGTTGGGCGATTGTGGAGCTGTTCGGGCATCAGCAGATCGCCGGGCATCTGTCTGAGCAGACCATCGGAGGCGGCACCTTCCTGCGGGTGGACGTCCCGGAATCGAGATGCAGCGCCGGCTATACCAAGTTCTTCGGCGCCGGCGCGGTCTATGCGATCACACCGACCACCGAGGAGCTGGCCCGACTTGCTGCGGACCGCCTGCAGGTGGTTCCGGTCGACCCGTGGGTTGTCCCGACGCGGCAGCTGCCGGCGGGCGATGACGACGAGTACAAAGGGGGCTAGATGGCGACCTTGATTGAACCGGACGGCACCGAGAACGTGAGCATCACTGTCCAGGGGGCGATCGACTACTGCGCCGATCATCCCGGGTGGGCCTGGTGCTATGCCGAGGACGACGAGTAGGAGATACCCCGCGGGCCGGAGGAGAGGAGGTAACTGTAGTGCAAGCACCGGCGCCAGTCACCCGGCCCGCGGGCGCTCAACAAGGTTGGCCCGATTGATAAGAGGGGAGACTGAGCGATGGGCCATGAACGGCGTATGACTTGGGCAGGAAATGGGCAACTGGTTCCCGAGGGGGCGCGCCAATACTTTGCCTGTAGGAAGAAACCAGTGCAGGTGCAGGCTTTCGTGGCTCCCGAGCCGATCCTGATAGAAACCCTAGAAGGCACGATGCTGGCCGAGGCAGGGGACTTCGTTATTTGCGGCGTTCGGGGAGAACACTACCCCTGCAAACCCGGGATCTTCTGGGCCACCTATGAGCGACTAGATGACTTTCCAAGTGACAAATCAGGAGAGTGAAATGGAGTACACCCCGGCTTCGGAGACGAGGGAGGTGTTGGATCGGGCATGGGAGTACATTGACTCTGTGCCCTATGCCGTGACGGCACGCTGGGTATTCTACCGGCTCCTACAAGATGGCATCTTCTCCGAGAAGCGGGACTACAAGCGTCTCTTGGGCTACCTCTCTAGAGCACGCAAGTCGTTCTATGGACAGTGGAAGCCAGATAGCCTGACTGACGATACAAGGGAGGCTGTTGTACGCGGCAGTGGCCATAAGGATGTCGAATCTTGGGTGCGATCTTTAGCAGACACGACGGTGTGCTATCTCGATATGTGGCAGGATCAGGAGAACTACGTGGAGTTGTGGTTCGAGGCAGCAGCGATGGCCGCACAGTTCGAGCACTATGCGCATCCCAACATCAGCCTGTTGGCTTTCCATGGTGACATCTCTATCCCAGAGAAATGGGAAGCCGCTAAACGCATAGCCGCTCGATGGGCTAACCATCGTAATAAGATCAAGATTCTCTACTACGGGGATTTGGACGACAAGGGCCTGCAAATACCAGAGTCAGCGAGGAAAGATGTAACGTATTTCGCGTCCATCATCCTTGAGGACCACGGGCATGACTCCACTAGATTTCTGAGAGCTTTCGAGTTTGTGCGCGTCGGGATCAATGAGGGGCAAGAAGACCAGTACAACATTCCCGAGAACCCAGATCGCCCTGGCACTTATCAGTGGGAGGGCCTTGACGATGCTGCTGCCGCTGAGTTGATCGCTACAGCGAACGATTATCTTGACATGGCGGGCTTTGAGGAAGTCGAAGGTCAAGAAGCCGAGGCGACAGCGCGATTCCGAGCGTACTTGGAGAAATTTCCCATGAATGGGAGTAGCTGAACGAACGAGGCCCTTTTGATAAATCAGGAGAGTGAGAGGAGAGCCACAATTATGCAGTCGTTTCATACCACAGCAAAGCGGATCAGAGTAACGGACCCTGAGCACCCCATGACTGGGCAATGCGGCGCCATCTACGGCCAGAGAAGAAGGGATGATGGGGCATGGGTGGCAATGGACAACGAGCCACCCCAAGCCGCCTGTTACTTCCCCGCTGGCGACGATAGGCATCATCACATCCTGCTCTTTCCCGAGCAGTGCGAGCCAGTGTAGTCCATAAACCACGAGAGTGAAAGGGGAGATATGGAGATCAGAGCATACGGATGCCGGACACGATATGAAGAGGCTGGCGAGCACGAGCATGTCGTACACCATACCAGCCGTGGGAGGGCGAAAGCAGAGTTCCTGGCGGAACTCGACATGCCTGAGTACGAGTACACGGATATCCGGTGTCGATGCCTCGGTCGACCAAGGACATCTCAGGCATTCAAAGACAACGCCGAGTACCGGGGCATCCCGTTCGCGTATGTCGGCATGATGGTGATGGTGGGCGACAAGCGAGGCTGGATCGTCGGCCACAATTCGAGTGCGAATCTCGATGTCCTGTTCGACGATGGCCTGACCCTCAATTGTCATCCGAACTGGATGATCACCTATTACGATCGGCAGGAGAACCCCATCGCTATGTTTACAGAAGATGGGGTTCTGCAGGTGCCTGAGACCGTGGGGAGTTGAGATGATCTACGCCAAGAGGCTGAACGGGAAACAGAGGGCATGGATGAAGCTCTACGAAGAAGAAACGGGCATAGAGCCGCTCTACCAGGAGGACATCGACAGTGGGGAGAAGACCTTTGTGGAAGCGGCGAGGTTGAACTGCCAGTGGTACGAGGACCACACCTCTGATGTCATGTTGAGGATCACGGACAATATCCCAGGAGAGTGAAAGGGGAGAGCATGAAAATCTACCTTGCGTCAAGTTGGAAGAATGCAGAGACCGTTCGGGCATTGGCAGGGTCATTGGAGTTCGAGGGCTTCGAGGTAGATGCCTTCTGCCGAGCCACAGACCAGCGCTATTCGTTTCACTGGTCGGAGTTCGTCGATACTGAGGAAGAGCTACAGCAGTATGATGCGCTCTCCTTCCTTGGCGACCCTCGGGTTCAGCGGGCTTTCAATGAGGACAAACGCTGGCTGGACTGGGCCGATACCGTGGTCATGGTCATGCCGTGTGGCCGCAGCTCGCATCTGGAGGCCGGGTACGGCAAGGGCCAAGGGAAGCGGCTCTACATCTACGGCGACTTCCAAACGGGTGAGTTCGACGTGATGTATGGCTTCGCTGACGGCCTATTCCGCACGGAGCAGTGGGCCGAGTTGGTTGACGTGCTGGCTCGTGCCAAAGAGTACGAGGCTTGTGTTGCCGAGACCGCCGCTATGATCCAAGCAGAACATGAAGACCAGCGCGAGGCTTTCCTAGCGGCTCAGGAGACGGAGTTTCAAGCGAACCGGGTCGACGGTGGCTAAACAAAGAGGGCGCGAAAGCTGAGGAGTGAAGCTGATGGAGGTTGCAGCTTGGCTGAGGATCGGCGGGAGCGTTCTCCTCGCGGTTGCCGGCATCCTCTACCTGTATCGCGCTGCTAGACAAAAGCGCCCGAATGACAGCGAGGCTGGCCAGCCTTGGCGGGCAGTGCGCCAGCGTTTATCAAAGGGGACCAGATGACAGGCGTAATCTACGCCCGGGTGAGCACCGAGGACCAAGACCCGGAGAACCAGGTCCGGGAGTTGCAGGCATGGGCACAGCGCCGCGGCTGCGAGATACTGGAGGTGTACCAGGAGGCCGAGACCGCCTGGCGCCAGGGGCACCAGGCGGAACTGGCGCGCCTCCTTACAGACGCTGAGCGCGGCCGTTTCGACGTCGTCCTCGTCTGGGCACTGGACAGGATGTCCCGCGAGGGACCGCTGCGTGTCCTGCAGCTCGTGGACCGTCTGCGCAGGTCCGGAGTGCAGCTGCTGTCCTATCAGGAGCCGTGGACAGAGGCCCCGGGGGAGCTCGGAGATCTCCTCTATGCCGTCGTCGCCTGGGTGGCCAGGTGGGAGAGCCAGCGCCGATCCGAGAGGACGAAAGCCGGCCAGGCCAAGGCCAAGGCCCAGGGCAAACAAATCGGCCGGCCCTTTGGCAGTAAGGACTCGAGGAAGCGCCGGCGCAGGACCCGGCGCCAGATCCGGATAGAGAGGGGGTGATCGAATGCTTGATCGACTGTTCGGACGCAGAGACGGAAGCGGGAAGGGCCAAGGCCAGGACGGCGGCGGTCGGCGAAACCGCAACACCGGACCATGCCGGGCCTCCGGACCTGGGAGAAGCCAGGGCGGCGGCCGCGGGCACGGTGGCGGGCGCAGGGGCTCAGGCGGTGGCAATCGAACACGAAAGGGAGCGTGACCCCATGTTTGGTATGAGCGATGAGGCTGCGACACTGCTCGTTCTGACGGGACCGATGGCTGGGCAAGCCAAAGGACCATTGCGCCTCGAGGCGCGGCAGAGCATCCCAAAGATCATGCGAAAGAAGATCCTCGAGCAGCCAGAGACCCCGTGGACCCCCGAACTGGTGGTGCAACGGGTCTACCGGGACACCTCCCCGAAGACGATCCAGATCCTCGGGCTGCTCGGAATCGATGACGACGAACTGCGGCATCTGGCGCGCAAGGCCCTCCGGAAGGCCGGCAGGACCTGGAAGGAAGGCGCTGGCACTGTCGAAGACGGCGGATCACGGGAGCGGCGCCGCTTCTGGCGCTGGCTGACGGCGTGGTGCAGCTGCTGCAGCTGCAGAAAATCGAAACAGAGGAGGTTATGAGACATGAAGAAGGAGACACTGATCTTGTTTGGGAAGGACCTGGGTCGGCTTGGCCTACTGGCGTGGGGGGTGGGCTTGGCCCTGGCTTCGAGCGCGTGGGCTGCGGTCATAATAGGTGACCCGCATGGACCTGAGGGTCTATCCATCTGGCGCATGCTGGTCGTGGTCGCACTTGCGTCGGTAGTAGGTTTATGGCTGTTGGCGCTAAGCAGCGGAGTAGTGCGACTCCCCCGGGCAGTACCTTGGCGGCGCTTCGTGTTCGGGCTCGTGTTCGTGGTCAGTTTCTGGATTATCATGTCGGCCTTCGCCACATTCCCGTATGTCATTGATCAGACCCACTGGCTTCTGAATCACTCCAATAATCAGGTTTGGGCTTATTGGCCGACGTTCTACGTATTGAGCGCTACCCTAGTCGCGATGGGGACTGCGGGATACGTCGTGTGGCTCTGGCTGGGGCGGGACGTCATCCCGATCGACCTAGCACCCAATAAACGTCCGGCGCAACCCGAAGCTGAGCTCCACTCGTGAGGCCGGCAGTTTATAAGGGGTCACTTATTAACGCTCTGAGGAGGTGAAGCATGCAGTTCACGACGTCGGATCTCTACGAGGTCCTCAGCAGCCGGAGGGAGCGGCAACGCGGGTGGCGCGACATAAAGCCGCTTGTAGGCTCCATCATTCTAGCGATCGTTCTTACCATAGTCCTTGACGTGGTCGGCTGTGTCCTCGGTATTTTGCTAGCCGGCGCTGTCATGATCCTACTGGCCAGGCGGCAGAGGCGTGAGGCTCGAGAGGATCGCGTTGAGGCAGCGCGCCTGCACGCGGAGCTGCCCGAGGAGCTCCGCACTGAGGAGATCCAAGCGGGTGAGTAGGTTTCGAGTCTTCCGGTACCTGATCTTGTGGGGCTGCTTCATGCAGCACCACTGGCTCGAGATCCTGAATCCCCGCTGCTACTTCCGGGTCAACGCGCGAGTTTCCCAACTCTGGGATGATAGCGTGGATGTGCCTAGATTCGAGCAGGCTTTGCGCGACTTGGAGGTCGGGAAATGGTAAAAAGTGTATCACTGAAAGCACGGCCGTGCGTTTTGTCGGGCACAGCCTGCCCGCGGTGTGGCGGCCAGGTGTTCCTATCGAACGGTGAGCCGAGCTGCCTGCAGTGTGGGTGGGATGGCCCGACGAGAGAAGTCACCATGGGGGAACGAACGAAGGAACCGCTGTTGCCATCAGTCGGCCGCAAGCGCGGCCGTTGCGGCAAGTACCTCTAACCGATCAACGTACCTCGCCTTTGCCTATGGAACCTGCCATCCATGGTGATGAGCCCGGGGCCTCGTTGCGGCCGGTAGTATCGCAGCTTCCGGCCGCGCATAATATCCACTGCAGCCTTCTTGCTGAGGATTACAGTGACCCTCTCGGGAGCGTGGCCACCCTCAACCCGTACATTGAGGTGGGGTGACTTCTCCCCCTCAAGTGGCTCTTTTCGGGCGACGGGCTCAAGATCCTGGGCCCCTTTGCGGTAGGGCGGCTTGATGTGCCAGTCGACGATCCCCTGGGGCAGAATGATTGTGCCGGGATCCTCCGGAACACCGACCGCCTCGACTATCTCAGGGTCGACGTCGAGCGGCCTTTTCCTGCCGGGCGACTCCGGCGACTCCGGCACTCTGGGAGGCCTTTCCTCGCGCGGCGCTCGCTCGTCCCGAGGGGGGCGCTGGTCGCGAGGGCTGCGGTCATCCCGGGGTGGCCTCTCCGGGCGGGAACCAGCGTCTTCTCGAGCTGTTCTGCCAGGACCCGCGGCGCGCTCATCCCGAGCTCCTCGCTCTGTTCGAGGAGCCTTATCTTCACGGGCGGGCCGCGACGACCGGGCCGGCACTGACGGCCTGGTGCTGCGAAGTACCTGCCGAGCCCTCTCGATGGAGGTGTCGCGGACCTTCCTGAGGGAGGCCTGGAGGGACGTTGCATCTACGCCCCTGAGGATGCTCTTTCTCAGAGCGCGGTTGGTCTGCAACTCGCGGATCGCCCGGTTGAATCGGAGCTTCGTGTCGGCCTCGATGATGTCGTCCTGTATCTTGTAGAGCTTCTCCTGTGCGGCGGCTATCTTCGCTTCCTCGGCGCCTCGAGCCTCGAGGCTGGCGAGGCGATTGAGTGCCTTCTCCTGGCGGGTGAGCAGCCGGCCCAGCCGGGCCTCGAGCGACGCTAGGGCCTTAGTTTCATCAGCGATACCCTTCTCCCAGAAATGCGCCGCATCAAGGTAGTGACGGACCTCGGCGGGTATCCCCTCCTTCTTCAGCAGGGCGGCCTCAGCCTTGGTGAAGCCGGTCCGCCGTGCTGCCTCCTCAGCGAGGAGGAAGTGCGGCTGCAGCTCTATCTTGGGACCGAACGGGCTCGCCCTGGTCCAGAGCCTCTCGCCTCCCGTGATCAAGCCGACCTCGGTGCCGGTGGGGACGGTGAACTCGGGCTCCTTGGATCCCTTGTAGAGCTTGTAGCCAGGATACTCGCCAGGTGCGGCCTTACCGGACCCGAACAGGGCTTCAGCCCGGCTCTGGATCATCGTGGGCGTCTTGGACCTCCTCACACTCTTGGGCAGGCTGCTGATGTCGTCCGAGAAGAGCACGAGGTATACAGGCTGGCCGCCCTTCACGCCGGCTGCACTCTGAGCCGTGAACTTGGGGAACCCCCACACTGAGAAATACTGCGCCGGCTCGCGGACGGTGATGACGGCGTAGATTGGACGATTGAAGACGTCGCCGGCCGGTGTGGCGCTGATACTGGCCTTGGGCACAACCTTCTGGAAATGCGACCGCGGGCCATAGACGAGCTTCTTGCCCTCCACCGTTGGCCAGAGGAGGTGCACCTCGCCTTTTCCCTCCCAGAGTTCCTTCATGGCCTTGGAGGAGATCTCCATGGCCTCGACCTGCTTCTCTGCCGGCAGCCCCTTGACCGTGGTCTTGGGCATGCCCATGCCGCCAGGGACGTACTTCTCCGGGACCGCGATGGACCTGTGCGGGATCCTGCCAGGGCAGAACGCGACTTCTCCGCCGCTCTTCAGGGCACCGAGGACCTTTCCAGGTACGCCGAGGGCGAGGGCACTCATGCCGAGGCCAGCCGCCCTCTCGAAATTTGAGAGGTCGTTCCACTCATACAGGGTGATGCCGCCCTGCATGACTCCGTATGCCTTGAAGCTACCCGGGGCGATCCTTGCCGTGAGATCTGCGGCCTTCGTAGTGGCCCTGAACGCCTTCTCCTGCTTCGCGATCTTGGCGGGGTTCGCCTCTGCCTGCTGCAGGAGGGTCTTCAACTCGTTGACGTTCGCCTCGGCCGTAGTCAGTCTCTCGGGGTGCGTGGCCTTCAGGGCCTTCAGCTCCTGCCTGGCCAGCTGGGCCGCCTCCTGACGAAGGGCGATGTCTGGAGCCTTCTGTTTGATTGCAGCCTTGAGAGCGTCATCGGCCGCCGTCACCTGACGGGTTACGACCGGGATCTCGTCGACGACGCGGGTGTACGCCTTCTCAGCCTCTGTGACCAGCGCCTTGACCGAGTCCTGCCCGCCGAGAGCTGCAATTCTGCCCCCGGGGGTCAGCTTCTTCAAGGCACCGGCGCCGACTTTGGCCAGGCCGCCGCCCAGGGACCCTACCAGGGACAGGTCGAGAAGCGTGTACGCTGCGAGCTTCGTCCAGCCCAGAGCGCCTTCCTGCTTGTACTCCTCGAGCCTGCCAGGCAGCCAGAACTGGGAGAAGGGGACCATCTCAACCAAGCCACTCGTGACGGCTCTCGAGATGTTGGCCGCTTGCTCGAGCCCCGTAGGCTGGACATGGGCTGTCCTGCCGAGGACGCCGCTGCCCAACTGGGCCGCCGAGGCTTCACTCACTCCCTTGGTCTCTGGATAGTGTTCGAGAAGGAACTTCGTATCATTGTCGGCCAGCGCCTGGTTCCATCGGTCGAGGCTGACCGGGAGGACGATTCGCGTGCTCTTCTGGGCGCCTTCGCCCATCTTCAGATACTGCTCGGTGGTGACCGGCACCTTCACCGCCTGCATCGCCAGAGACATCTTTTCCTTGCCGTACTGCTGCCATGCCGCGTTGATCGCCGCCTGATCTTTACTTGCCGCCACCTCGAGCAGGTCGATCTGCCCGTTATGAATGTACGGGGTCAAGGGAGTCGGTGGCAGAGCTGGAGCGGGTGGCGTCGATAGCGGCTTGCTGGGGGGCAGCCCCGCAGCATGGGCGAGGCCGATATCCTGCAATGCCGGCGCCGGGTCTGGTGGCTTCGTGACTATCGGCGTCGCAGTGGCCTCGGAGGCCGGTGTCGCATAGGTGACCTTGGACGGGTTGTCGATCGGGCCAGCCTTCCATCCCTGGTTGTAGAGCCTGCCCACCTCGATTGTGCCCTGCGAGATATCGACATAGCGGATCTCCCGGGTCCTCGGGTTGTGCAGCACCTGGTAGGACATAGCGAGACCTCCCTGCTAGACTCGCGGACCCTTCTGCAGGGTATCAAGCATGGTGATCGCCACGACGGCCAGCCCTAGAAGGAAGGCTACGATCGAGAATATGAATCCGTAATCGTACAGCTGTGGCATGAGCGCGAAGCAGGCGAGGAACGTCGGGATCCGGAGCGGCATGCTGTTGATCTTGTATGAGGAGATAACGAGGCTAACCAGGAAGGCAAGAATGATCCCGAGGAGAATCGCGTCACTTAGTATACTCACCCCTGTACCTCCCTCCAGTGTTGCCTCGGCGCCAGTGCTTGAGTAGCTCTCAGCTGTGCCGCAGTCCTCGCAGCACAACTCGACCTCGCCGCACATGGTGAACGCCGCGAATTGGATATCCGCCGCCAGGAACTCCATATTGATGTAATGCGTGGTCGAGCTGCCTTGGCCCGCGTAGACAGGGAAGCCGTCTGTGTGGCTCGTTGGCGCCGTGTCGCCGTAGGTCCCTCGAATGATGGTACCGTTACCATCAAGCGCCGGTGTCCAGGTAAGACCGACCTCATAGTCGCTGACAGCCGTAGCCAGGAGATCCGTAGGGGCAGTACAGCATTGCGGAGTCGTGAAATTCCCGCACGTGCCGTACGCCCAGTACGTGCCGTTGTAGACGGCCACTGCATAGCTGTAGAGCGTATTCCCTGCCAAATCATCGACCTGGAGGCTGTACGTCCCATTGCCGAAGCTACCAGCCTCGAGGCTGTACCTGTCCCACGTTGAATCCGCCGGCGCGGTTGCATTGCCCGGATCAGCCTCGCATGTCTCACCATAGACAAAGCCTCGCTGGGTGATCGTGGCATTGCCGTCGTCCGTGATGTTCCCCCAGAACGTCGCGGCCGTGCAGTCGATGCCTGTCGCGTTGCCCGTAGCGACAACAGGAGGAT
>CAZGDV010000025.1:0-29593 GCA_964524995.1 uncultured Dehalococcoidia bacterium | reverse complement strand
GACACCGCCCTCTCAAGGCGGAGATCAGGGGTTCGAATCCCCTATGCGCTACCATGAATACGAACAGGGTGGCAGTTGGGCGACATACTAGACGAGGCCTCTGCAGTCGTACAGTGCAAGGAATGTCCTTGGTACAAGTCCTGTGTGACACCTATGAGGTTCACCATCGACGACATCAGGAGGCAGATGCCCGGCGCGTCCTTCGTCGGTGACGATGCCACCATGTCCACATACCTGTCTGAGCTGGCTGCAGCCACTCAGAACTTCATGCTCGAGACCTGCCCCATATTCATGCAGAGGCTCAAGGCTAACCCCAAGCTCGCAGAGCGCATCAAGAAGCTGATGCAGACCTGGGGCGAAGAAGCCCAAACACCCTAGCCCTGCCGGCGTCTTCCCACAATCACAGCCGCAAGCCCGCTACGTCATGACCAAGCTATGACACCCGGTTCGTCTGACTGTGACCCGTGCTATAATCATCACCGGCCAGAAGCCGGGTGCGCTGCGGAACAGGATGGCAACATGGAACTGATCGCTATCGGGCTTGTGCGGAACGACGTCAAGGAGATCGGAAGGCGCGACTGGAAAGACATCGAGTCCGAGATCGTAGTTGACGCCGATTTCGAGGAAGCCCTGGACGGTCTCGACGAGTTCTCCCATATACACGTCATCTTCGGGTTCCACAGGTCACATTGGGGGAAGGGAATGCCGCTGAAAACACATCCCCAATGCAGATCGGACCTCCCGCTGGTTGGCCTGTTCGCAACGCGCAGCCCCGTGAGACCGAACCCCCTCGGCCTCACCCTCGTGAGGCTCGTTGAACGCCGCGACAACACACTGATCGTGCGAGGCCTGGATGCGATCGACGGTACGCCCGTTTACGATATCAAGCCATGCCTGCCGGGAGACTCACAGAGCTGGACGAGAATGCCCGAGTGGGTACACAAGCTCCAGGCGCTCGGAGCCGAGGAGCAGAGCCAGCATTAGTGTCTATGCCCAATACCAGACATAGGGACGCCCAGACCGGCGTCGACGAGGACAACCCCCTGGCCCGGCGGATAGTCGAGGTTTACCACCTGCTTTTCGAACGGTACGGGCCCCAGCACTGGTGGCCCGCCGACATGCCCTTCGAGGTAATCGTCGGCGCGATACTGACGCAATCCGCGGCGTGGGCGAACGTAGAGAAGGCAATCGCCAATCTCAGGCGCGAGGACGCGCTCAACCCGGCAGCCATACGCGCACTGCCCATGGAACGCCTCGCTCACCTCATCTACCCATCGGGATACTACAACGCCAAGGCCAGGAAGCTGCGGGCATTCGTCGATCACCTGGGGGAGCGATACGCGGACTCTCTGGACAGGCTGTTCGCGCTCGATACGGCAAGCCTCAGGGCAGAGCTGCTGGCAGTCCACGGCATAGGACCGGAGACGGCGGACTCGATCATACTGTACGCAGCGCGCAAGCCCATATTCGTTGTGGACGCGTACACCGTACGTGTGATGGCACGCCTGGGCCTGGCCGACAACGGAACCGACTATCATTCGCTCCAGGCGCTGTTCACGAGCAGTCTTCCACACGACGAGAGCCTGTTCAACGAGTATCATGCCCTCCTCGTTCGCCACGGGAAGGATGTGTGCAAGAAGTCGCCGCAGTGCGACGGATGTTGCCTGGCCCTGATATGCGCATCGCCGGGAGCTTAGCGCTTGCAGACAACCTTCTTTTGATGTATATTGCCCTCAGAGACAACTGAATAGATTCCGCTAGGGGAGCTCAGTGGCTGAGAGGTGGCTACGCCACCAACCCTTGGAACCTGAACTCGGTAATACGAGCGTAGGGAAGCGGGCCGATCGAACAGACGGAACCCCGAGGACCTAGGCTCGGGGTTTCTTTGTTGGAGAGAATGACTGTGACACAGCTGGAGCAGGCGCGCCAGAGCACGATCTCGCGAGAGATGCGGATCGTTGCCGATAGAGAATCGCTCGACGCCGAGTTCGTGTGCGCCGGAGTCGCGGATGGCACTATCGTGATACCGGCGAACGTCAACCACAGGCACCTGGAGCCCTGCGGCATCGGCAAGGGCCTGCGCACGAAGGTCAACGCCAACATCGGCACCTCGTCGGACTACGGCAACATCGAGACGGAGATGGCGAAGCTCCGTGCCGCCGAGTCCGCCCTCTCCGACACGGTGATGGACCTGAGTACCGGAGGCGACATCGGTGCCGTGCGCCGCGCAATCCTGGCAGCCACACGCCTGCCTCTGGGCACGGTCCCCCTTTACCAGGCGGGCATCGAGTCCATAGGCAGGTACGGCTCGATCGTGGCTATGCCTGCCGACTACCTCTTCGACGTGATCGAGCAGCAGGCCCAGGAGGGCGTCGACTTCATGACGGTACACTGCGGCGTGACGCTCAAGGCGGTCGAACGCTTGAAGAAGTCCCCGCGCGTTACGGACGTGGTGTCCAGGGGCGGGGCATTCACCATTGGCTGGATGCTGCACAACAGCAAGGAGAACCCGCTGTACGAGCACTTCGACCGCCTGCTCGAAATCACCCGCAGGTACGATGTGACGCTGAGTCTGGGAGACGGGCTGCGGCCCGGGAGCCTGGCCGACGCCTCCGATCGACCTCAGATCGAAGAGCTGCTCACGATCGGTGAACTGGTCGAGCGCAGCCGCGAAGCCGGGGTGCAGGTGATGGTGGAGGGACCCGGTCACGTGCCTCTCGATCAGATCACGGCGAACGTGAAGCTGCAGAAAGTGGTGTGCAAGGGCGCGCCTTTCTACGTGCTCGGGCCGCTGGTCACGGATGTCGGAGCGGGATACGACCACATAACCTGTGCGATCGGCGGCGCTATCGCCGCCGGTGCCGGTGCCGACTACCTGTGCTACGTGACCCCTTCCGAGCACCTGTCCCTGCCCGACCCGGACGACGTCAGGGAGGGTGTCATAGCCACGCGCCTCGCTGCGCACGCCGGCGACATAGTCAAGGGGGTGAAGGGCGCACTGGAGTGGGACAGAGCGATGTCGCAGGCCCGCAAGGATCTCGACTGGCAGAAGCAGATCGAGCTTGCACTCGACCCCGCCACCGCGTCCAAAGGACGCTCCCAGCACGACACAAAGGGCTCCGGCTGCAGCATGTGCGGAGAGTACTGCGCGATGGAGCTGGTCGCCGACTACCTGGACACAGGGCGCGACCGCTGCTAGTTTTCCCCGAGAGGAGAGAGAGATGCCATTGTTCCACCCCGCGAGGGAGAGCGACGTCACCAGGGCGATAGCCGGGAGCTATTTCCGCCATTTCGAGCAGTGTATCGAGAGCGACGTGCTGATCGTCGGCGGCGGCCCGAGCGGGCTGATCGCGGGAAGGGATTTGGCGCAAGCCGGCCTCAACGTGGTGATAGTCGAGAGGAACAACTACCTCGGCGGCGGGTACTGGATCGGCGGCCACCTGATGAACAAGCTCACGGTGAGGGAACCGGCCCAGGAAGTGCTGGGGGAACTCGGGGTGCCTTTCGAGAAGGTGCAGGATGGGCTGTACGTAGCGGACGCGCCGCACGCCTGCGCCAAGACCATCGGGGCTGCTTGCGACGCCGGTGTCAAGATACTCAACATGACCATGCTCGAAGACGTGATACTGCACGAGAACAACAGAGTAGCCGGCGCGGTGATCAACTGGAGCCCCATCGCCCACCTCCCCAAGGAGATGGCCGCCCTCGATCCCGTGCTCCTGGAGTCCAGATTGACGATGGATGCTACCGGCCACGACGCCGTGGTACTCAAGAAGCTGGAGAAGCGGGGCCTGATCAAGCTGGCGGGCGAGGGAGGACTCTGGATTGACAAGTCCGAGGACGCCATCGTGGAGCAGACGGGAGAAGCCTATCCAGGGCTCATCGTGACCGGGATGGCGGTGGGGGCCGTATATGGCGTGCACCGCATGGGCCCGACCTTCGGGGCCATGCTGCTCTCGGGAAAGAGGGCCGCCGAGATCGCGATGGGGATAGTGCGTCAGTCGGCCAAGGCGTGAGCACGGTTTCCCCCCATCCCCCAAAGCCTTATCCATAATCCCGAGTCCAGTCGTGCGACTATGAAAGCCGAGATCATATCCGTAGGCACCGAGATCCTGCTGGGCGAGATCACCGACACCAACGCCCCCTACCTCGCCTCCGAGCTGCCGCTCCTGGGCATCGACCTCTACTGGATCACGCAGGTGGGAGACAACCGGGGAAGGCTGCTGGACGCCCTGAAACGCGCGTACGGGCGCTCGGACCTCGTTATCCTCACCGGGGGTCTCGGGCCGACCGAGGACGACGTTACGCGCGAGGCTATCGCCGAGCTGGTCGGCGAGGAGATGAGCGTCGATCCCGAGGCGGAGGCATGGCTGCGCGGCCTGTTCGACAAGCTGGGTTTCGAGATGCCGGAGCGCAACATCAAGCAGGCACATGTCATACCCTCAGCCCGGCCCCTGCCCAATCGCCGGGGCAGTGCGCCGGGGTGGTGGGTCGAGCACGACGGGCGAACCATCGTTGCGATCCCCGGCCCGCCGGGCGAGATGAAAGAGATGTGGGAGACCGACGTGAGACCGGAGCTGAAGCGCCGTGCGGGCGGCGATGTCATCGTGTCGCGCACGATCAAGACGCTCGGCCTCGGTGAGGCCAAGGTCGACGAGATGGTGAGCCTGCTCCTGTCGTCAGCCAATCCGACGCTCGGCGTATACGCCAAGCTCGACGGGATACACCTCCGCCTCACGGCCAAGGACTCGGACGCCGACAACGCCCGCAGGCTGATAACAGCAGCCGAAGGGAAGCTCGTCGGAATCCTCGGCGATTCGATCTGGGGATATGACGACGACACGATGGAGGCCCTGCTCGGGGACATGCTCCGGGAGCGAGGTCTCACGCTCGCTACTATGGAGTCGTGCAGCGGGGGGCTTCTGGCGAGCACAATAACGGATGTGCCGGGCAGCTCAGACTACTTCAAGGGCGGCCTGGTCTCCTACACGGCGGAGGCGAAGGGCGAGTACGGCGTGGACAGGGCGCTGCTGGCGAAACGCGGTACGGTCGACCCTGACGTGGCCGTGGCAATGGCCCGCGCGGCACGGACCAGGCTGGCCGCGAACATAGGGGTGGGGATCACGGGGGTGGCGGGGCCATCGGAGTTGGAGGGCAAACCCGTTGGCACGGTTCACATAGGCATCGAGTCCAGTGAGAGAGGGGTATCGTTCTCCTACACGTTCCCCATGAGACGGCTGGAAGTGAAGCGCCGGGCGGTCTACTCCGCCCTCTTCAAGCTGCGGCAGTTCCTGTTGGGAGCTATCTGACGCTTCTTGTCAGGGGAAAACGAGATCGAGGAACTGCTTCAGTATCCGTGCTGTGATCCCGGTTATCTTGTGCTCGCCGTACCGGAAGTAGCCCCAGGGGTGAAGCCTGCCCTCCGAGTCGGGTGTCTGTGGTCTGAAGTTCAGCGGGTCGAGCAGAGCCGCCACAGGTGCCACGATCAGAACCTGGACCTCCTGCGCGCTCACCTTGAACTCATAGGGATACGGGATCGCGCCCACGAATGGAGCGATAGTGAAGTTGCTGGTGGCGGTCACCTCGCCGTCAAGAGTGCCGAGTATCTCAACGTCGTCGGGGCTTATGCCAACCTCTTCGAAAGCCTCCCGCAGAGCCGTGTTTCGCAGGTCGCCGTCCGCCTCTTCGTAGGCCCCGCCGGGAAAGGAGACCTGGCCCTTGTGATGCTCCATGTCCTCGCTGCGCTTGGTGAGAACGATATAGTAGTCATCACCCTTCTTGTAGATAGGCAGCAGGACCGCGGAAAGCCTTCTACCCGTCCCTGTCATCACTCTCGCTTTTCTTTGTGCGAGAATCTCCCTGATCTCGTCCGTCCAAGCCATTCTGGACGCCGATTTCCTTTGTGCCAGCCCGGGCCCACCAGCCAACGCGTTCCTCCAGAGCCGCTCCACCTCCTCCCTCAGTGACGCGATGTCGGAATCGTTGTGTATCACAGCGTCCGCATGCTTGGAGCGCTCGGACGACGGCATCTGAGCACTGATCCTCGCCCTGGCCTGGGCCTCTGTGTAGCCCTTCTGGCTCTGAAGCCTTTCTATCACCATGGACTCAGGCGATATTACAACCCAGACCTGGTCAACGAGGTCGGTCCATCCCGCCTCGATCAGGAGAGCAGCCTCGAGCACTACCGCCTCCGACCCCTGAGACCGATACTCATCGATCTGACGCTCCACCATCCTGCGAATGATCGGGTGCATTATGCGGTTCAACTGGTCGAGAGCCTCCAGGTCCTCGAACACTATCTCGGCGAGCTTTCCGCGGTCGATCTCACCATCCTGGCCGAGTATGTCGCTCCCGAAAGCCGTGACGACCTCGTCGCGCGCATCGCTGTCGCTGCGGAACGCCTCATGTCCTACCTTATCCGCATCGATGACCGCAGCGCCCATCTCCAACAGCATTCGCGACACGGTGCTCTTACCGCTCGCGATGCCCCCTGTGAGCCCTATGACAATCACCCCAGTCTGCTCCGGATCATGGATTGCGATAGCCTTTACTCAGAGAGCCCAAGCCCCACGGGCTTGGGCTCTCCTCCAGCTCCTCAATCAAGCAATCAAAGCAAGCCTACTCCGTCGCGAATAGGCCGACGAAATCGCCGTTGAACCCCTTCAGGAAGTTGTGCATATCGACGACGTCGTTCGCACAGACCGCCTCCGCCTCCTCGAACCGATCATGCTCATCCTCGGTCAGGTCCGTCGCCTCATCACCGGTATCGCGCTTCTCCACCATGGCTACTATCAGGCCCTGAGTATGGCAGGCATTGCAGTACGCACACACGAACCAGAGGTCCTCCTCGTGACCCACTATCTTGACATCGTCCGCCTCGTAGCTCCTGCCGCACACTCCACACTTGAGGACGGAGAAGAACTTGCTCAGGAACGACTCGCTCATTGTGTTCTGCCTCGCCTGCGACGATGAAGCGGGTGTCCGCTACTCTGATTCCTGCTGCTTGCCCTTGTCGAAATCGGAGAGATCAAGGCTCTCGATGAAGTCACGGAACGCCGACATGGACTCCAGCTCTTCCGGTGGTATGTCACGAGCGGGCGTCGGCTTCCCAGTCTCCGGATCAATCACTATGCCGGCCTTGTCCAGCACGGTCTCCTCTGCATAGATCGGCACCTTGACTCTCACCGCAAGGGCAATGGCATCGCTGGGCCGTGAATCGACCTCGAGCTGCGTACCATCGCTGGTGAGCACTATCTTGGCGAAGAAGGTGTCATTACGCAGGTCATTGACAATGATCGCGCTTACGTTGGCACCCAACGCCTCTATTACGGAGCCGAGCAGGTCATGCGTCAGCGGGCGCGGTACCGCGACTTCCTGCAGCTTCACCGCGATAGCATCAGCCTCAGCGGGCCCGATCCAAATAGGGAGATAGCGCTCAGCCGCCTTCTCCTTGAGGATCACCACACGCTGATAGTTGAGCATGCTGACCCGGATGCTCTCTATTGTCATCTCGATCATGACCATAGTCCCCGGCGAGTTCAATCATAACCCAGCGCCGAACGCAATGTCAACCGCCTTTGGTCTCGTGGGCAGCTTCAACAGCCGCGAAGTCACAAAGCCCTGGTGGGGCCCACCGGCGGCGCCCGCCCCACGATCGGGTCATATTGACAACAAATCCCCCGATGGGATATAGTCTGTCAATGTCGGCTACGGGCGGTTAGCTCAGTGGTTAGAGCGCTGCGTTGACATCGCAGAGGTCACCGGTTCGAATCCAGTACCGCCCATTTTGTCGCACAATCGTTTGACGAACTGGACATATGAATGAAATTGAGGAGATAAAACAACTTAAGTCTAGATATTTTCGTGCTTTGGACACAAAAGATTGGGATGCTTTTCGCGAAGTGTTCACTGCGGATTTTGTCAGTGATACAACAGGTTCAAGGGGAAAAGTCATAAATGGAGCTGACAATTTCGTATCTTACATAAGAAAAACACTCTCTTCTAATTCCACGGTCCACCATGGCCACATGCCAGAAATAGAACTCATCTCACCGGACAACGCTAGAGGAATTTGGGCAATGGAGGATCTGGTAAGGTTTTTAGGTTTTATCGACTTACATGGATATGGACATTACCATGAAGAGCATAAGAAGGTCGATGCTCAATGGCGGATTAGTTACTCCAAGCTAACGCGTTTAAGAATGGATATTCGAGTGTTTATTTTCTGGATAAAGACCCCACAGTTTCTGATCAAGCGGATGAACAAAAAGACAAATAACGAGCAAAGTCAAGCTGAAAGCACCTAACAAGTCACTCAAGGGGAAGCCGCTACGCGTCTCCCCTTAACCCCAGCGTTACAACGATTAGCAAGACGAAAGAAGTAGACATAGAACCTCTTATCAAAACTGTTGAGCTTCCCGACTACATGAAGCGCCCGTTAGTGTTATCCTTCGAGCGCCTCTCGTTTCGCAGGGGTATGGCTTGCATTTTTTCTGTTAGCAATTGAAGGCTCCGTGGTGCATGATGTCTACAAAGGAAGCTGAAAACGCTCAAGCGGCACAGAGGCTGGAGACGGTACGTCACTCGGCCTCACACATCATGGCCGAGGCCGTCACCTCCCTTTTCCCTGAGGTGAAGCTGGGAATAGGGCCTGCTACAGCGGAAGGCTTCTACTATGACTTCGACCTGCCGCGCAGCCTCGCGCCCGAGGACCTGGAGGCCATCGCGGCCAGGATGAGCGAGATCATCAGGTCACCTTCTCCGTTCGCCTGGGAAGATGTCAGCAAAGAAAAGGCCCGTGAGCTGTTCGCATCGCAGCCGTATAAGCTGGAGCTGATAGACGAACTGGCCGATGACACCGTGAGGGTCTATCGGCAGAACTCATTTGTCGACATGTGCCGGGGTCCCCACGTCACGAGCACGAACGAGGTCAAGGCCTTCAAGCTGCTCAGCGTCGCGGGGGCTTACTGGCGGGGTGACGAGCACAGGCCGATGTTGCAGCGAATCTACGGCACGGCGTTCGAGTCCCAGGCAGAGCTGGATGACTACCTGCACAAGCTGGAAGAGGCAGCGAAGCGAGACCACCGCAAAGTCGGAAGGCAGCTCGACCTGTTCAGCATCTACGAGGACGCAGGGGCGGGACTGGCGTACTGGCACCCCAAGGGTGCGCTCATCCGGCACATGATCGAGGACTTCTGGCGGAAGGAGCACTTCAAGCGAGGCTACGACCTGCTCTACACCCCACACATCGCGAAGGTCGAGCTATGGAAAACGAGCGGCCATTGGGAGTACTACCAGGACAGCATGTACTCCCCCATGGAGATGGAGGGACAGGAGTTCCTTCTCAAGCCCATGAACTGCCCCGGCCATATCCTCATCTACAAGTCCCAGCTCCGCAGCTACAGGCAGCTCCCGCTACGCTGGGCCGAACTCGGGACGGTGTACCGGTGGGAGAGATCGGGAGTGCTGCACGGACTGACCCGCGTCCGGGGCTTCACCCAGGACGACGCGCACATCTTCTGCAGCCCCGACCAGCTGGAAGACGAGGTCGTGGGTGTTGTCGAATTCGCGCTGTTCATGCTCAAGACGTTCGGCTTCTCCGACTACGAGGTCATGCTGTCCACCCGCCCGGACAAGTACGCGGGGACAATCGAGGTATGGGAGCAGGCAACGGAGACCCTGAAGAGGGCGCTCGCGCGACTTCGGATAGACTACGAGGTCGATCCGGGCGAAGGAGTCTTCTACGGGCCCAAGATCGACATCTCGTTGAAGGACTCGCTGGGCCGAACCTGGCAGGGCCCGACCACCCAGGTCGATTTCAACCTGCCGGAACGGTTCGACGTCAACTACGTCGGCGAGGACGGGGCCGAGCACCGGGTGGTCATGGTACACAGAACGGTGCTGGGTAGCATGGAGCGGTTCCTCGGCTGCCTGATCGAGCACTATGCCGGGGCCTTCCCGACATGGCTGGCCCCGGTACAAGTCATTGTGATCCCGATAACCGACAGGCACGTCGTCTATGCCCGGCAGGTAGCAGATGCTCTGCGTGCGGAGGATATCAGGGTCGAGGTGGATGAACGGAACGAGCGCATGAATCTGAAGATACGCGATGCCCAGATGCAGAAAGTGCCTTATATGTTGATCCTGGGCGATCAAGAGGCAGAGGGATCAAACGTCACAGTTCGACTGCGAAGTGGGGAGAACATCAAGCTGCAGCCGCTGCAGGACTTTCTGGCTATGGTAAGAGCATCGGTGGGGAATAGGGAGACCGTTTGATTTCTCTCGCGTATTGTGTTATAAGGGATTTCGACTACTTACAGGAGGCAGAGTATACCTAAACACTACACTTCACGAGAGAGCCCAGCCAAGCGATACCGGGCCAACGAGATGATCAACGCAAGGCAAGTGCGTTTGATCGGAGAGACGGGTGAGCAGCTGGGCGTGATGAACACAGTCGAGGCGCTACGGCTTGCCCGGGAAGCTGACACGGACCTGGTGGAAGTGGCTCCGAACGCGGACCCGCCCGTCTGCCGCCTGATGGACTACGGCAAGTTCAAGTACGAGCAAGCCAAGAAGGAGCGTGAGGCATACAAGCGCCAGGCGACGGTCGCAGTGCGACAGGTTAGACTGCGCCCGAAGACGGGCGAGCACGATATAGCTTTCAAGACAGCTCTGATCGCAAAGCTGCTCGACGAGGGCAACAAGGTCAAGGTGCTGGTGTTGTTCCGGGGTCGAGAGATATCGCATCCGCAATTGGGCAAACAGCTTCTGGACAAGGTGGCCGCAGCCCTGGCCGACAAAGCCAGCGTGGAGAGGCCAACGGCGATGGAGGGGCGGTCGATGAACATGATCCTTGCCGCTGGCGCGGCCAAGAAGCCGAAACCCGAGAAGACGGAGAAGACGGAGAAGGCGGAAGAGGTCAGCAATGCCTAAGATCAAGACCCATAAGGGGGCTAAGGCCCGCTTTCACGTTACGGGAAGCGGCAAGATCATGCGCGTCAAGATCGGCAAGAGCCACCTGCGGCGTAAGAAGCCCAAGAGGGTGCGGGGGCTCTACGACGAGACGATCGAGGTCCACCCCACGGTGAGGAAGCGCTTGAAGCGCCTGATGCCGGGCATCTAGTCCGAGCCAGCCCCGATCAGCAGGTCGATTCCAGCAATGACACAGGGAGGTTCCCCTTGCCTCGAGTAACAGGCGGAACGACAACTCGCCATCGACACAAGAAGGTACTGAAGCTAACGAAGGGCCATCGGGCGACAAAGCACAGCCTCTACAGGAGAGCCCACGAGTCCATGCTCAAGTCGCTCTCCTACTCCTATCAGCATCGCAGAGAACGCAAGGGGGACATGAGGCGACTATGGATCGCCCGAATCAATGCTGCGACACGGTTGAACGGTCTCTCCTACAGCAGGTTCATCCAGGGGCTGAGCATCGCCGGCGTCGCTTTGGACCGCAAGGTCCTGGCCGAGCTCGCAGTCAGCGATCCGGCAGCCTTCTCTCAGTTGGTGAGTGTGGCCAAGGAGAATATCGGGCAATCCAATGATCAGCAAGCTTGAGGAGCTCCGAGAGAAAGCTCTGAGCGAGCTCAATGCGATAGACAACCTCAACGACCTCGAAGCCTGGCGCATCCGCTACCTCGGCAGAAAGAGCGAGCTGACCCAAATCCTGCGTAGCCTGGGATCCCTGCCTCTTGACGAGAAGCGCAGCGTAGGCGCGGCCTCAAACCAGCTGAGGGTCCAGCTCGAGCAGAGGCTCGCCGAAAGGCAGGAGTCCCTCCAGGACTCGGAGATCGCCCGGCGCGTGGAGCAAGAGTCGCTCGACGTGACCCTCCCCGGCCGTCCCCCATCACTGGGCAGGCTACACCCCACTACACAGATGCTGCGCCGGATATGCCAGATATTCACGACCATGGGATTCGAGGTGGTCGAGGGGCCGGATGTCGAGTGGGACTACTACAACTTCGAGGCCCTGAACATGCCCAAGGACCACCCGGCGCGCGACATGTGGGACACGCTCTGGATGGACTATGTGAACGATAAGGGCGAGCGCCCCATGCTGCTGCGCACCCATACGTCCCCTATGCAGATCAGGGTCATGGAGCAGAGGCGTCCGCCGGTACGCGTCGTCGTTCCCGGCAAGGTCTACCGCTACGAGGCAACGGACGCAACCCACGAGGCGGTGTTCTACCAACTCGAGGGTTTCGCAGTCGATACCGACATCTCGATGGCGGATCTCAAGGGGACCCTGTTCGAGTTCGCCAGGCGGCTGTTCGGCGAGGACCGGAAGGCGCGGTTCAGGTGCGACTACTTCCCCTTCGTAGAGCCCGGGGTCGATATGGCCATCGACTGCTTCCAGTGCAACGGGGAGGGATGCCGTCTCTGCTCCGGCACCGGCTGGATCGAGATCCTCGGTGCCGGCATGATCCATCCCGACGTATTGCGGGGGGTAGGCTACGATCCCGAGGAGTACACCGGCTTCGCGTTCGGCGTCGGCGTCGAGCGCATGAGCATGCTCAAGCACTGCATTGACGACATCCGGCTGTTCTACTCCAACGATCTCAGGTTTCTGCGGCAGTTCTAGTCATGAGAGTATCCCTAAGATGGCTGGCTGATTATGTCGAGTCGAACCTGCCTCCACAGGAGCTGGCTCACCGCATCACGATGGCCGGTACCGAGGTAGACAGCGTCGATCTGATCGGCGGCACCTGGGACAGCATCCTCGTGGGCCAAGTGACGGCGAAGGACAGGCATCCCAACGCGGACCGGCTGTGCCTGGCGACAGTCGATCTCGGCAACGAGTCCATGACGGTCGTATGTGGAGCGCCCAATATAGAGGCGGGCCAAAAGGTGCCCTTCGCCAAGATCGGCGCCCAGCTCATCGACGGCCACACAGGTAATGTCGAGGTTCTCAAACCGGCCAAGATACGCGGAGTCAGGTCCGAGGGTATGGTGTGTTCGGAGATGGAGCTGGGCATCTCGGACAGCCACGAGGGGATAATGGTCCTGCCCGAGGACGCGCCTGTCGGGGCTCCTCTCGCTGGCTACCTGGGCGATACGGTGCTCGACATGTCACCGACGCCGAACCGCCCCGACTGCCTGTCGATGATAGGAATTGCAAGAGAGGTAGCCGCGTTGACCGGTCAGCCGACACGCGTTCCCGAGATAAGCTATGCCGAAGAGGACGCACCGATCGAGGGTAGAGTGACGGTCGATATCCTGGACCCGGAGCTGTGTCCCCGATACTGCGCCGCCCTGATAAGCGGCGTGAAGATCGGGCCTTCCCCGCAGTGGATGCAGCAGAGGCTGCTGGCGGCGGGCATGAGGCCCATCAGCAACGTGGTGGACATCACCAACTACGTCATGCTCGAGTACGGCCAGCCTCTCCACGCCTTCGACTACGAACAGGTCAAGGGCGGCAAGGTCATCGTGCGAAGGGCAAAGGACGGCGAGATTCTCTACACATTGGACGGCGTGGAGAGGAAGCTGGACAGCGATATGCTGGTCATCGCCGACGAGAGCGATCCGATCGCGCTCGCCGGTGTGATGGGCGGTGCCGAGAGCGAGGTTATCGAGATAACGAAGACAATCCTCCTGGAGTCGGCGAACTTCAACGGCGGCAGCATCAGGCGCACGTCGACGAGGCTGGGGCTGAGAAGTGAGGCCTCCTCCAGATTCGAGAAGGGGCTCAGCCCGGAGCTAGCGCCATTCGGGTTGCGCAGGGCTGTCGAACTGCTCATTGAGCTGGCCGGCGGCAAGGCCGCCAAGGGGATAGTCGATACATACCCCGTTCGACAGGAGAGCAAGCCCATCCTGCTGCCGCGACAGCGCATCGGTCGCATCCTGGGCATCGAGCCCACGGGCGAGCACGTTGTCGAGGTCCTGTCGTCACTTGACTTCGAGTGCCAGGGCGTGCCGAACACGGAAGACCTTCTCGTGACGGTCCCCTACTGGCGCACCGATGTCCGGCAGGCCGACGACCTGATCGAGGAGGTCGCGCGCATCATAGGATATGACGAGATACCGACGACGATGCTCCACGGCCGGATACCGGAACGCCCCCCGGCACCGCTCGCCGACCTCAGAGAGACGGTCTGTGACATCCTCGCCGGATGCGGGATGCAGCAGATCATTGCCTACTCGCTGGTCAGTCAGGCTGCGCTCGACAAGGTGGACCGCGAGAGCAAGCTCGGCGAACCGTTGAGAATCGCCAATCCCATGAACTCCGAGCAGGAGTGCATGCGGACTACGCTGAGGCCGGGATTGCTGTCCACGCTGGTGGCCAACGAGCGATACGAGGCCGGGGGCATCAGGCTGTTCGAGGCGGGCAAGGTCTACTTCCCCCGTCCCAACGATCTCCCCGAGGAGAAAGAGATGGTCGCCGGAGTCCTCAGCGGCCCCCGTCTGGACCAGTCGTGGCTGTCGGCCGAAGGTGACCTCGACTTCTTCGACGCCAAGGGGATAGTCGAGACGCTGCTGGGTCATCTGCACGTCGAGGCCGGGTTCGAACCGGCCGTCGATCAGGTCCTGCTCCAGGGCAGAACGGCTCTTGTGCGTGCGAATGGACAGACTATAGGCATACTGGGAGAGATGCATCCCAGGGTGGTTGCCGCGTTCGACATATCGAGGCAACCCGTGACCCTCTTCGAGATCGATCTCGAGAGCCTTCTCCCGCTCATCGGGAAGGCTGTGACCTACAGGCCTCTGGCCAGGTTCCCCGAGATCGTTCGTGACCTCGCCGTGGTCGTGGACTGGGGCGTGCCGGCCCGCCGTGTCCAGGACATCATCAGAGGCTTCGCGCTCGTGAGTCAGGTCTACGTTTTCGACATGTACACCGGCAAGCAGGTGCCGCAGGGCAAGAAGTCGCTCGCCTTCTCCATCCGGTACCAGTCCCCCGAGCGCACGCTCACCGACGAAGAGGTGGACAAGACCCAGCAGAAGATTATCGAAAAGCTGAGCCGCGAGCTGGGCGCTACCATTAGAAGCTAGCGCGGCGGTCATCAACAGGCCCCCGCCCCACACCTCCCCCAACCTCTGGTTACCCCGAAGCGACAGTGCTAGAATGGTGTGAGCCGCATCTTGATCGACGAGGAGCAAGGGCAACCGTGGAAGTGATTCCGGCCATAGACCTGAGAGACGGGAGATGCGTGCGCCTTTACCAGGGCGACTACGGCAAGGAGACGGTGTTCTCCGACGACCTCGTGTCCGTGGCCCTGCGCTGGCAATCGGAGGGCGCGGGCAGGCTGCACCTGGTTGACCTCGATGGCGCGAAGCAGGGTGAACCCTGCAACCTGGACGCGGTAGAGAAAATAGTCCGTACTGTGCAGATACCGACAGAGCTCGGGGGAGGCATACGCGATCTGGAGACGATCGCGCGGCTGCTGGGGCTGGGCGTGGGGCGCGCGATACTGGGCACCATAGCCATCGAGAGACCTGAACTTGTGGAAGAGGCATGCTCCAAATACGGCGACCAGGTAGTGATAGGCATAGACGCCCGTGACGGGTGGGTGGCCACGCGGGGCTGGCTGGAGAAATCATCTATCAGGGCAGTAGACCTGGCGAAGCAGGTGGTCGAACGCGGTGCCAGGCGGATCATATACACCGACATCAGCCGCGACGGCACGTTGACCAGCCCTAACTTCGAGGGAGCTGCCGAGATGGTAACCGCAGTTGATGTGCCGGTGGTGGCCGCGGGCGGGATTGCCAGCGTCGAGCACCTGATCAGGCTGGCGAATACCGGGGTGGAGGGCGCGGTGGTGGGGAAAGCCATCTACACCGGCGACGTGAAGCTGGCGGAGGCGCTTCGATCGGTTGCAGGGCGGCACGCTACGAATGGCAGTTGACGGCTCGTCTTAACGCGTCTTAGAAGGGGTCACAAGAGATGAAGTTCGACGAAAAGGGGCTGCTCCCGGCCATAGTGCAGGACGCCGAGACCGGGGATGTGCTCATGCTCGCTTACATGAACCAGGAGGCGCTGGACAAGACCCTGTCCACCAAGCAAGCGTGGTTCTACAGTCGAAGCAGGCAGGAGCTATGGCACAAGGGGGCGACGTCCGGCAACTACCTGAACGTGAGAAGAGTCCTCTATGACTGCGACGAGGACACCGTGCTGCTAGTGGTCGACCCCGTCGGGCCCGCCTGTCACACCGGAAACAGGACCTGTTTCTTCCGCGAGTTCGACTGACGCGATCGAGTCCGCCTTCACGACATCCTCCAGCGCCGCAATGGCGACCTCCAACTGGTCATCTTCAGGCCGCTGTGTGGTCATAGACTGCAGGGCGAGTCCCGGCGCTAGCAGCACGCGCACCAACGGGTTATCCGTGTGACCGGCGAAGAACTTGATCATCTCGTAGCTGACAGCCGCTATCACCGGCAGAATCGCCAGGCGCTCCAGGAACCTGTAGACCAGGGGTGGGTCGCCCAGGAACATGTGGGCTATTATCGCGATGACCAGGACGAAGAGCAGAAAGCTGGTCCCGCAGCGCGTGTGGGCGGTGCCATACTTGCGGACGTGCTCCACATCCAGCGGCTCGCCTGCCTCGTAGGCGTTGATGGTCGCATGCTCAGCGCCGTGATAGGCGAACACCCGCCTGATGTCCGCGATGAGCGTCATCGCCTTCAGGTAGACCAGGAAGATGATCAGCCGTATGACGCCATCCGCCGCGTTCCCCACTATCGCCGAATCGACGTGGGGGTCGATCCCGTACCGGACGATGAGCAGCGGAATAGCCAGGAAAAGCACCACCGCGAGCGCGAGCCCGATGCCGACGCTGCCCCAGAGCATCGACGATGTGACTTCCTGCTCCTCCTCCTCGACCGCGACGGAGGCGGAGTAGAGGAGAGCCCTTATCCCGATGACCAGAGTCTCGACCAGGACGACGGTGCCACGCAGGAGAGGGATATCGCGGATTCGCGTGCTCGACAGGGTGCCGAGGCGCTCCTGGTGGATGGCTATCTCGCCGTTGGGCCTGCGCACGGCGGTGGAGATGCGCGTACGGCCGCGCATCATTACGCCTTCGATGACCGCCTGGCCGCCGTAGTAGAACTTCTTAGCCACGAATCACCACATACGAGAAAGGGGCGAGAACACTCGCCCCTCGGTGTCGATTGGCTGCGGACGCGCTAGTCCTGTATCTTGAATCTTCGCTTGAACCGCTCAACCTGGCCACCGGTATCCACTATTCTCCGCTCGCCGCTGAAGAAGGGATGGCACTTGCTGCAGAGGTCGATCTTGAGGAGTGCTTTGGTAGAGCGCGTCTCGAACGTATTGCCGCACGCACAGACCACCTTCGCGTTCTTGTACTCGGGATGAATCCCCTTCTTCACTTCGCCACCTCACCCTCTACGGGCAGCACGCTCACCATGCGCCTTCCGCCCTTGCCCCAGCCGAACTTGACTGTACCGTACTTGAGCGCGAATAGCGTGTGGTCCCTGCCGACCCCAACGTTATCTCCCTGGCGGATTCTGGTGCCGCGCTGCCGGACAATGATGGTCCCGGCGTTGATGAGCTGGCCGTCATAGCGCTTGACACCGAGTCTCTTGGACTGGCTGTCCCGGCCCAGTCGTGTGCTTCCGCCGCCTTTCTTGTGTGCCATGTCGCGTCCCTCTGCCTAACTCAACCGGCCACTATTTCCTTGATGGCGAGCCGGGTATAGGGCTGCCGGTGCCCCTTCTTCCTGCGATATCTGACCTTGGGCTTGTACTTGAAGACCAGGACCTTCTTTCCTTTGCCCTCGTCCACGACGTTGGCGATGACCTTGGCCCCCTCGACCGTGGGCTTGCCGACACTAACGTTATCACCGTCGGACACCAGGTACACCCGCTCAAGCTCGACCGTGTCGCCCTCGACACTCATGCTTTCTATGTCGATCACCTGACCCGGCGTCACCTTGTACTGCTTACCGCCTGCCTCGACTATTGCGTAGATGTCAGACCTCCAAACGCACAACGAACCACCAGAGATTCTATCAACCACCCCCCACGCTGTCAAGCGAGGCTGGCCCCTAGGTACACCCGCGATGCAACGCACTGCCATCCGAGGTTGGGTGGTACCCACCCTCCCACCCACGGGCGCTGCGCTCCCGAGCCCTCGCCTCAACGGGAGGAGAATGCAGCGACAGGACCCGTATGCCGTGTGCCCTGATGCGGCGAGAGGGGTAACGGGGGCTGCGGGGGCGAAGCCCCCAAAAACGTACGAGGGCGGGCAGGTGGGCAGAACAACGTTGTTCACGAGGAGATTAGGGTGTTGGGTTTCGCTTCGCTGCACCCAACCTACGGACTATTGAACTCAAGGCGCAGGACGCGCTGCGTCGAGCCACTGAGGCTCGCCCTCTGATCAATGCGGTGCCCCACCACCCAAACAATATGCTCCGGCGAGCAAACCAGAGGTACGCGACCTCGCCACGCCTGAGGCACCTTCTCGTCAACGAAGAAGTCGTGCAGCTTCTTGGTGCCGTCCATGCCCAGAGGCTGGAACCTGTCGCCGCGCTTCCATACGCGCACGGTCAGCCCGTCGCCGACCGCGTCCAGGTCGAGGTACGCGCTGGTTGGGGCGAGCTCGTGGCGCTTTCTCTTGGTATCGAGTACGGTCGCCGTGACCGTCCACTCCCCGACCTGCGTCTCGCCGGGGATGTTCAACCTGTGCTCGCCGTCGAGGGGTGGATAAGGGCAGGGGACCGGCCCACCTCGGGAGATAACGCTGCTCTCGTATTCGCTGCGGAACACGAGTCCGCGTGGGAGCGACAGGCGTTTCCCGGCAGGCTTGCCCAGGCCGTCCACAACGTCATCGATGTGGACGGCCTCGATGTCCTGCAGGTCGCCCAGGAGACGGCGCAGAGAGAACCGGACCACATGCCGCTGGAGCGCCGGGTGCAGCTCGGCGAATCGGGCCTTGTCGATGCTGACGCCCTCGGCCATCTCCGACGCCACCGACCCCCAGAGCGCCGACACCACTTGCTCCAGGAAGTCCATGTCCACGACGGCGGCGCTGGCGGTGCGCAAGAGGGCTGTCTCGATGTCGGCATTGTACTGGCGCAGCAATGGCAGCAGCTTCAGCCTAACACTGGTACGCTGGTATACTGGTTCAAGGTTGGACTGGTCTATCCTCGGCGACAGGCCATGTGCGTCACAATAAGAAGCCGTTTCCTCACGTGTGATTTCGAGCAGGGGCCTGATAACCGCCAGGTCGGCCCCACCGGGCAATTCGCTCAGCGGCCTCATGCCGCGCAGTCCCGTGAGGCCGGTGCCACGGATCAGGTGCATGAGGATGGTCTCGACCTGATCGTCGGCCGTATGCCCCACTGCAACCCTGTTCGAGCCTACCACTCCGGCTACCTCGGCCAGGAAGCCGTACCTGACGTCCCGCGCGGCCTCCTCCAGCGAGAGCCCGTGCTCCTTCCTGTACGCCTCCACATCCCTGCTTTCGATCGTGGTGGGGAGCCCAAGGTCCCGCGCCAGCGAGGAGACGTATTCCGCATCGGCGTCGGAGTCAGCCCCCCGCAGCATGTGGTCCAGATGGGCAACGTGCAGGTCTATCCCAAGGGGCTTCCGCAGTCCGGCGAGCACGTGCAGAAGGCAGACGGAGTCGGGGCCGCCGGACACGCCGACCACCAGCATCCCCCCCGGCGACACCAGGGCGTGCTCGCGGATGTAGCCGAGCACCCTCCTGTCCAATGTCTGGCTTCGCTTCACGTCCCTACCGCCTGAGGTGACACGTGTCGTTCCAGGAGGTCAATACGGTTATGTGTGTATCGAACTCCAGAGTCGTGATGGAGGCCACGTCCATTCTGAGCCTCCGGCACTCGGATAGCGGTATGCTCAGCACCTTGCTGACCGTGATGACGATGGGGAAGAAGTGGGCCACCGCGACAACTGTCTGCGGCTCGCCGGCACCGGCATTATGCTTGCGTACGATATGTTGGATGGCTCCCCACACCTCGTCCTGGAGCTCGGGCAATGAGCATCCGCCGGGGGGCGCGATAGACGAGCAGTCGTCAATCCATTGCCGGAGGAACTCATTGTGCTGCTCCCACATCTCCAGGTATGTCAGGCCGTCCACCTCACCGGCGTCGATCTCCTGGAGGCCGTCCAGCACGGTCACCTGCGCCCCATGGAAGCGGGCAATGGCCTCGGCCGTGTCTCTTGCCCTCGTCAGCGGGCTCGAATAGATGGCGTGAACAGTCTCGTCCTTTAGGGCCTGGGCCAGCATCTCCGCCTGAGCCCTGCCCGTCTCGTTGAGATCGAGGTCGGTGCGGCCCTGAATGCGCCGCTCTTTGTTCCAGTCCGTCTGCCCGTGTCTCGCCAGGATCAGTCTCATTTCGGCTCCTCGATCGCCCGATAGCGTCGCGCTGTCTCCAGCCGACTATGCAGCGACGGGTGGTCATACAGCAGCAGCTCGACCCACCTGCTCGGCCTGGACTCCACCAGGTTCTGGTCCGTCAGCCTGGTCAGCATGGATGTGAACGCACCTGGATTGTCCGTCGCCTGCAGCGAATACTCGTCGGCGTCCCGCTCCAGCCGCCTGCTGAACGCGTTCACGAGAGGCATCAAGGCGAGCGCCAGACCCCCGACGGTCAGCACGATCAGCGGGAGCCCAGCCACATCCCACACGCCGCCGAGACCCAGACCGGGCGCCGCCCAGGACAGCACGAGATGGGCAACATAGAACGCAAGCAGGATCAGCGCAGACTGCACGACGATCAACTGCATCACGTGCCGGTGCCGGTGATGTCCGAGCTCGTGCGCCATGATCACCTCGATTTCCTCAGGCGCGTATCGGCTGAGCACCGTGTCGCTGATGGCGATACGCCGAGTGCCCCCCCAACCCAATAGCATAGCATTTCCGGCAGGCGTTTTCTCGCCAAGGCCGATCTCGAATACCCCCGAGATGCCGGCGTCGCAGCGGCGGGCGAGGACCAGCAGCCTCTCCCTGAGATCGGACTCGGACAGGGGCCGTGTCTCGAAGAACAGAGGCAGGATGAGTACGGGCGCTAGCCACGTCAGTATGACGGTCAAAAACACGAGGAACACGGAGGTCCAGGCCCACCACAGGTCGGTGGAGACGCGAATCAACTCATACAGAACGACGATGATGCCCAGCCCGAGGACCGCCGCCAGGAGCGCCTCCTTGGCCTGGTCAACGAACCACGACCTCAGATTCTGGTGGGAGAGCCCGTACCGGTGCGGCACGACGAACCCGCCGTAGAAGGTCAGGGGCGCGGAGATGGCCACATAGCATGCCGCCAGGATGATAGTATACACCGCTACTCGTGCCGTGTGGGGGAGTCCCAGGGACTCGCTCAGACCGCTTGAGAGCCCGCTCAGGAGCATCACGAGGAGGAAGCCCACCCCAAGGGCCAGTTCGAGCAGGAGAAGCCGCCTGGTCGTTCTGGCGTGCTCTCGGGCCCGCGCCTGCCTGTGGGGGTCGGGAGCATGCTCCGCCATCGAATCGGCCTATCTATGGTAACCAGCCTTGTCCGGCCGGGCCAGTATGAGCCTGGTGCGATGGATTGAGGTAGGAGGCTCGTCGAACCCGAGCGCCAGGGCAACCTGCTCAGGCCTGCCTGTACCCTTGTTGTCACAGCGGAGCAGCATCCCCAGCCTGCACAGTGGCTGCATGTCGATCAGCCAGAGATCATCTATCAGCGCCCTGAGATCGTACTTTCGTATCCCCGTATCCCGAGCGTGCTGCCAGGGCAGTTCCTCCTTCGCAAGAAGGCCCTCGATAGCATCCTCCACCTCGTCCCGGGGCCTGTCCGTCTCCAGCGTGACAACGCACTCGGCGGAGCGCACCTGACTCTGGAGCGAGGGCACGACGGGGCTTATCTCCACGACCTCCGCTATGTCCACACCTTTCGGCAGCTGGGCGCTGATGGTCTTCGTGAAGTGGTGCGGCGAAACCCTTCTCTCGAGCGAGACGTCCATGAGCTCGCTATCGCTGGTCGTTCCGATGGCCAGAGGGGCCGCCAAGGACAGTCGCGGGTGGGGGCTGTATCCCTGTGAGTACATGAGCGGGATGCCCGCGCGGCGCATGGCGCGGTGCCAAAGCCGCATCAGGTCCAGATGCGTTATGTACTTGACCTCCTCGCCCCTTCGGAACTTGACACGAAGACGCTGCATCCTACTCCCTGGTGATCAGGATCTTCTCGATCTTGACCCCCTTCATCTCCGTTATCACCATCCTGAGGTTGTTGTGCACCAGCTGTTCACCCTCCTTGGGTATGTGCCCCAGCTGGCTGAGGACGAATCCGGCCACCGTCTCGTACTCGCCGTCGGGCAGGTCGAGGGCAAGCTTCTCGTTCGCCTCGTCCACACGCATCCCGGCGTCGATCTGCACGTTGTTCTCGTCGATTGTCTCGAAGCTCTTCCCGACCCTTGCCAGCTCGTCGCCGAACTCACCGACTATCTCCTCCAGTAACTGCTCCAAAGTAACCAGCCCAGCCGTCCCGCCAAACTCATCGACGACCATGGCCAGCTGGTTCCCACTCTCCTGCAGCTCGGCGAACAGCTCGGCCACAGGCTTGCTCTCCGGCACGAAGTACGTAGGACGGGCCAGATCGTCCACCGGGCCGTCCGAGTCGATCTTACCCTTCGCCTGCGCCATGAGGACGTCCTTTATCCAGAGGACGCCAATAACGTTGTCTATCGTATCCTCATAGACCGGGAAGCGCGAGTGCGGGCGCTCGGCATAGCTGGTCAGGAACTCGGGCAACGTCGTGCCCTTCTCGATCCATTTTATGTCGGTCCTGGGCGTCATTACCTCGACAACCTGCCTGTCCCCGAAGCGGAATACCCGCTCCACCATCTCCGCCTCGGAGACCACGAGCGTACCCTCCTCGGCACCCACGGACACGGCGGTCCGAATCTCGTCCTCGCTGACAAGGACTCGCGGTTCCGCCGAGGCTCCCAACCCGCTCGCCAGCTTGTCGGCGATCCATACGAAGACGGTGGCAATTGGGGCCAGAGTCATTATCAACACCTTCATGGGCGTAGCGTAGACCATGGCCATGCGTTCGCCGTACCTGGTCGCGACCGTCTTGGGGAACACCTCACCGAATACCAGCAGCAGGACGGTGACGCCCCCGGTCGCTGCGAGGACTGCATAGCCTTCACTGGTCAGCAATGACGTCGCCAGGGCGGTCGCGAGAGCGGCGGCGGCAGTATTCACCAGATTGTTCCCGAGCAGAATGGTCGTCAACAACCGCTCTGGCTTTTCCGTCAACGCGGCCACTTCCCTGGCCGCGCCCCCCTCGGTGTCCGCCAGGTGCCTCAGACGCAGCTTCTGCAGCGAGATGAAGGCCACCTCGGAGCTCGAGAAGAAGCCCGACAGCAGCAAGCAGACGAAAAAGAGAATCAGATATGCGATATCCGAACCTGCCATAGTCACAACCCCCTTGTGCCTCAGGAGCCCTGTAATTGGGTCACCAGTCGCCCCGTGAGGCCCCCATCGTGGACGCCCACGATATCGACTTCGCGGACACTGTTGGCCAATGGCTCCCGGCTGCCAAGGTACACTCTGAGGTAGTTGTCGGTCAGCCCAGACCAGAGCGTTCCCCTTCTCTCCTCCAGAAGAACGCGTGACCTGCGACCTACGAAGGACTCGCGGAATTCGCGGGCACTCTCACACGCCAGCCGCAGCATTGCCTGGCTGCGCTTCCTGATCTCCCCGGTAGCCAGATGGCCGGAGTACGCTGCGGCCGCCGTTCCGGGCCTCGGTGAGTAGGGGAAAACATGCATTCGGGCAAACCCCATCCTCTGGCAGAAATCGCGGGTCTCCTCGAATTGCGCTTCGCTTTCGCCCGGGAAGCCCACGATGACGTCCGTCGTCAGGGCCAGGTCCGGAACAGCCTGCCGCGCCAGCTCAACGGCTGTCCTGTATTGCCCGATCGAGTAACCCCGGCCCATTCGCTCCAGAACCGTATCGCTGCCGCTCTGTAGCGACATGTGGATATGCGGGCAGAGGCGTCCGTCCTCCCACAGCCGGAGCAGCTCGGGAGTCACATCACCGGGCTCCAGGGACGACAGGCGCAATCTCGGCAAGTCGACCTCCGCCAGTATGCACCGGACCAGACCGGACAGCCCCCCATTCCGGTTGTAGCGGCCGATTCTGGTGCCGGTAAGAACGATCTCCTTGTATCCCTCTCCGACCCTGGAAATGACCTCCGACATTACGTCGTTTTCGGGCCTGCTGCGCTCCGATCCACGCACCGAAGGCACTATGCAAAATGCACAGTTATGGTCACAGCCCTCCTGTATCTTGACAAAGGCGCGTGTACGCGAAGACGGCCTGCCGGCAGACCTCGCAGGCTGCGCGCGCTTGAACCCGGCGACGCTGGAGCAGAGAACATCGAGAGTACGCTCCTTGGCCCCATTGTCGATGACCAAGTCCACCTCGTCCATGTTCTCCAGCACGTCCCTGGCCCTCTGCACATAGCAGCCGACTGCCACGACGAGAGCGTTTGGATTGCGACGACGCGCTTGACGGAGCATGTTGCGGCACTTGCGGTCCGCAGTGTGAGTCACAGTGCAAGTGTTGAGCAGGCAGATGTCGGCGGGGTCCTCCGGGGTAACGACCTGGTAACCGGCGTGTTGAAAGCTGCGGGCTAGGGTTTCCGTCTCCGCTTGGTTCAGCTTGCAGCCTGCGCTCTGGAGAGACACTCTACCCAGGCTTGACCACCCCTCCTCGTCTGGCAACGCGGCTTCCTCCTGCGTATCTCCCTTGGCCTATTATAGGGTCGCCTCATTCAGTCAGTCAAGGGAGTGTACTTGCCCAGACATCCCTCGAATCTGCCCGGTCTCCGCTCGGCTCACGGCCGCAAACTTGGTGTAGAATAGCGAACGAAGCCCACCCACTCGGACGAGATAGGCACCATCCTGGCATTCCTAGCAGACTGGAGATATGACGAAGGGGCCGGCCCGTGGGACCGGCCCCTCTCTCAGCTCCGATAGGCCGAGCCTATTTCTTCTTCTCGCCTTCGATGGCCGTCTTGGGCTTCACCTTGATCTGCTTGGGTTTGATCTCCTCGGCCTTGGGAATCGTCAGGGTCAGCACACCATCCTCGAAGGCTGCTTCCGCCTTGTCGGTCTCAACGGCATCGGGAAGGACTACCGTACGGGTGAAAGTACCATATCTCCTCTCCCGGCGGAAGTAGTTCTCCTTCTCGACCTTTTCCTCGGCCTTGGTCTCTCCCTTGATGGTCAACGTATCCCCCGTGATGGAGATGTCGATCTCATCCGGCTTCACGCCCGGTACGGTGGCCTTGACCACCACGGCCTCATCGGTCTGGTACATGTCGATGGGTAACCCCAGTGTTTCGAAGCCATGCATCGCCGTATGAGCGGGCCAAGCGAACCGCTCCTCGAAAAGGCGATCCATCGCCTCCCTCAGGCTGACCATGTCGGACAGCGGCTGCCATCTAACCAGTTCCATGATATTGCCTCCTTTCTGCTTTGATTCCTAGCTGTTGTTGATCGGTGTGCTGTTTGGGCCCCTTTCGCCAGCGTCATTCTAACATGTTGATATTATGTTGTCAAGTCTTTTTCCACTATCAGCTCATATAAGATTATGGATATGTATGGGCATGGTGCGTTATGTCACTTGACAAGCTGTTGTTAGCAGTTATAATATGCTTCAGGGTCCCGGAGGTACACAAGGAAATGGCAGGGAAGGACTATTACAAGACCCTCGGGGTCGACAGGAAAGCCTCTGCGAAGGAGATCAAGCAGGCCTACCGGAAGTTGGCACGGCAGCATCACCCCGACGTGAATCCGGGTGACAAGGCCGCCGAGGCCAAGTTCAAGGAAATAAACGAAGCGCACGAGGTGCTGTCCGATCCCGAGAAACGGAAGAAGTACGACCAGTTCGGGGAGAACTGGCAATACGCTGATCAGTTCGCCGGGGCCGGGGCCAAACCCGGTGGTTCGCAGCACGGATACTGGGACTTCTCGTCCGGGGGTGGGCCGGGTGGCACCACTTTCCATTTCGAGGACTTGGGTGGTGGTGGATTCGGCAGCATGTTTGACTCGATACTGGGTGACTTCGCCGGGAAGAAGGGACGCCGCGCGGCGATGCGTGGTCAGGACTTCGAGCACCCGATCGAGGTTACCCTCGAGGAAGCCTACCACGGCACCACTCGTATGCTGGAGACCCAGGTGGAGGAAGCCTGCCCCAGCTGCAGAGGCGAGGGCTGTCCGAAATGCGGCAGGTCCGGGCGGATATTGCGTCCTCAGCGCATCGAGGTGAAGGTCCCCGCCGGCGTCAAAGACGCGTCGCGGGTGAGGATAGCGGGCAAAGGCGGAAAGGGCTTCGGTGGAGGCCCGGCGGGCGACCTGTATCTCCGGGTCTCCGTGCGCCCGCACGCCCGATTCCAACGTACTGGTGATGACCTCAACGTCGAAATGTCAGTCCCCCTTGTGGATGCAGTGCTGGGTACGGAGCTGGAGGTGACCACACTCGCGGGGAAGAAGCTGGCCCTCAAGGTGCCGCCCGAAACGCAGAACGGCAAGGTGTTTCGCCTTGCAGGCCAGGGTATGCCACACATGAGCGGCGGCGGCAAGGGAGATCTGTTCGTCAAGGTGAACGTCGTCCTGCCGACGAAGCTGTCGGGCCGCGAGAAGGAGCTGTTCGAGGAGCTCAAATCAATTCGGACTTAGTCTACCGGCTATGTTGGTTCGAACCGGAGGTTGACAATGGCTTTTGAAGAATCCGAGCCCTGCTTTATAATAAGCGTCGCTGCCAGGATGGTAGGACTCCACGCCCAGACATTGCGCTACTACGAGCGTGTGGGCCTCGTAGCGCCATCGCGGTCCAGGGGGAACCGCCGGCTATACTCCCAGGAAGACGTAGAACGCCTGCGACGGATCAAGACGCTCATGGATGATCTCGGCGTCAACCTGGCAGGCGTAGAGGTTATCATACGGATGGCCGGTCGAATGGTGGAGATGGAGCGCGAGATGGAGGAGTTGAGGCACAGAGTGAGGATGCTTGCGCAGTCTGCGCCCGGCGAGCCCGGTCGAGGCGGCGGGACAGCAGATGGCGGGAGATCCAGGAACCCATGATGAGACCCGAGAGATTCACTGAACAGGCCCAAGAGGTACTGGCGACCTCACAGGAACTGGTGAGAAGACTGCGCCACAACCAGTGGGATGTGGAGCATGTCCTGTTGGCGCTGCTGCAACAGGAAGGCGGCGTGGCAATCGAGGTCCTGAGGGAGCTCGGTGTGGACCCGGATCAGGTTCGCGAGAAGGTCGAGCAAGCACTGTCCAAAGGGCCAACCGTGGCCTACCAGGGGGGCCAGATATATCCCACACCACGCATCGAGAAGCTGCTGCAGACAGCATCAGGCGAGGCCGACAGATTCAAGGACGAGTTCGTAGGTGCCGAGCACCTCCTGATAGCCATTGCGGCGGAGCGCGACGGCGAGTCGACGACGGTTCTGAAGGAGTTCGGTGTCGACCAGGAGAAGATATACAGCGCCCTGCGGTCCATTCGCGGTGGCCAGCGAATAACCGATCCGAGGGCCGAGACGAAGTACCGCGCCCTCGAGAAGTACAGCCGTGACCTCACCCAGCTCGCCCGGGAGGGCAAGCTCGACCCCGTCATTGGCCGCGAGGAGGAGATCAGGCGCGTAATACAGGTGCTCACGCGTCGTACGAAGAACAACCCTGTGATCATAGGTGAGGTCGGCGTGGGCAAGACCGCGATAGCGGAGGGCCTGGCCCAGAAGATCGTTGCTGATGATGTACCGAACGCGCTCAAGGGACGCCGCCTGCTCGCGCTGGACATGGGCGCGCTGGTAGCAGGCAGCAAGTTCCGAGGTGAGTTCGAGGAGCGGCTGAAAGCCGTCATGGACGAGATCCGCCGTGCCCAGGGCGAGATAGTGCTCTTCATAGACGAACTGCATACCGTCGTCGGGGCGGGCGCAGCGGAAGGCTCCATCGACGCATCGAATATGCTCAAGCCCGCTCTCTCCCGAGGCGAGCTCCAGTGCGTCGGCGCGACCACGCTTGACGAGTATCGAAAGTACGTGGAGAAGGACCGGGCCCTGGAGCGAAGGTTCCAGCACGTATATGTCGAAGAGCCGGCGGTGGACGAGACCATCGAGATACTGCGCGGTCTGAGGCCCAGGTATGAGGCACATCACAAGATACAGATAGACGACTCCGCGTTGATCTCGGCGGCCAAGCTCAGTCACCGCTACATATCCGATCGCTACCTGCCGGACAAGGCCATCGACCTGATAGACGAGGCAGCCTCGAAGATCAGGATAGACGCCGAGAGCGCTCCACCCGAGGTCAAGAAGCTCGAGAAGGAGATCCAACGTCTCCTGAATGAGGAGGAGGCGGCGTCACAGCGTGGTGACTATGAGCAGTCGACCGCCCTGAAGGCCGAACGACTCGGCGTTGAGAAGGACCACGAGGAACACAGGGAGAAATGGCTCAAGGAACAGAAGATCGAAGAAGTGGTGGGAGAGGAGACCATAGCTGAACTGGTTTCCAAGTGGACCGGCATACCTGTGAGCCGCATGATGGAGGCGGAGACTGAGCGGCTTGTCAGTATGGAGGAGTCGCTGCACAAGAGGGTAGTGGGGCAGGATGAGGCCATAGACGCGGTGTCCGATGCTATCAGGAGGGCCAGGGCGGGCCTCAAGGACCCGAAGAGGCCTATCGGCAGCTTCATCTTCCTCGGGCCGACGGGCGTGGGCAAGACGGAGCTTGCCCGCGCATTGGCTGAGTTCCTCTTCGATGAGGAAGAGGCCATGGTCCGCATGGACATGTCCGAGTACATGGAGAAGCATACCGTGTCCCGCCTGATAGGCTCGCCACCCGGATACGTAGGCTATGAAGAGGGCGGACAGCTCACCGAGGCGGTCCGGCGCCGACCCTACAAGGTGATCCTGTTCGACGAGGTGGAGAAGGCCCACCCTGACGTGTTCAACGTCCTGCTCCAGATAATGGAGGATGGGAGGCTGACCGATGGCCACGGGAGGACCGTGGACTTCAAGAACACCGTTGTGATCATGACATCCAACCTGGGCAGCCAGGAGTTCCAGCGTGGTTCGCTGGGCTTTCGCCAGGAGTCGCAGACGGCCACGGAGCAGAAACGCCTCAAGAGCGCAATCGATAGCGCGTTGAAGCAGACCTTCCGCCCCGAGTTCCTCAACCGGGTGGACGAGATCATCATCTTCCAGCCCCTCACGGAGGAGCAGATAGGCCAGATCGTTGATCTGCTAATGGTGGAGATCCAGAAGCGCCTCGAGGAGAGGCAGATAACCGTCGTGCTTACCGACGAGGCCAAGAGGTGGCTGGCAAGAGAAGGCTTCGATCCCCTCTACGGTGCCCGTCCCCTCAGACGTACTATCCAGCGAGAGGTCGAGAACCCTCTATCCAAGAAGATATTGCTCGGGGAGTTCGGCGAGGGTGCCCAGGTCAAGGTGGACCTCAGCCCTGATGGGCTGGTCTTCAGCACTCAGTAGTCCGCCTGAGGTGCGGCTACAACCGCCCCCCTGATACCCCCAGAGCCCGCTTGCCCCTTTCCCAAGCTAATTGACATACCGTATTGCGTCAATAGAAACTGTTACCGAACGGGTGTTGTTGCCTC
>CAZGDV010000024.1:0-29948 GCA_964524995.1 uncultured Dehalococcoidia bacterium | reverse complement strand
TTCCTGAGCAGGGAGAACTCGCGCTACTCCTTGAACCAGCGCTCACCGGACGAGTTGAAGCACTTCTGGGCACAGTACGAGGCGACGATACTGCGTGAGGCGGGCATCGAGGTTTCTGATGATCTGGCCCTGAAGATAGTAACGAGGTTGCGACAGCTCGACCGGGGGCTGAAGCTCTTCGATGATGTCGTGCCTGCCCTCGAGACGCTCAGGGACATCGGGATCACGTTGGGCCTGATATCAAACCTCAACCACGACCTGAAAGCATACTGCGATGAGCTCGGGCTCACGTCCTACATGGACTTCGCTATCACTTCCTACGAGGTGGGAGCCGAGAAGCCGCACCCGCCCATATTCCTTGCTGCCCTCGACAGATCGCGCGCGGATGCCTCGGAGGCCATTCACGTTGGGGACCAGTACGAGTCGGATGTGCTGGGCGCACGCGGCGCCGGCATTACGCCTCTGCTGCTGGACCGTCTGGGATTCTGGAAAGACGTCACCGACTGTGCCAGAATCACGAGCCTGGAGGAGATCACCGAGCACTTGTAGCCGCTGGGAGGTCTTCCAGAACCTGCTCCAGGATGGATTGCCACCGGTCACCGAGTACCGCCGTGTCCAACCGGAGCTGAGTCTTGCCCACCCTTACGTCCGGCCCGAAGCGCCGGGTGAGCGACTCCCGGCCCAGGGTGGCCCACGGGCCGAGCTTCACGACAACCTGGCCCGATTCGACATAGACCTCCTGCACACCCGCAGTTGTCCCGAGCAACTTGACCCTGACCATGTACAGCAGATCGTCGAATTCGGGGGGCACCGGGCCAAACCTGTCACACAGTTCGGCCCGGAACTGCGCGGTGTCCTCAACGCTGGTCATCCCGGCCAGTCTCATGTACAGCGACAGCCGTGTGTTGAGGTCACTCACGTATTCCTCGGGAATGAAGGCGGCAAGCGGCAGGTCCACAGTGGCAGCCGCCGGTTGAACCGGGGCTGCCACAGCCCGTTCGCCCTTGAGCGTCGAGACTTCGTCGGCCAGGAGTCGGCAGTACAGGTCGAATCCGACCGCTCCCATATGCCCGCTCTGCTCGGGCCCCAGCAGGTTCCCCGCGCCGCGAATTTCCAGGTCCTTCATTGCGATGCGGAACCCGGCTCCCAGCTCGGTTGCCTCGTAGATCGTCTTGAGCCGCTTCTGCGCGGTGTCGGTGAGGCGCTTGCCTTTCTGGTACAGGAAGTACGCGTGGGCCCGATTCGAGCCACGACCCACCCTACCTCTGAGCTGGTACAGCTGCGTCAGCCCCAGCTTATCCGCGTCCTCCACTATGAGGGTGTTGACGTTGGGAAGGTCGAGCCCTGACTCGATGATGGTCGTGCATACGAGGACATCGACCTTGCCCGCAGCGAAGTCGATCATCACCGATTCCAGGGATTCCTCGGGCATCTGCCCGTGACCCACGGCCACGGTAGCCTCCGGTATCAGGGCCTGCAGCTCTCTCGCAACGCGGCCTATCCTGTTCACACGGTTGTGGACGTAGAAGACCTGGCCGCCCCGCTCCAGCTCCCTCAGCACCGCCTCCCTTACCACCCTGTCGTCGTAGGGCCCAACCATGGTCTTGATGGGCAGGCGTTCGTCAGGAGGCGTCTCGACATTGCTCATGTCGCGCACGCCGACCAGCGCCATATGCATAGTGCGTGGGATCGGGGTGGCGCTCAACGTGAGAACGTCTACCTCCTGCCTCAGCGCCTTGAGACGCTCCTTGTGGGCAACGCCGAATCGCTGCTCTTCGTCTATGATGACCAGCCCGAGATTCTTGAAAGATACGTCTTTCTGCAGCAGGCGGTGAGTCCCTATGCAGATGTCCACACTGCCGTTGGCGAGCCCCTCTACCGCCCGCCGCTGCTCGCCGGGCGAACGGAAGCGACTCAGCAGCTCTATATTTAGCGGGAATGCTGCCATCCGCTCGCCGAATGTCCTGAAGTGTTGCTGGGCCAGAACCGTTGTCGGAACGAGGACCGCTACCTGTGCACCGTCCATTACTGCTTTGAAAGCGGCGCGAATCGCGACCTCCGTCTTGCCATACCCCACATCCCCACAGACGAGGCGATCCATCGGCCGGCTCTTCTCCATGTCGGCCTTGATGCCCTGGACCGCCGCAAGCTGGTCCGGTGTCTCCACGTACGGGAATGAGGCCTCGAGCTCCCGTTGCCATACGGAGTCGGGCGAGAAGGATATGCCCTCCGCGACCTCGCGCGCTGAGTAGAGAGTGATCAGGCTTCTGGCCAGCTCGTTGGCGGCCTGCTTGACCCTCTGCTTGGTCCGAGTCCACTCCTGGGTACCCAGTCTGCTCAAGGCAGGTGTGTAGCCGCCGGCCCCTATGTATCGAGCAACTCGATCGACCTGGTCGGTAGGCACGTAGAGCTTGTCGCCTGCCGCATACTCCAGGATCAAGTACTCGCGCCAGCCGCTGTCGACATCCTTCCTGATCATCCCGCTGAATCTGCCAATGCCGTGGTCCACGTGGACGACGTAGTCGCCCCGTCCGAGCTCAGCGAGAAGATCGGCATGTTGAATGGCTCTCTTCGCCACGCCCCGGCGCTCCTTAGTGAAGCCGAACAGCTCCGTGTCGGTGAGGACCAGAGTGTCCGGCTCCCCTTCGAGTGCCCACCCCCTGGACAGAGCGCCTTGCACCAGAGTCAGTGAACCGGCGGCGGGCTCGGAATCGATGCCCTCGACCGGCGCTGCGATGACATCGGCCTCTGAGAGCAGCTCGGACAGTCTCCGCGCTTGCTGCGACACGACTACTGCCCGCTGCCCTTTCCTGGTCGAAGCGGTGATCTCATCGGCGAGGGCCGGGAACCGGCCGATGTAGACGGGCGCCGGTGCAAAGCCGAACCCCAACTGATCCCCGTTCTGGCCCCATTGCAAAAGGGACAGGCGTCGCGAAAGCCTGCCCAGTCTCCCGAGCATCTCGGTCCAGGACAGGTACGGTACCGGGAAGTCACTTGGCAGCTGCCCGCGTCCGGTCTGCGATCTGCGCAGCTCGGAGGCCTGTGCGTCGAGCTCCTGAAGGGCGGTCTCGATTGTCTCGGGCTCGTCGAGGACCACAAGCGCCCCACCGGGCATGTAGTCCCCGATATAGCCATCGTTGAGCAGAGGGGCGTAGAACTCGATGCCCGCCACTCGCTGACCGGCTTCGAGCCTCGATATGTCTTCCCGCAAAGCTGAGCCGGCCTCGCCGGACAGATTGGAGACATCCAGCCCTTCGATTGCACCGGCCAGCTCTGCGGGTGGGCCGATCACTTGGCTCGCCGGGACGATGGACAGCTTCTGCACACGCTCAATCGACCGCTGCGTCGACGGGTCGAAGAAGCGGATGCTCTCGATGCTGTCTCCGAACAGCTCGATGCGCGCAGGAAGGTCATTGTTCGGTGAGAAAATGTCGAGGATGCCGCCGCGCCGGCTGATTGTCGCGTAACGGTCAACCAGGCTTTCCATCTCGTAGCCGAGCTGCAGCCACATGTCAACCGTCTTCCTCGGGTCAATTGTTATGCCTTCCTCTATCGTGTGACAGGCGGACCGGTAGGTACTGGCGTCGATAAGCTTCGCTGATGCCGCATGCGCCGAGGCAACGACAATGGGAGCCGGGCCGTTGCCGGCCAGACGCGACAGCACGTAGAGCGTCTGCCTTACCGAATGCGCATCGGGCGAAAGCCGCTCGTAGGGAAGGGCGTCCGGCTCAGGCAGCAGGAGGACGTCGTTGTCGGTGCCCAGCCAGAGCGGTATCTCCTCGGAGAGCTGCCTGGCCCTCGCCGAACCCGTGGTGAGCACCAGCAGCGGCAGCCCGAGGCTGCGGTGCAGGGCGGCAATGACGTAGGCCCTTGCGGCCTCCGGCAACACGGCGTCCTCGTGACGGCCCTCCGACCCGAGAGCCTGCGTAAGCCGCCGGTACGACGGAGCCCTGTCGAGCAGCGATAGTAGACCGGATAGCTTCATTTCGAAAAAGCCTGAGTATCCCCCCTACTAGATAGGTTAGTCGAGTTGGGGGCAATGGCGCAACAGGCAAGAAGAATGCTCGGGCGAAACGGGTACCGAGCCGAACTTATCAGGGAGACGGAGAACATACTGGAGATTCAGGGAGGATGCTGAGACGACCTACAGCTATTCCGCGAGACCTATCGAAGAGCCTTGGTCAGGCGAATGTGGGAGTATTCCCTGCCATCGATCGTGATCAGCTTCGGCTCTCCGGTGATACTCATTCCGAATCTCTCGTAGAAGCGTATGGCATTCTCATTGGCTGTGTCTGCATCAACATCCAGCTTCTTCGCACCCGCTTCGCCGGCCAGCTTCTCGACATGATGCAGAAGCGCCGTGCCCAGCCCCTTGTTCCTGAACTCAGGGTAGAGGGCCAGGTTGCTGATGTAGTACGTCTCCTCGTCCATCTTCCCGAGAACATTGTCTGACCATTCCAGGGCGCGCATACGCACGAAGAACCTTGTCCTCATGTACCTCACCGTCAGGAGGAACGACCTTCCGCCCTGCTTCTTCCTCTCAGCCCAACCATAGGCGAGAATCATCCCGGCGGTCTGTCCATTTACTCTCACGAAATGGCTGTGTTCATGGGAGAGAAGGTTGCGTGCTCCACCAAAGCAGCCGGCAGCCAGCCTCTCGTGCGTGCCCGCGAAGAGCGCAGGAATGAACTCGGGAGCTGATATCACGAAGAGCTTCACGAAGTCCCGGGTATCATCTGGCGACAGGCCCGCCGTAATACGTTGCTCAGCCATGTTCACCTCCGAGAAGTCCAGTCCCGCACCGACCTGCTACCCCGGAGACCTGCAGAGCCAAGCCGTCTCGATCAGTTGAACCGGTTCATCGCGGCGGCAATGCCCTCGGTGAGCAGGCATTCGACGGCCTCGGCCACAGTCGGCAGGAGGTCGGCGACTGCCGACTTCTCTTCGCGTGTGAAGTCGCTCAGGACGAAGTGTGCTGTTTTCGTCTCGTCCGGGCTGTGCTCGCGCAATGGGGCCGCGCCCACCCGAACCCTGACGAACTCCTGAGTGCCGAGTTGGCTTATGATGGACTTCATCCCGTTATGGCCCCCGGCCCCACCCCGCTCGCGTATCCGGAGCCTGCCTAGGGGCAGATCGAGGTCGTCGTAGATCACGACCAGATCAGAGGGGGCAGCACGGTAGTATCCGGTCAGGCGCGCGACGGCTTCCCCGCTCAGATTCATGAATGTGCGCGGCTTGGCCAACACGACCTGGACCCCGCGAATCTGCCCGGTCCCGATCTTGCACTGGAACCTGCGCCGGTCGACGGCGATACCGTGCTCGCGGGCCAGATAGTCCACACAGCGAAAGCCGATATTGTGCCTGTTACTGGCGTATCGCCTGCCGGGATTGCCCAGTCCTACTACGAGCTTCACTTCTCTCCAATGGCGGGGTAGTCTGCCCGCCTCATACCCCGCCAAGCGGGTTCGGCTGTGGCTAACGCTTGCCCTCAGCCTCCTCCAGAATGCGAAGGAAGTTCTCCTCACTAATGACCTCAATGCCGAGTTGCCGCGCCCGCTCCAGCTTGGAGCCGGGGTCGGCACCGGCCACCAGCTTCGTGGTCTTCTTCGTCACGGAGCTGCCCACCGTCCCGCCCAGCTCCCGTATCCTGGCCTCGGCTGCAGTTCGAGGGAACGACTCCAACTTGCCGGTGATAACGAACTCCTGGCCCGCGAGGGGAAGCTTGGCAGGCTCCCGGGGCTCCTGTTCCATACGCAGGCCGGCCTCGCGGAGGTCCTGGATCAGCCTGCGATTCGAGTCCTGGGCGAAGAAGGTAACTATGCTCTCGGCCACCTTGGGACCGATGGAAGGGACCTCCATTAAATCGTCCTCTGTAGCCACAGCCAGCCTGTCGATGCTGCCGAAATGGCTGGCAAGCACCTCAGCGGTCTCCGAACCAACATGCCGGATGCCGAGCGCGAATATGAGCCTGGACAAAGGGCGTTCCTTGCTCTTCTCGATGGCTTCGATGAGGTTCGCCGCGCTCTTGTCGCCGAGCTTCTCCAGCCCCGCCAACTGCTCCCGCCTATCCTTCAGCCTGTACAGGTCGCTTACGTCCTCCACCAGGCCCGCCTGAAGGAGTGCTTCGGGGAGCTTCCTACCTATGCCCTCGATGTCCATTGCCTCCCGCGAGACGAAATGCTTCAGCATCTCGTAGCCCTGTGCGGGGCATGCCGGATTGGGGCAGCGCGACATCGCCTCGCCCTCGACCCGTACCAGCGCCGTCCCGCATTCGGGGCAATGTGTAGGCATCTGGAAGGGCCTTTCGGTCCCCGTGCGGAGGCTGGTAACGGGGGCCACGATCTCCGGTATGACCTCACCGGCCCTCTGTATTATGACGGTGTCCCCGATACGCAGGTCCTTCTTCGCTATGTAGTCCTCGTTGTGGAGGGCCGCCTTGCGTACGATGACTCCACCCACGCCTACCGGCTCCAGAATGGCAAATGGGTTGATGGTACCGGTGCGGCCCACGTTGATCCCGATGTCCAGAAGGCGTGTCGTAGCCTGTACCGCCGGGAACTTGTAGGCCACGGCCCAACGGGGCTCCCTGGCAACAAAGCCCAGCTGCCGCTGCAGGTCGAACCGGTTGACCTTGATTACCATACCATCCGTCTCATAGGGAAGGCTATCCCTCCCCTCTACCAGACGCTGGTGGTACTCTTCCGCTTCGTCGATGGACTTCAGCAGCCTGTTGTGGGGGTTCATCTTGAACCCGAGCGACTTCAGGTACTCCATGGTCTCCCAGTGGGTCTCGGGCGTCTCACCCTCGGCCCAGCCGAGAGCGTAAACGTAGATGTCGAGCGGTCGCCGCGCGGTGATGCGGGAATCAAGCTGGCGCAGGGAGCCGGCCGCCGCGTTCCGCGGATTGGCGAACAGAGGCTGTCCTGCCTCCGCCCGGTCGTCGTTCAGCTTCCTGAACCCGGCTTTCGACAAGAAGACCTCACCCCTGACCTCGAACCTCTTCGGGGCGCTAGCCGGAACGGACAGAGGAATACTCTTAATCGTCCTGAGGTTCAGAGTGATATTCTCGCCCCTGTAGCCGTCCCCTCTGGTCGATCCCGTGGCCAGCTTGCCATCCTCATACACCAGTGCCACGGCGAGGCCGTCCATCTTCGGCTCGGCCACGAGTTCGAAGTCGTTCGAGCCCAGTGTGCCCGAGATACGGTTGTGCCAGGCGAGGAGTTCTTCCCGCGTGAACACATTGCCCAGACTAAGCATAGGTTCGCGGTGTTCCACAACGCCGAAGGCTTCGAGGGGAGGGGCACCAACCCGCTGGGTCGGAGAGGCCGGTGTCAGTAGCTCCGGATGCTGCTCCTCGAGCGCCGTCAGCTCGCGCATCAACTCGTCGTACTGGGCGTCGCTTATCTCGGGGCTGTCGAGCACGTAGTAACGATAGTTGTGATGGTCAATCGTCTCGCGGAGCTCCCGGATTCGCTGCTCTATCTCCATCTCAGCCATGGCTCACGTGACTTAATGCGGCGATGCATCACTCGGGCAGCGCCGACAGCGCCGCCACGGTTTCGTAGTATAGCATAGGTATAGTCCCGTACGCACAGGGCAGAGCCCAACGTTTTGACAAGGGGGGGTGTTTTGTGATATTAAGACAAGGGCGGGGTACATGGCGAAGTTCATCTTTGTCACCGGCGGAGTAGTCAGCTCAGTAGGCAAGGGGATCGTCGCCGCTTCCATTGGGAGACTGCTCAAGAGCTACAACATCACCGTCTCGGCCCAGAAGCTGGACCCCTACCTCAACGTCGACCCAGGCACAATGTCTCCCTATCAGCACGGCGAGGTCTTCGTAACCGAGGACGGTGCGGAGACCGACCTTGACCTCGGGCACTACGAACGGTTCATCGATATCAACCTCACAACCGCATCCAGCGTCACCACGGGGCAGATATACAGCTCCGTCATAGCGAAGGAGAGGCGCGGAGACTTCCTGGGCGGCACCATACAGGTAGTGCCGCACGTGACGAGTGAGATCAAGAAGCGCATTCTCGAAGTGGCCGAGCTCAGCAAGGCGGATGTAGTCATCGTCGAGGTCGGTGGTACGGTGGGCGACATCGAAGGTCAGCCTTTTCTCGAAGCTATCCGCCAGATGCGAAACGACATCGGGCGGGACAACGTACTGTACATACACGTGACACTGCTGCCGTGGGTGTCGTCTACGGGGGAACTCAAGACGAAGCCCACCCAGCACAGCGTCAAGGAGTTGCGCAGCATCGGTATCCAGCCGGACGTCATAGTGTGTCGCAGCGATTACGACGTGACCGACGATATCAAGGCCAAGATCGCTCTGTTCTGCGACGTGGAGAAGCGGGCTGTGGTGCCTCTGCCAACACTTCCGGTGATCTGTGAAGTGCCGCTGACTCTCGACGAGGCGGGGCTCGGTGGGATCATAGTGGACCGCCTCAGGCTGCCGTCAGGCGACCAGGACCTGAGTGAATGGCGTCAGCTCGTCGACAAGATGAAGAAGCCCAAGGATGCACTATCCATCGCGATCGTCGGCAAGTATGTGAAGCTGAGGGACGCCTATCTGTCGGTGAAAGAGGCCCTCCGCCATGCTGCACTCTACCACGATATGCATGTGCAGGTCGTATGGGTCGAATCCGAGGAACTGGAGGAGGAAGGCGGCGAGGCCGTTCTGCAGACGGTCAATGGCATTGTTGTGCCGGGAGGGTTCGGCAACAGAGGGATAGAGGGGAAGATCAAGGCTGCCCAGTACGCCAGGACGAATGGGGTCCCATACCTGGGTCTGTGTCTGGGACTTCACATAATGGTGATAGAGTTCGCTCGCAACGTCCTGGACTTCGACAAGGCCAACTCCAGGGAATTCGACCCCGATACTATGTATCCCGTAATCGACCTGTTGCCCGAGCAGCGCGAACTCACCGACAAGGGTGGCACGATGAGGCTCGGGCTCTACCCGTGCCAGCTGGCCTCCAATACCAAGGCAGCCGTTGCCTACGGCGCTCCTGTCGTCTATGAGCGCCATCGCCACAGGTTCGAGTTCAACAACGCATACCGTGACATTCTCTCCGACGCTGGACTGGTTCCGAGCGGCCTTTCTCCCGACGGACGCCTGGTGGAGATATGTGAGCTGGCCAATCACCCGTGGATGCTGGGTGTGCAGTTCCACCCGGAGTTCGCATCGAGACCGAACCGGCCCCACCCGCTTTTCCGCGAGTTCTTCGGTGTGGCCAAGAAGACGCTCAGGGTAGGCGATCAGCAACCGCTGCCCTTGGAACGCATGTAGGTGTGTTTCAGTACTTTCTCTCTATCTATAGACAAAAGAAATGACTTGTGATATATTCGGGAGGACTGAATGCTCATTTTCCTCGACACCGCCAACGTCGACGAGATCCGCAAAGCTTCCAAACTAGGCATCATCAGCGGAATCACCACGAACCCCTCACTGGTAGCCAAGGAGAAGCGTGCGGATATGAAGGCGGTCATCAAGGAGATAGCTTCCATTGTCGCCGGACCCGTAAGTGCTGAAGTGCTCAGCCTGGAACCCGAGGCCATGATTGCAGATGCGAGGGAGGCTGCATCGTGGGCACCCAACGTCGTAGTCAAGATCCCCATGTCGGCAGGCGGTCTGGAAGCAATCTCAACGCTCTCGGGAGAGGGTATTAAGACGAACCTGACACTCTGTTTCTCTTTGAATCAAGCGATGCTGGGTGCACGTGCCGGGGCGACATACATCAGTCCTTTTGTGGGGCGTCTTGACGAGATTGGCCATGACGGGATGCAGCTGGTAGCTGAGATGGTGGAGTTTCTTTCCCACTATCAGTTGCAGACACAGGTCATTGCTGCTAGCATACGCCATCCGATGCATGCAGTGGCAGCCGCCAAGGCCGGCGCGCACATAGCCACGATGCCCTATAGTGTGCTGATGCAGATGTTGAGGCATCCGCTCACAGATATCGGGATTACGCGATTCGCTGAAGATTGGCAGAAGGTCCAGGGCATGTAGGGCCACGATCCCAGGACCAGCCGTCAGACCACATCCACCGGCACCAATACTATGCAATCCACTCGTGGGGTACGATCATGAACATCACTGAACTGGAGACCAAGACCAGAGAAGAGCTGCTGTCCGATGCCAAGGAACTCGGCATCTCAGGCGTCAGCTCACTCAAGAAAGAAGACCTAGTCCTCCGTCTGCTTCAGGCCAACGCGGAGCAGCAGGGATACGCCTTCCGGGGCGGCATTCTCGAGGTAATGAATGACGGCTATGGTTTTCTGCGCCAGCCGCATCTTCGCCCGGAGAGCACCGACATCTATGTCTCTCAATCCCAGATACGGCGCTTCTCCCTGCGCACCGGGGATGTTGTCAACGGCCAGGTCCGTCTGCCGAAGGACGGCGAGAAATACCACAGTCTTCTACGGGTCGAAACAGTAAACAACCTCGACCCGGAGGCCATCAAGAGCCGGGTCATCTTCGACCGCCAGACTCCGGTCTTCCCGGATGAGCAGATCAAGCTCGAGACCGGGGCCGGCAGCCTGTCGGCCCGCATACTCGACCTCTTCGCTCCAATCGGCAGGGGCCAGCGTGGAATGGTCGTCTCCCCTCCCAAAGCCGGCAAGACTGTGCTTCTGAAGCACATTGCAAACGGCATTACCACTAACTACGAGGACATGCACCTCATGGTATGCCTGATCGGCGAGCGACCCGAGGAAGTGACGGACTGGAAGAAGTCGGTCAAGGCCGAAGTGATCGCGTCCACCTTCGACGAGCCCGTCGAGGAGCACACCAGAGTCGCGGAGGTCGCCCTGGAGCGGGCCAAGCGGCTCGTCGAGATGGGTCTGGACGTGGTTATTCTGCTCGACAGCATCACCCGGCTCACACGGGCCTACAACCTCGAAATGCCATCAAGCGGCCGCACCCTCTCCGGCGGCGTCGACCCGGCCGCGTTGTACTCGCCCAAGCGTTTCTTCGGCTCGGCCCGCAACATAGAAGAGGGCGGGAGCCTCACGGTCATTGCAACGTGTCTTGTCGATACCGGCAGTCGCATGGATGAGGTCATCTACGAGGAGTTCAAGGGCACAGGCAACATGGAGGTGCACCTCGATCGCAGACTCGCCGAGCACAGGATATTCCCGGCGATAGACATCCAGCGCAGCGGTACGAGACACGAAGAACTCCTGCTCGACGAGAACACCCTGAGGAATGTGTGGGTCGTGCGTAGAATGATCACGATGATGAACTCCAACTCTCCGAACTCGACCGATGCAACAGAGAGGATACTGGAGAGGCTAGCCAAGACTCCCTCCAATGCCGAGTTCCTGGCAACCCTGGCCAAGGAGTTCTAACCTCCGGGCGCCCGGCATCGTTCCGCATCGTTGTCCCCGAGTCGTGCCACTGATATAATCAGGGACGATTTCCTATGGCCTACCACAGAATCGTCGTCAAAGTCGGCACCAATGTGCTCACTGCGGGCAGCGATCGCCTCGATCTCGAGGTGATGTCGTCCCTGGTGGGCCAGATTGCGAGGCTGCACGGGCGCGGACTCGATTGCGTCGTCGTGTCTTCGGGAGCCGTGGCGGCAGGCAGGCACCGTCTCGGATTCACCGAGGACCGTAAGGACATGCCCTTCAAGCAGGTGCTCGCGGCCGTAGGCCAGAGTCGCCTGATGGACGCATATGACCAGCTGTTCGGATGGCACGAGATAACCATAGCCCAAACGCTTCTGACAAGGAGCGATCTCTCGGACCGGTTGGGCTACCTGAACGCCCATAATACGCTGTCGGCCCTGCTCGAACTGCGGGTGGTGCCCATCGTGAACGAAAACGACGTCGTCGCCGTCGAAGAGCTCCAGGACGCCGTGTTCGGCGACAACGACAACCTGTCGGCGCTGACGGCGAATCTGGTCGACGCTGACCTCCTGGTGCTCCTCACCGACACCGGGGGGCTGTACACCTCCAACCCGCATGTCAAGACTGACGCGGAGCTTGTCCAGCGCGTGAAGAAGATAGACCGTTCGATCGAGGCTCTGGCGGGGAGCAGCCATAGCAAGCGCAGCTCGGGTGGCATGGCGACCAAGATCGAGGCCGCCAAGCTGGCCACAGCGTCGGGCATAGCCGTTGTCATCGCGGACGGTAGGGACCATGACGTACTGTTGAGGCTGGCCGACGGCGAGCCCGTCGGGACGTTCTTCGAGCCAACAACGACGAAACTCGAGAGCCGCAAGAGGTGGCTGCTGAGCAAGCCGCCCAAAGGCGATCTGTCGATCGATGCCGGGGCGGCGACCGCCCTGCAGCAGCAGAACAAGAGCCTGCTCCCGGCGGGAGTGACGGATGTTAGAGGCAGCTTCGATCGAGGCGACGTCGTTAGCATCTTGGACTCCAAGCGGGCCAAGCTGGCCTGCGGCATTTCAAACTACAGTGCAGTTGACATAACTAAAGTCAAGGGGCTTCATTCGGACAGGATAACCGAATGCCTGGGGTACGAGTTCGGGGCAGAGGTGGTGCATCGTGACAACTTGGTCCTTCTCTAGAGACGAAGGGAGTGGCAGATGACCGGCGCTAGCGAGATCCAGGCGAAGGCAGAAGCTGCGAAGGCTGCGTCCAGGCGGCTGGCATATCTGTCGACCTCGGTGAAGAACGCAGCTCTGGCGGCCATCGCTGACCAGCTCGTCGCACGGAAGGACGAGATAATATCCGCAAACCGCCTGGACTACGAGAACGGGCAGAAGGCCGGCATGGGGCCGGCGATGCTGGACCGCCTGCTCCTGGACTCAGGTCGGATCGACGCCATCTCGTCGGACGTTAGGTCGGTCATGGCTTTGCCCGACCCGGTCGGGGAGACCTTCGAGCTGCGCAGGCTGCCCAACGGCCTCCAGGTGGGCAAGCGCCGCGTGCCCCTGGGCGTAATCGGCGCTGTGTACGAGAGCCGGCCCAACGTGACCGTGGACATATCCGTACTCTGCCTGAAGTCGGGGAACGCCGTGATCCTTCGGGGTGGCAAGGAGGCCGTGAACTCGAACCTCGCGTTGGCGAGGGTGATCCAGAACGCCATCCGCGAGGCAGGTGTGCCCGAGGGAGCGGTGCAGCTCATCGAGTCGACGGACAGGGCGCTGGTGGGACAGATGCTCTCCATGCGCGAGTACATCGACCTGGTGATACCGCGCGGGGGGGCTGAGCTGATCAGCTTCGTCGCTCAGAACGCCGCGATGCCGGTCGTGACCGGGGGTATCGGCGTCTGCCATACGTACGTCGACCGTGCGGCTGACCTGGAGAAGGCGGTGGCGATAGTGTACAACGCCAAGGTGCAGCGGCCCACCGTCTGCAACGCGCTGGACACCGTGCTGGTGCACGCGGACGTGGCCGCCACATTCCTGCCCAGGATGGCCAAGGAGCTCTCCGAGGCCGGTGTGGAGATGCATTGCGACCCCCGCACCCTCGACGTGATCGGCGGAGCCCCGGGCGTCATCGCCGCGACGGACGACGACTGGGGCAAGGAGTTCCTCGCGCTGATCGCCGCCGTCAAGGTCGTCGACTCGCTGAGCGAGGCGATCGACCACATCGGGCGCTACGGTTCCGGTCACTCGGAGGCCATAGTGACGGAGGACTACTCTGCGGCTATGCGGTTCCTCGATGAGGTCGATGCCGCCTGCGTATACGTCAATGCAAGCACCCGTTTCACCGACGGGGGGCAGTTCGGGCTGGGGGCGGAGGTGGGGATAAGCACACAGAGGCTGCACGCCCGAGGGCCCCTGGGACTCAGAGAACTCACGACTTACAAGTGGATAGTACTGGGCGACGGGCAAGTCCGTCCATGAAGTAGCGGACGCGAAGGAGGAGCAACGTGGCAGATTACCGTTTCGAGAGAGAATGCCGCACGCCCTATTCTGAGGCGTACCTTATCGTGACCAACAGCGACAGGGTCGGGAGAGTGGATGTCCATTTCACTCCATCGATAGTCTATGCGACGCTGTGTGTAGGCGGAAACATCACGTCGGAGGAGATCCAGGACCTCATAGACACGATCGACGAAGAGCTGATCATGTCGGCGGACGTGCCGAGGGACGATTTCATAGTGACTGTCTACCAGGGCCGGGAGGCCGGCGTGTTCAGTGACGAGGAGTTCGACGAGGACGAGGAGGACGAATAGCCGCTGCGGCCTAGCGCCTCTTCCTCTTGAGTAAAGATTGCACCGCCTTCTCGATCCCGGCGGCGGTGAGCCCGCTCTTCTCCAGCAGCTCTTGCGGCTTGCCTGACTTCGAATGAATGTCATCGATGCCCATGAAGGCCATGGTCACCGGGCACTCCTCGGCCACCACCTGCGCAACTGCGCTGCCCAGCCCGCCGGTGCGTTGATGCTCCTCGACCGTCACGATCGCCCCCGTCTCGGCTGCGGCCCGCGCGATAGCTTCACGGTCCAGCGGCTTCACCGTGGACATGTTCAGCACGCGGCAGTCTACGCCGCCCTGCGACAGACTGTCGGCGGCCTGGAGCGCGACAGCCACCATCAGCCCGTTGGCGATGACAGTCGCATCGCCCCCCGGTCTCATGGTCACGGCCTTCCCCAGCACGAACTCGTAGTCGTCGGAGTGGACCACCGCAACCTTGGGCCTGCCGAGCCTGACGTAGAACGGCCCGGGAGTCCGAGCGGCTACCTTCACCGCCTGTGAGGCCTCGACAGCATCGGCGGGCACCACCACTTTCAGGCCGACCAGCGAGGTCGCGAGCGCGATGTCCTCTATGGCGTGGTGTGAAGTGCCGTCTTCGCCTACTGTAATACCGCCGTGCGTTGCCACGATCTTCACGTTGAGGCAGGGCTGGGAAACGCTCATACGGATCTGGTCGAAGCACCGTCCCGGCGCGAACACCGCGAAGGTGCTCGCGAACGCCGTCTTGCCCGATGCAGCCAGGCCGGCGGCAACGCCAATCATGTTCTGCTCGGCAACGCCGCAGTCGAAGAACCTGTCGGGGAACTCCCTGGCGAAGAACATAGTCATCGTGGACTTGGACAGATCAGCGTCGAGGACTACGATGTTGGGGTCCTGCCTGCCGAGTTCGACCAGGGTCTTGCCGTAGGCTTCCCGACTGCTTCTCTCCACGCTAGCCCAGCTCCTCCAGCGCCCGCCGGACTTCCTCCGGCGTCGGGGCGGTGCCGTGGAAACCAATGTTGCTCTCCATGAAGCTGACACCCTTGCCCTTGATCGTGTGGGCGATGATCGCCGTGGGCCGGCCCTTGACCCGCTTCGCTGCCTCCAGCGCCTCGATCAATCGGGTCAGATCGTGGCCGTTGACCTCCAGCACGTGCCAGCCGAACGCCTGCCACTTGTCGGGGAGAGGCTCCAGGTTCATCACGTCCTTGTTCCAGCCGTCTATCTGCTGCTCGTTGTGGTCGACGATGGCAACCAGGCTGTCGACCTTGTAGTGGGCCGCCGCCATCGCCGCCTCCCACACCTGGCCCTCGTCGCACTCGCCGTCCCCCAGCAGGACGTACACCCGATAGTCCTTGCGGTCGAGCCGCCCGGCGAGGGCAACGCCCACGCCGAAGGACAGCCCCTGTCCCAGCGAGCCGGACGACATCTCGACTCCCGTAGTGGTCGTGGCGTCGCAGTGGCCCTGGAGGCAGCTTCCCACGGTGCGGAGCGTGTCCAGCTCGCAGGCGTTGAGGTAGCCGGACTCGACGAGCGCGGCGTACAGGGCGGGGGCGGCATGGCCCTTGCTGAGAATGAACCTGTCGCGGTCCGCCCAGCGGGGGTTGGCCGGGTCGTGACGCAGGACACGGAAGTACAGCGCCGTGATTATATCGGCTGCGGAGAGGGAGCCGCCGGGGTGACCGCTTCCGGCCTTCCCCGTCATCCTGACAATGTGGCGGCGGAGCTGCTTCGCGATCGCCGCCATCTCCTCGACGGACAGCTCCTTCCCTCGGTGCGAAGGCTGGTTAATGAAAGCAACAGCCTCGGCTCCGGTGTGTGCCGAGGCTTCTGGTTCGATGCGCTTGCTCTCTGCCCCTTCGTCCGTTGGGGACATACATGCCTCCAGCAGGCAGATTATACCCGAACATTGTTGGCCGTTTCAAGGAGGGGGAGGGAGACGCGTGTGTCGGTCCGTTGGGGTCAAGCTAGTGCAGTTCGACGCCCTCCCCAAGTAACGGGTCTCTCGGTAGAGGGGGTCAGCCTACCATAAAGCGTTTGACGCCCTCGCCGAGTATGAGTTCTCTTCCTTCCGCCGCCAGTGCGCCAAAGTCAATCTTCAAAGTCTCATAGTGGCCAAGGCCATAAGTGTCATCGTACAGAACGTCCAGAATGACAAAACCCTTGTTCCTCTGCACATCGCGAAACCCCTCCAGTGGGACAGTCACAGTCTCTCCTCTATCAATGTCAGCTAGGAATAAGCGCTTCGTGTGATATGGTTCTTTGGTCTTGATATCCATCTTGAGATTCCTGGCCGTGCCGCCGCCATTGTGCAATCGGAAGTACATATAGACGAACACGTTGTGCCATTCGTCTTTCCCTTCCAGGCGTATCGACAGCGCCGGTCGCACGGCTTCGAGTCTCGACTTCCGTGCTTCTTGAGCGTAAAGACCTGTCAATATGACCAGAGTGGCCGTCACTCCGACTTGAATGGCTTCGTATGGTGTCATAATGTCAAGTCTGACGATGATAACAGCGCCAACCACTATCATAAGAAAGGGGCACAGGACAAGTACCCACGAAAGCACCGTTCGTCTCTTATGTGGCAAAGGCATAGTGCTGTTGACAAATCCTTCAAACAGCTTTTTGGCTCCCCGCGAAACAGATCCCTTCATCTCAAATCACCTCTTCGGCAGCGCCACGGGAACACGCATGTAGGCGACTGCTGGCCTGCTGCGTCTCTCTACGCACATCTTCCACTTGGAGCACTTCCCTACTTTTTCTGAGACTGTGCCCACACACTGCCGACAACACCCCCAATGACGAGTGCAAGCATCCCGTATCCGACTGCGGATTCGGTGGAACACAGAAGCCTTGTCCAGAAGTCGGCTGGTACTATTCCAGTCTGCCCAATACCCGCCATCTTGACGACACTCAGGTTCAAGAATTGCTCTGAGGACTGATAGAAGCCATCGAGGGCAACTCCACCTGTCTCGAATCTCCAATCGAGCGTTCGGTAGAAAAAGGCGAACCAAAGCACTATCTCAGCGTAGTTGAGTAATACCAACAGGAGCGTACGTGGAAACTCGATTTCATGGTGCTTCCTTCGCCATTGGGCACGGGCTTTCTGGAACAGCAGCATGTCGAAGTAGTAGGCCACGATTTCGAAGACTCGTATCCCTCCGTACACTCCAAATGCCCACCCGAACCAAGATGGCAATGCCTCGCGGCCATAAGCAGAACAAACGAACAAAGCGACTACAAGGACAAGATTGGCGAGGACCCACGCATCTACGTAGCGACGACGTATGTGATCGATGTCAGACGGCCAGACAGGCCGCCCCCCGCGAGCAAACCAGACAATGACATCCAGGGGGGACAATGCCCGTGGGACGCGGAACACTCCAGCGCACAAATCTAGGATGAAACCACGGTCATCCCCAGCTGTCCGTTGTTCATTCATGTTCGACTGCTCTCCGGCGAGCATTGTATCACCCCCAACGCCAAAGGGAAAGAGTGCCCACCCGAAGCCATGCGTGTAATCGCATATTTTATCAATCGCGTAGGAGATCGGCAGTCGATTACCGGTGCACATCGGTAGTGCGTAATCCCCGAACATTGTTGCCCAGTCTACACTCTGCTATAATCCGCGCGTGATCGTCGATTTCCATACCCATATACTGCCCCCCGGCATAAGGGACAGGCGAGCGGCCTACGCCGGTCGGGACCCTTGCTTCGATACCCTCTACAACGACCCCAGGGCGAAGATCGCCACGGCCGAGGAAATGGTCGAGAACATGGACAAAGAGGGGATCGACGTCTCCGTGGTGCAGAACATCGGCTGGGCCAGCCACGAGCTGTGCCGCGAGACCAACGACTATATCATCGAGGCGGTCTCCCGCTATCCGGGCAGGCTGGTAGGGTTCTGCGCCGTGCAGCCATCGGCGGGGGACGAGGCGGTGAAGGAGATCGAGCGCTGCGCGAGGGCGGGGCTCAAGGGGATCGGCGAGCTGAGGCCGGACACACAAGGATTTGACATAACAGACAAAGCCGTCATGGCACCGATCGTCGAGGCGGCGATGGAGCACGGGATGGTGCTCTGCACGCACTGCTCCGAGCCGGTGGGCCATATCTATCCGGGGAAGGGGTCTGTTACGCCGGACCAGCTCTACGGCTTCGTTTTGAACTTCCCTGAGATGCCCTTCGTCTGCGCGCACTGGGGCGGCGGCCTGCCGTTCTACGCCCTGATGCCGGAGGTCGGGGAGGCATTGTCCAACACGTATTTCGACACGGCGGCCTCGCCGTTCCTGTACAGGCCGCAGATATTCGAGCACGTAGCCGCGATAGTGGGGGCCGACAAGATACTGTTCGGCAGTGACCATCCGCTCATGCGCCAGCGCAGGGTCATCGAGTCTCTGGACGGGCTGAGCCTGAGCGTTGAGGACAGGGCAAGGATACTGGGCGGCAACGCGAAGCGCCTGCTCGGCCTGGCATAGCACCCGCCGATGGAAGAGATAAGGTCGTTCATCTCCATAGAGCTGCCGGAGCCGGTGAGGTCACACCTGGCCGAGCTGCAGCGGCTCCTCCGGCAGTCCGGCAACCTGCCGGTGAAGTGGGTCAGGCCCGAGAGCATCCACCTGACGCTGAAGTTCCTGGGCAATGTCGCGTCATCGAGGGTCCCCGAGCTGTCCGAGGCGATATCCAAAGCCGTCGATGGTTTCGGGCCCATAGACCTGAAAATCGGGGCCCCCGGTGCCTTCCCGAACGCTCGATCCCCGCGAGTGGTATGGGTGGGCCTGGAGGGCCAGACCGATGAGCTGTCCAGGCTCCAGGCTAGCGTCGAGCGCGCGCTGAATCCCCTCGGCTTCCCGCCCGAGAAGCGGTCCTTCGCCCCACATCTGACGCTGGGTCGGGTCCGCGACCAGGCGAGGCCGGACGAGCGGCGGCGGCTGGGGGAGGCCGTCGCCGGGCTCGATGCGGGCGCGGCGACCGGATTTCGGGCTGACTCGGTCAACCTGATGAAGAGCGTTCTCGCGATAGAAGGGGCTATCTACACCTGCCTGTCCACGGCCACCCTCACCGGCCGCTGAACGTGTTGCCTTGTCAAGCGTTCGGCGTTCGAGTATACTGTATGTGTCAAAATTCGGCGGAGGTGGCTACGTGGAGAACATGGTCTTCCCCAAGTGCCAGAAGTGCAATGCTGGCGACTTGGTGCCCCTGTCAGACTTCGGAAGCCAGGGGGCACCGATCCACTATAAGGTGTGGGTCTGCACCAGTCCCGATTGCGGGTTCAACATAAAGATCAGAAACGGCGACATCTATATGAACGAGCCGATTCTGAGCGGAACCACACACACCGCACGATTCCGCTAGAGGCATCCACAGCTGTCTCTGCCAACGCACTGCAACGTGTCACATGAATCGAGGGGCGGGAAGAGGTGTGTCTATTCCAGGTAGTCTTTGAGCCTCTTGGACCTGCTCGGGTGGCGTAGCTTGCGAAGGGCCTTTGCCTCGATCTGACGTATGCGTTCCCGCGTGACGCCGAACTCCTTGCCGACCTCTTCCAGAGTGCGACTGCGCCCGTCCTCGAGCCCGAACCTCAGTTGGAGCACGCGGCGCTCCCTCGGCGTCAGCGTCGACAATACCTCCTCGACCTGGTCCTTGAGTAGGTTCAGCGACGCGGCCTCGGCGGGGGGCAGGGTGGAGCGGTCCTCGATGAAGTCGCCGAGGTGACTGTCTTCCTCCTCGCCGATAGGCATCTCCAGGGATACGGGCTCCTGCGATATCTTGATGATCTCCCTGACCTTCTCCGGGTAGATGCCCATGCCCCGGGCGATCTCCTCCGATGTCGGCTCCCTCCCGTACTCCTGTGACAGCCTTCTGCTCGTGCGGATGAGCTTGTTGATCGTCTCGACCATGTGGACGGGAATGCGGATGGTGCGCGCCTTGTCGGCTATGTCCCTCGTTATCGCCTGCCTGATCCACCAGGTCGCGTAGGTACTGAACTTGTAGCCCTTGCGGTAGTCGAATTTCTCCACCGCCCGGATGAGGCCGATGTTCCCTTCCTGTATCAGGTCGAGCAGGGACATGCCCCGCCCGATGTACTTCTTGGCGATGCTCACCACCAAGCGCAGGTTCGCCTCGACGAGGTGCCTCTGGGCCTTCATGCCCTCGCTCTTGACGTGGTCGTAGTACTCGCGGTGGGTATCGCTGTGCTGAATGAGCTTCAATCGCAAGTCGGGGTGCGAGATCAGGTCGATTAGCGCAGCCGGGGACTCTACGTCGCCGACGATGTCGAACAGGCCCGGAGGCAGAACCGACGTGAGCAGCGAGATGTCCTTGACGGTATGCTCGACGTCACCGACCTCCATCTCGGTCCTCTCCGCGACTCCGGTCACCATCTGCTGGGCCAGCTCGTTGTCGATTGCCGCCCGGAACCGGGGGTCTCTGAACCGCTCCGACAGGGGGGCCGGGCGGCTGAGATCGAGTTCCTCCTCCAGAGCGGCAAGGACAGGCGAGAACTGCCCGACTATGCTGAGGAGCTTGACCGTAAGGTCGATCGCCGACGGGTACTGGCCGGACTCGTTCAGCCAGTCCTCCTCGATTCGCTTCAGGTACCTGCCTTCCTCCATCATCCTCGCGAGTTGCTTCTCCTCCTTCGCGCTCAGGAGCGAGACGCGACCCATCTCCCTCAGGTACATCCTGACGGGATCGTCGATCATCTCCTCCAGCTCAAGGCTTACGGTCTGGAGCTCCGGGAGGCTGATCTCCTCCTCCCAGATATCGGCTTCGGTCGGCCCTTCTTCCTCGGCTATGGCTCCGGGCTTGGCTCCATCGACCGCTCCCGCTTCGCCGTCAGCCGCGGGCGCGAAGATGTCATCGTCCTCCTGCTCCGCTTCCTCTTCCTCCTCGTCGGGGAGGATGTCGGGCTGCTCATACGTGCCGGGCGTAGAGTCGAAGATGTCCCCGATCATCTCGTCGAGTTCTTTGGATTCGTCTTTCTTCATTGGTCCTCTCTATGCAAAAGGCTCTGTCCGGTCCTTTCGTGCATCTTCTCTACAAGCTTCGCATTGATGTCCAACTGCTTGTCCCGTAGCGCGGATAGCTCCTCGGAGTCCAGGGGCACGCCGTTCTGGATCGCCGCTGTGCACTCAAGGGCGATCGCTTCCTGCTCGATCCTGAGCCGCCTCTCTTCGAGGCGACACAGGCAGGCAGCGAGCTCGGCCTCGGCCTCCGGCCGTCCGCCCGGTGGCCGAACGCTGGCGGCTACCGATTCCAGGTGCTCGTGAAGCTCGGTACCCAGCCTGGTGTGCATCTCCTCGTAGCCAGATGTGTGGCTCCACGCTACGAACAGCTCCCTGTTCTCGCTGTGCTCGAAGTGCTCAGGAGTCAGAACCACCGCGCGCTCTCGCAGCTCGGAGTGCTGGAGCAGGAGCGAGAGACAGCATTCCTCGAGGGGATCACGATAGGCCGTCGGGCGCTGGGGCGCGCGGTCCGCGGCCCTTCTCGTGGACTTACGTTTGGGCTGGTGCATCGTCGCGGAGATCTCCGCCAGCTTGCGTTCGGTTACGCCGAGGATGCCGGCCAGCTTGTTGAAATAGTGCTCCCTCTCCAGGTCGCTCTCGAGCTCGGCGATCACCGGCAGCAACTGCTCGCTCGCCATAGACTTGCCCTCTGGTTTTGACACGTCTACCTTGGAGGTCACCACCGTGATCAGGTGGTCCACCAAGGGGACGGCGGATTCGACCAGCGATTGCCACGAGTCGGGGTCCTCACGAATCACATCGGCCGGGTCCTTTCCTCTGGGGAGCGGGAGTATCCGTATGTCGGCGCGCAGCCGTGAGGTACCTCCGAAAGGATTGGGCACCTCCAGATTGTCCCGATCCAGCGAACGACGGGCCACCTCGATACCTCGAAGGGTCGCGGCATCTCCCGCCACGTCCGGGTCCAGGGCAAGCACCAGATTCCTCGTCAGACTCTTCAGTGCCTTGACCTGCTTCTCGGAGAGGGCTGTGCCCATCGAGGCTACGACGTTTGCCGCTCCGTGCTGGTGGGCCATTATCACATCCGTGTACCCCTCCATGATGATGGCCTGCTTGCTCTCCCGTATCGCACCCTTCGCCAGGTCAACGCCGTACAGGACGGCGCTCTTGTCGAAAACGGCGGTCTGCTGCGTATTGATGTACTTCGGCGGCGTATCGTCCAGCGCGCGTGCGCCGAAGCCGACGACTCTTCCCTTGATGTCTCGAATCGGGAACATGAGCCGGTTCCTGAAGAACTCGTACGTAGCGCCTTCGGTCTCTCTCAGCAATCCGACAGCCAGCAAGTCCTTCTCTGTGAAGCCACGCTCGGCCAGGTGCTTCTTCAGCCCCTGTCCCGAGCTGTAGCCTAGCTCGAAGTCCCTCTGGGCATTCTCGCCTATGCCCCGCCTGGCCAGGTAATCACGCGTCGCCTTCGCCGAAGGGTCATCAGCCAGCAGCGAGTGATAGTAGGCAGCGGCCTCCCTGTTCGCCTCGAATGGCTTGTTGTCCGGCTTGGGCTCGAAGCGGTCTTTCGCCCGTTCAATAGGGACCCCGGCTCTGTCCGCAAGCGACTTCAAGGCGTCGCTGAAGTCCATCCCCTCTCTCTTCATCACGAACGCGATCACGTCTCCACCAGCGCCGCAGCCGAAGCATCTCCACGACTGCCGATCGGGGAAGACGTAGAACGAAGGAGTCTTCTCTTGATGGAACGGACAGAGCGCCTTGAAGTTACGTCCGGCCTTGGTGAGGCCGACGTAGCCGCCTACGACGTCAACCACGTCCAGTCTGAGTTTCACTTCGTCTACGGTACTCATGTCTCTAGCAACGTCTCGTAGCCGTCGGGGCACCCAGCTCCTCCGCAACCCCCATAGCGTAGTTGTCCGTCATGCCCGCTATGTAGTCAACCACTCCTCGCTCCGCGTCATCGCCGGTAGTATACTCAGCAGGCAGCTTGTCCGGGTTCTTAGCGAAGTACTCGAACAGATAGCGAAGCGTGAGCTTGGCCCTTTCGGTCTCCTCCCGAGCGGTCTGGACCTCGTAGACCTGCTTGAACAGGAACTCGCGCATGGTGTTGGCTGCGTCGAGCACCTCGCGGCTCATCGTGATAGCCGGCGGCTCCGGCCCGTCCGAGCCCGTAGCTCCCCATGACTGGTCGATGATATCGCACACCATGGTGTTGATTCTAGCGGAATGAGTCAAGCCCAGCACCGATACCGCCGACTGCGGCAAATCACTCTCGACGATGACTCCCGCCCTCAAGGCATCACCTATGTCATGGTTGATGTACGCGACCGAATCGGCTACTCTGCAAACCTGGCCCTCGAGCGTGGACGGGAGGTCGGAGGTAGTGTCCAGGATGCCCTCCCTCGTCTTGGAGTGCTTGAGTATTCCGTCCCTCACTTCCCACGTAAGATTGAGGCCGCTCCCGCTCTTCTCCAGAAGGTCGACAACTCTCAGGCTCTGCTCGTTGTGCCGGAAGCCGCCGTGATACAGCTCATTCAGTACGTCCTCGCCCGCGTGGCCGAATGGTGTGTGGCCGAGGTCGTGCGCCAGGGAGATCGCTTCGACCAGGTCCTCGTTGAGATTCAACGCCCGTGCGATGGAGCGCGCTATCTGCGACACCTCCAGCGTGTGTGTGAGCCTGGTGACGTAATGATCGCCCAGAGGAGCGATGAATACCTGGGTCTTGTGCTTCAGGCGTCGAAAGGACTTGCAGTGGATGATCCGGTCCCGGTCCCGCTGGAACTCGGTGCGCATCGGAGAAGGAGTCTCCGATCTGGCCCTACCACGTGTGAGCCTGCTCTTCGACGCCCACGGAGATAGGGTCTCTTCCCTGTCCTCCAGCCGCTGGCGAATGCCACCGTGTATCATTACCGAGGATGCGGCTCACTTGGTAGCTTCGGGGAACCTCTGCTCCGCCGAGGCGATTATCTCCCGTGTCCTGTCGATGACGTCTCTGTTCACCGAAACCGAGGTGATTCCCCACTCGACCAGCTTCTCTGTGATCTCCGGGAAATCGGACGGGGCCTGGCCACAGATCGACGCTGTGACGCCTCGAGAGACAGCCGCCTTGACTACCCGCTCGATAGCGACCATTACCGCCTCGTTACGCTCGTCGACGTACCCGTCGAATTTCTCGTTGTCACGGTCGATCCCCATAGTCAGCTGGGTCAGATCATTCGACCCTACGGAGACGCCATCCACGCCGACATCGAGGAACTTGTCGATAAGGAAGACGTTCGACGGTACCTCGACCATCATCCACAACTTGAAATCATCCGACTGTCGCAGGCCCTCCGATTCCAGCATCTCCTTCACGCCTGCGAGCTCCTCGACCGTTCGTACGAAGGGCAACATAACCCACAGGTTCTTGTAATTCTCGCGCACCCTCTTCACAGCCTCGATCTCGAGCTTGAAGACGTCGAACTCTCTGATATACCGGGAGCAGCCCCTGTAGCCAATCATGGGGTTCTCTTCGTGCTCCTCGTATTCGGCTCCGCCCTTGAGATGCCGGTACTCGTTTGTCTTGAAGTCCGTTGTGCGGTATATGACCGGTCTGGGGTTGAAGGCCTTCGCGAACTTGGACAGACCGTCTGAGAGCTTGACTGTGAACTCCTCCCCCCTGCCTTCCTTGAGCATGTAGCGGGGGTGCTCGCCGATCTCCGAGACCATGAACTCCGCCCGGAGAAGACCCACGCCGTCTACGTTCTGTGCTGCCATCTTCTCGGCGAGGTCAGGCTCGGCCAGGTTGAGGTACACCTTGGTTCGTGTCTTGATCGCGACCCTGGGCGACTCTTCACCACACTCTACGGGCTTGGCCGCAACCTCGCCTTCGTAGACCTTACCCAACGTGCCATCGACCGTTACAATCCTGCCGGACTTGAGGACCTCGGTTGCATTCCCTGTGCCGACGACGCAGGGTATCCCCAGTTCTCGGCTCACTATGGCGGCGTGACAGGTTCTGCCACCCCTGTCGGTAGCGATGCCGGAAGCCCTCTTCATGGCAGGGACAAAGTCCGGCGTTGTCATCTCTGCGACGAGGATGTCGCCCTGCTTCACCTCGTTGATGCGTGCCGGATCGGAAACTAACTTCACAGGGCCGGAGCCCAGGCCGGGACTCGCCGGGGAACCCGAGATAATGACGCGCTCCTCTGGCACTTCCTCAGCAGGTTTCCCGATCACGTTCTTGAGTGTCGTCACCGGGCGTGTCTGAACAACGTACATGTGGCCGTCCTGCCGCGCCCATTCGATATCCTGGGGGAATCTGTAGTGTTTCTCTATCTTCGCGCCCAGTCGCGCGAGGGCGATAATCTCCTCGTCGGCCAGTTTCTGGCTGTCCCGCAGCTTGTCAGGAACAGGCATCTTGACGTTTGTCTCCTCCATACTGGAACCTCTTTCGGGCCTCTTCACCAGCTGCCAGTCCTGATGGACTATCTGCTTGTCGAGTATGCTGAAGTCCTCTTTCGAGACAAGGTAGTGGTCGGGGGTAACCTCGCCGGATACTATGGCTTCGCCCAGACCATACACTGCCTCTATGGTGATCTTGTCACGCTGGCAGGACAGCGGCTCGACCGTGAACATGATACCCGCCGTCTCGGACTGCACCATCTTCTGCACCGGGACAGCGATCCCGACATAGACGTGGTCGAGGCCCTGCTCGTGTCGGTAGAATATCGCCCGCGGTTCGTAGAGCGAGGCCCAACAGCCCTGCACGGCGGCGACCACGTCGGATTCGCCCTCTATGTTCAGGAAGGTCCGCTGCTGACCGGCAAATGAAGCCTCCGGCAGGTCCTCTGCCGTGGCCGAGGAACGTACCGCCACCAGGCCGCCCAGCCTCCTGTATGATTCACGGATTTCCTCTGCGACGCTCTTGGGAATTTCGGCTTCGGTGATGAGCTTCTTGATGCTGGCTGCGATCTGGTCAAGTTGCTCGCCGTCGTTGGAGTCGAGCGGCTTGAGCATCTCCTCTATTTGTTCCTTGAGCCCGGACTTCTCGAGGAACTGGAAGTAGCCCTCCGTTGTCACAATAAAACCCGGGGGGACCGGGATCCCTGCCTTCGTCATCTCTCCAAGGTTCGCGCCCTTGCCTCCGACAAGGGAAAGGTCTCGCTTGTCGACCTCCCCGAACCAGACAACTCCCTTCCGAACCTTACTCACAATAGACCTCGCACTGAGTATTCGTGGGACTGGAAGCAGCGGCTAGATGGGTTTGGGCCGTTGCACGGCGCCACTCCTCAATGGCTTTGGGGGTTGTTTCGCGTAGTACTGCGATACGGCAAACCGCCAGCTTAGGGTAGGCCAATCAAACAGAGTCCAAGAAGAGAAATATACCATGTTCTCCCAGAAAATCAAGAGGAGAACCTACCGTTTTCCACATAGGTACATGCCGCACAAGAGCACGGATCGCCTGAAGGCGATCGTGGTCCGGGCGCGTCTAGGCACGATGTGCCAGCTTGGCAAAATCCCCCCAGATGATCGTCTCAGCATCGGCAACTACACCTTTTTCTCTTGCCGCCTCTCTCACTCTTATAAGCGTGGCATTGGTGTCCAGAGTCACAAGCACCCAATCGGCACCGGAGGGTATCCAGTAGGGAGAGCTGATGCGCACCGCACAGTTCTCCTTTGTGTTGACGTAGATGCCTAACCTGTCGTGGTGCATGGTGCTAATCCCTCCTAGCTCCCACCCGGGAGTGCACTCAGGCTCCGTACTACCTCCTCTACGACATCGTCGGGCGTCGATGCACCCGCTGTCACCCCGACCACACTCATCCCACGGAACCAATCCGTACTCAGGTCGCCGGCGGTCTCGACGCGATAGGTGGGCGTTCCTGTGGCCGTGCATAGCTCGGCCAGCCGTTTGGTGTTAGCGCTGTCGCGTCCCCCTATCACCACCATAGCCTGCACTCGGCCGCTCAACTCGACAGCAGCTTCCTGGTTGCGACGCGTGGCGTCGCAGATCGTGTTCACAACCCGCAGCTCCGAGAGTCGGCTCAGCTGCCTGGGGGCCAGCTGCGAAAGGAACCGGGCAAAGGCCTCCGGGCTCTGTGTTGTCTGACATACAACGCCCAGCTTCTTTCCGAGGTCATCCGACGGTGGCAGACCCGTGGAAGCGCTCGATCGTGCGCCGGCCCAACCTAGCAGACCTTTTACCTCGGGGTGGTCGCTATCGCCAAACACATGAACCCAGAAACCCGCCTCAGCCAGGCGCTCCGCTGCCACCTGTGCCTTTCTCACGAAGGGGCACGTAGCGTCGATGATCTCATGACCGGAGGCCCGAAGCGTTTCGAGAGTCCGGGGAGATACCCCATGTGAAGTCACCGCAACAACCGGCGTCTCGATGTCATCAGGGGTCTGAGCTACTGTCACTCCCCGGTCGGCGAGCCTGTCCACCACCTGCTGGTTGTGGACGAGGGCACCCAGTGTCTGTAGCGGCCCGCGCTCTCCCGCGGCCTTCTCGACGATCTCTATGGCCCGCCTAACGCCGAAACAGAAGCCCATCTCGGCCGCTTTTTCAATCTGCATCGCTCAGCGCCAACACACTAGTGGTCTTAGGTTGATGGCTCGCCGGGAGCAGCTCAGCTATGTGCTGCACGATAAGTGATGTGTGCTCCCGGAGCCTTTCTCGCCTCGGCTTGTGATCGTCCAGGGGTAGACTGAAAGGGCGGCCGATGGTCACCGTGACGCGCGGTCGCTGGATGATCACGCTTACTCCCTTGACCTGGTTGCTGCCTACTATGCCCACGGGAAGCAGCTGGGCCCCTTTGCGGGAAGCGATGCGAGCGGCACCATCCTCAGCCTCCCGCATGTGCCCATCGCTACTCCTCCTCCCCTCCGGAAACATGCCCAGTACCCCTTGTGCGTCCAGTGCGTGCCAGGCGGAGCGCAATGCCTGCTTATCGAGTCTGCCCCGCCTCACGGGGAACGCTCCATATCCCTCGACTACCATTCTGGAGAAGGTCGACTCGAACAGTTCCTCCTTGGCCATGAAGCTGATCCTTCGAGGTATGCTGGCACCGAGGAGCGGCGGATCGATCAGGCTCAGGTGGTTGGACACCACGATCAGCGGGCCGCGTCGGGGCACGTTCTCCTTCCCCTCTACCCGCCACCGCGTGAGGCCTATCAGCAGCAGCTTCATCAGCGCCGTAGCGCCAACGTAGAACAGGCCCATATCACCTTGCTTCGATCAAGCGGACAATCTTGGCAACTACCGCGTCCGCATCGACTCCGTCGGTATCCACTATCACGGCGTCCTCTGCCGGCTTGAGCGGCGAGTGGGTCCGTCGGCTGTCAATGCCGTCACGCCGATTGAGGTCATCCAGCACCTTACCGTACTCTGTGGTCTGCCCTCTCTCGATCTGTTCCAGGTAGCGCCTGCGCGCCCTCTCCTCGGGCGAAGCGGACAGGTAAACCTTCATGTCGGCATCATGCAAGACGACGGTCCCTATATCCCTTCCTACCATAACCACCTTGCGCTCATGCGCCAGCTGCCGCTGCTTGGCGACCATCGCCTCCCTGACCGCCGGCACCTTCGATACCAGCGACACTCCCCTTTCCACATCAGCTCGCCGCAACTCAGTCGTGACGTCCTGCCCGTTCACAAAGACCTGATTGTGTGTGTCGCTGTTCGAGCACCGGATATCCATGTCCGCTTCCAGCGTCAGCTTGCCGAGAGCCTCCTCGTCCTCGAGGTCGACGCCCCGCTTAATCGCGAGCCACGTGAGCGCCCTGTACATAGCGCCCGTATCGACGAAGAGGTAGCCCATTTTCTCGGCGAGGCGACTCCCCACTGTGTTCTTGCCTGCAGCCGAGGGCCCGTCTATCGCTATTGTACCGGGTCGGGACATTGGCTCACCTGTGCCGAGAGTGCGCTCAGTGCTCCGATTATAGCCTAGCACCCAACCTCGGGCAAACAGCAAGGCCTCATGCGCCGACTGAGGTGAAGTTGACCCCCGGTTAAGCGAGACTTCTCAGGAGACCAGGGATCACAGGATCAGATTGAGGATGCCACCTACACTCAAGGCCACGACAAGCATGATGGCCGACGCCTTGAGCATGTCCTTCGCACCCAATTCTCTGGCGAGGACGACGAAGCTGGCGATACACGGGAAGAACATCGCCAGTACTACGGTGCCAACTACCAGCTGTCCGGCGGTCAGATTGAGGGTATCCAGCATCCCTACTGCCATATCCTTGCGCAGAAACCCTATCAGAATGGCCGACGCGGCGTCATCCGGCAGGCCCAGCAGGCCGCTCACCACCGGGGCCGCGATCGATGCTATGCGATCGAACACGCCTCCGGCGTAGAGCAGAGTTATGATCAGGATGCCCAGCAGAACGATTGGCACGGCCTCCTTGAGGAAGCCAGCAATCCGCATCCACAGCTTGGTTGCCAGAGCGCGCGGAGGCGGCAACCGGTACGGGGGGATCTCTATGAGGAGTTCAGGGCTGAATCCTTTGATCGTGAGGTTGAGGACGACCCCCAGGAGCACCCATACCACGAAGAGCGTGCCGTACACCATGGCCACGTACTGGATGCCGTAGTCGCCGACCAGGCCGATGACCATGGCCTGGAGCGCCGCGCACGGAACCCCGATGGATATCAGCGTAGCCGCGATGAACCTCTCCCTTCTGCTCTCCAGGATACGCGTAGCGAGAATCGCCGGAACGTTGCACCCGAATCCCAACAGCGTCGGGATTATCGCGTAGCCGTGCAGCCCGATTCTGTGCATCAGATTGTCGAGGAGCACAGCCAACCTCGGCAGGTAGCCCAGGTCTTCGAGGAACCCGAGAACCA
>CAZGDV010000023.1:0-31420 GCA_964524995.1 uncultured Dehalococcoidia bacterium | reverse complement strand
ATTTCTACTTCTACGACAGAAAGAAGGATATGATCAAGTACAAGGGCTACTCCGTCTTCGCCCGCGAGGTCGAGGAGGTTTTGCACCAGCACCCGAAGATCAAGGCAGCTGGTGTGCTCGGGGTGCCCGATCCCGATGTCGGAGAGGTCATAAAGGCGATTGTCGTTCTGGAGACCGACGCGCGGGGCAAAGTAACCGAGGATGAGATACGGGAGTACTGCAAACAGAACCTTGCACACTACAAAGTGCCCAGAATTGTAGAGTTCAGAGGTGAACTCCCGAAAACCGACGTGGGGAAGGTATCGCGCAGGGAGCTTCGGGAGGAACACGAGGAGACCTAGGTTGACGCCATCGTACTTCGCAGTCACCGACCTTACCAGGCGCTTCGGTGGGCTGACCGCGGTCAATGCCGTCAGCTTCGAGGTCGGCAGGGACGAGATGGTCGGCCTGATAGGCCCGAACGGAGCAGGCAAGACGACCCTGCTGCGCCTGATCACCGGCATACTGAGACCCGACTCCGGCAAGGTCACGTTCAAGGGCGAGAACATCACAAGAGCCAAACCATGGGACATAGTGAATAGGGGAATAGCAGGGACATTTCAGGTAACGAGGCCGTTCCGGCGTCTGCCCATCATCGCCAACGTCATGGTGGCCTGCCTGTCTCCACGGGCGATGAAGAGAGGCGAATGGGTCAAGACAATCGAGGCGCGGGCAATGGACGCCCTTGAGTTCGCCGGAATATCAGACCTGGCGCTCGAGCCCGCCTCGTGCCTGTCCCATGGTGATCTGAGGCGACTGGAGATAGCCCGCGCCATCGCCACGGACCCGGAGCTGCTGCTCCTGGACGAACCATTCAGTGGGCTGAATCCCGCCGAAACAGACCTGCTGGCGAAATCGATAAGGCGACTGCATCAGGGCGGCAGATTCGGTAGGCTGCACAGCGAAGGCCCAGCCATGATCATTATCGAGCACAAGCTTGCCGAGCTCATGAAGATAGTCGATAGAGTCATCGTTCTGGACTTCGGCGAGCTGATTGCCGATGGCACGCCCGAAGAAATCGTCAAGGACCCCAGAGTGATCGAGGCCTGCATAGGCAAGGGGGTTGGTTGAGTTGCTGCTCGAAGTGAGCAACCTGACGGTGTGCTACGGGACTGCGATGCTGCTCAACGATGTCAGCATGGCAGTCGGTGACGGGCAGTTGGTCAGTCTCATCGGCCCGAACGGTGCCGGGAAATCAACACTACTTAGAGCGACAACGGGACTCGTGAAATGGGAGAAGCAGACCTCGAGGTCCACCCGGGCAAGCGACATCACCATACAGGGGGAAGTTCGATTGGCGGGCGAAAGGATCGACACCCTGCCGGCACACGAGATCGCGAAGAGGGGTCTCGCTCACTGCCCCGAGAGGGCCCGGGTCTTTTCCGAAATGACCGTTACCGACAATCTCAGGGCCGGCGGGTACCTCTGCAAGAGCAGGGCCGAGATGAAGAAGAGCCTGGAGACCGTATATGAACTCTTCCCGGTACTCAAGCAGAGGGGCAATCAGGTCTCGGGAACACTGTCCGGCGGAGAGCGCCAGATGCTCGCCATCGCAAGGGCCCTGATGGTCCAACCAAGGCTGCTCTGTATCGACGAGCCGTCGACCGGCCTCTCCTCCAATGTCAAGCAAGAGCTGTTCGGCACAATTGAAGCTATCAGAGACGCTGGCATGGGCGTGCTGCTGGTAGAACAGGACGTCGAGGCGGCGTTTCGTCTGGCGAGCTGGAACTACCTGTTGTCGCACGGGAAGGCCATCGCCGAGGGGACGAAGGACGACCTGCTGCAGGACGAGACGATCAGGAAGACCTACCTCGGACTCTAGCCGCCAGCTGACTGCTACTGGTCAAGGTCGGCGGTACAGACCCTGCAACTGCTGCGCGTCGCCACGTTTCTCAGCTTGCACCTGGGACAGACCTTCTCCGTCTTGTCGCGGAACCACGTCGTTAGTCCGTCCGGCATGGCCAGCAGCACCACCAGGACTACAACGGCAAACAGGAGCATCCTTATCTCATAGATGGGGGTAAGCGATTCCATGAGCGGATACAGTATGAAGACGCCCGCGACAGGCCCATAGATCGTGGCAACTCCCCCGAACACCGACCAGATCACCGGTTCGAACGACTTCATCAGGCCAAGCGACGAAGGGCCGACGCTCATTATCATGTGCACCCAGAGACCCCCTGCCACCCCCGCGAACAGCCCGCTCAGGCAGAAAGCTATCAGCTTGTACTTCGTCGTGTTGATCCCCGAGGCCCGCGCAGTGACCTCGTCCTCGCGGATGGCATGAAAAATTAGGCCGGTGTTCGAGTTGGTGACTTTCCACATTATGGTCACCAGGGCGATCATGATAGGGATGACTATGTAGTACTCGACAAGTCGCGACTCGTTGAGACGGTCAATGCCGGAGATCCCCTGGTTGCCGCCCGTGACTTCGGGAATCACAGAGATCACCCCGATGAGAATGAGCGGGAATGCCAGGGTCGCCAGGGAAAGGTATGGCCCCCTCAGCCTGAGGCACGGGATACCGATGAGGAGGCCCGCCAGCACAGCCGCGACAGCCCCGATCGGCAGAGTCAGCCCGGCTGGCAGGCCGAGATTCAGATTCAAGAGGCCCGAAGTGTAAGCGGCCACTCCGAAGAAGAGGGCATGCCCCAGATTCATTTGGCCCGTGAACCCGGAAAGCAGGTCCCAGCTGGCAGCGAAGACCGCGAATATGCTCGCCATTATCACAATGCGAAGGCTGTACAAGTCCTGGGTGAACAGCGGAAGCAACAACAGAATCAGGAAGAACGCCAGAGCTATCGTTCTACCCGGCAGAATCAGTACGCCCTCCCGGAGCGCCGTGTATGCGCGGTTGGGGTAAGTCGTCAGGGTACCGATCATCTCTCCTCTTCGAAGGACACACCGAATAGCCCTTCGGGCCTCACGAGTATCACAATCAACATGATGGTCAGCGCTGCAGCCTCCTTGAGGAACGACCCCGAAGGTGCCAGGAAGACAACCGCGCTCTCGGTGAACCCGAGGATGAAAGCCCCCAGCAGGCTGCCCTTTATGCTGCCCAAACCACCCAGCACGACGACGGCCAAGACCATGACCAGCGGACTCATCCACATGTGCGGCACAAGGCTGAATGTGGGGGCAACGAGCGCTCCGGCGATTGCCGCCAACGCTATCGACGCCCCCATCGCGATTGTCTCCATCCTTCCGACGTTCATGCCCATCAGATTGGCCACTTCCCTGTCCTGCGCCGTTGCCCGGATCGCCGTTCCGAGCTTCGTTCTCATCAGCAGCAGCCAGGTCCCCGCCAGCATGAGTATGGCCACACCCAACGCCAGTATTCGCTGGTTGAACACTTTGATCCCGAATATCTGAACATATCCGTCGATCATCCTTGGAACGGTCAGCCTGTCGTCACCGAACCCCTGAGAGAGCGCCTCCTGGACGATGATAGCCAGCGCAAGGGTCACGATCAATATGGCTGTCTCGTGCCTGCGGATCGGATCGATCAGGAACCGGTAGCCGAGTACTCCAATGAGACTGGCTACCAGTATCGAGAGTACGATTGCTGCGTAGAGATTGAGGCCGAGGGTGGTTGCGAAGATATATATCAGATAGCCAGCGAGCATGTAGAATGCTGTGTGGGACAGGTTTATGATGCGAGCCACGCCGAATATCAGAGAGAAACCGACCGCCAGAAGCGCATAGATGCCACCACTGATCAGGCCGAAGATGATTATCTGCTTGAGTTCAATCATGGTCCCACACTGAGGAGTCCATAGCACAGCCTGTGCCCCCTCGGTTAGACCTCTTTGCCAGCCGAGGGGGCACTCTCAACCATTCACGACAAGTCCTGCGTGTTCAGGTAGTCCCGCTTGACGTGAACCAGACCGCGTTGTCTTATGATCCCTGCGTCCAGTATTCTACGACCCACGGTGGCAAGACGTAGTCTACGGTACCTTCGTAGATCACGTTGTTCCACGAGCCATCCGGAGGCGGCCAAACCGCATTGAGTTCCCCATCCTGCCACTGCACGCCAAGTGCCGTGACATAGCCCGGCCCCCAGGTTACGTCATGACTGTCCGTGAAGACGAACCTACCGGCTGTACCCACATAATCGGTCGCCTCAAGTGCCACCACCAGGTCATCAGCGTCCAAGGTGCCGGCCGTCTCGATCGCCTCCTTCAGGATGTAGATGGCATCATACGTCCCGGCGTTGTACGTGGGAATCACGCTCATCTCATCGACAAAGGCCTCGATGAATGGCACAGTCTTCTCGGTGATGGCGACACCGCTAGCGTAGATGTTCATCGTGCATTCGTAGTCGCCCTTTCCGTCGGTCTCATCCCAGAAATCGGCAGACTGAGCCTCCACGTTTATGCCCACTGAGGCTGCTGGAATCTCCAGGTCACCCCATTGTGTCGCATACGGCACACCAACAGGGCCGGAGAGTGCTGTGAAGATTATGTTGGCCCCGGAGGATTCGATGCCGGTCAGCTCTGCTGTAAGGTCAGTGGCCGTGTCGGACGGGCGCCAGACGCCCGCGATCTCCATGCCCAGCGCAGGCAGATTGGCCTCAGCGGCGCTGACTATGGCATCCCCCCAGACCGCCTTCTCAGCCAGTATGGCCACTTTGGGAGCGGTCTGCAGCTCGGCAACGACCTCCTGCGCAACCATTCCGAGAAGCTGGAATCCGACCTGGCCCAGGTAGCCGGAGTTGATCGGGGTAACCCTGAACCAGTACTTGTATCGATCGTAGTCTTCGGTCACCTTCGTACACAGCCCAACGTCGCTCGCCCCGCAACCGAAGAAGATCGTGTCATAGTTCATCGCGACTTCCTGCATTGCATGGACAGCCTCGCTTCTTATGCCGCCCATGACAAAGTCGACATTGTCCACCGTGATCGCCCTCTCCATGGCGTTGGCCGCCCCGGTCGGGTCGAGCAACTCGTTCGAGTCCACCTGGACCGGCGTAATGACGTATGTGTCGTCGCCTATCACTATGCCGCCCGCATCGTTGATCTCCTGAGCCGCCAACTGTGCCCCATACCAGTGGTGCTCACCCATCAGGAACTCCATGGGGCCGATCACACCGATCTTGATCTCCTGAGCCTCTACCGTGGGCGTGGGTGTTGCTTCTTCTTCACCATCACAAGCCACGACAGCCAAGGAGATGCAGACGAGCAACAGGATCGCAGCTATCCGTAGCAACCTACCCATATTGTCCTCCTTTCGGCAGATAGCCTCACGAGCAACTGAGGCCGGAAGACAGCAACCTCACCCCCTTTCGCGTAGGACCGGGCCTCAAGCCATTGGCCAGCTTGTCTCCGGTCTCCTACCAGCAGTCCCCCAATCGCCCCCCAGACTTCTGTCACAATACGGTAAGGGTCTCCGACCCTCGCAACGGCCCGTATCACTAGTTTGTAACGTATTACACAATACCCGGCGCTTTGTCAAGACATAGACCTGGGCCGGCGAATAAGTTAAGGTCCGACGGAGCTGAGAACGAGTAGGCTGAGCAGCGCCGGCTATCCTATAATTTCGCTGCACAGGGGGGCATGCCATGGAGCGGACATTCGAAGCTACTATTGAGAAGCGCGGCAAATGGTACATCGGATGGGTCGACGCAGTTCCAGGCGCCTTCAGCCAAGGTAAGACCATCCGAGAAATCGAGGGGAATCTGAAGGAAGCGGTGCAGCTCATACTGGGAAGTCAAGAGGATTTGAAGGCTGAAGGGGCAGCCGACAGAACGCTGAAGAGGAAGATCCGGGTACAGGTGTAAACTGGTGAAGCGTCGCGACTTCTTGGACATCCCCGTGCCCAAGACGCGATCTTGATCAGCTTTTGCCAAGGCAACCGCCAGTCTGCGCATCTTAGTTCGGTGTCCTGCTTCTGCCAATCCGCAGGGCCTTCGTGTGTGACCCAAGTCCCATACCTGTGATAGAATGCCCGCACGCGCATGGGACTCTGGACGCGGGACTTCGGCAAACGCGCCCACACTTCTGGTCCCTCGTGCAACCTGCGTCTCGGAAGGAGGAGCAATGCGGGTTCTCGTGACCGGTGGAGCCGGAGGCCTGGGCATTACCATCTGCCATGTCTTGCATGAAGCGGGCTTCGAAGTGCGTGTGCTGGACCTGAACAATCCGGCGAATCGTAAGCGGGTCAGAGTACTCGCCGGACGCTCCGAAGTCCAATGGGGAGACGTTACCGATCCCATATCCGTGGAGAACGCGCTCAGCGGTATCGACGCGGTTATCCACCTTGCGGGCCTGCTTCCGCCTACTACCGAGGAACAACCGGAAATGGCCCACAGAGTGAACGTTGGTGGGACGGAGAACCTCATCACCGGCATCAAGCAATCAGGAAAGACGATCCCCCTGGTTTTCGCCTCGTCAACCCTGGTGTTCGGGCCAACGCCCGAGGCCAAAGCACCCTTGAGCTTGGAATCGAACCCACCGAATCCGAGAATGACCTACTCGAAGACAAAGTGGGAGTCCGAGAACCGCATCAGGGAATCGGGGATCGACCATGTCATTCTGCGCTGCACGTCCATACCCTACTTATCGCTGAGTATCGGGCAGATGAGGGACTTGATGTTCACGATACCTCTGGACAACCGGCTCGAGTTCTGCCACATCGACGACGCCGCCGCCGCCATGGTCAAATCAATCAGCCTGTTCGACAGCGCCAGGAACCGAACGCTGGTCATAGCAGGGGGGCCAACTCAGCGAATGCTCTACAGGGATATGATAGGCACCATATTGAGTACGTTTGGTCTCCCGCTTCCGCCGGCAGGCAGATTCACAACGGAACCGTACGAGCTGGACTGGTACGACACGACGGAGTCTCAAAGTCTGCTCAGCTACCAGCACAAGACTCTGGATGATTACGCACGGGACCTCCGGAGGCAGTTGCCGACACCCGTCCCCACCATAATGCAATATGCCATCGGTCCGCTCCTGGGTGGCACCCTGGCACGACTGCTTCTGAGACCGAGGAGCTGAGAAGGGGCGATAAGACCACCGTCCCCGTCTGCAAGAGTCTAGAGGGAACGGCCAGTCTCGAAGCCCTCAGCCATCGCATCCTTGATGCGTCGAGGCTCGGCTGCGTCACCTATGACAAAAACGTCGTGGTATCTGTCCTTCAAGGCCGGAACCAGCTCAATATTGGGGCGAGCGCCGACTGCGAGAACATAGGTGTCGGCCTTCAACTCCCTGGATTCTCCCGATTGGGTCTTCACGATAGGGCCTTCGCTGCCGGCACCCTCGTAGCTGATCCCCGTCAGAAGCTCCACATTCTTCCCGGCGAGTTCGTCGAGAAGTGCCATTTGGACGATAGTGCCTTCCTTGGCGAGCACCTGAGGCAGTATCTCGATCACCGTGACGCTCTTGCCCTGCTCCGACAGCAGATTGGCCGTCTCGCAACCGGTGCCGTCACCTCCGACTACGACAACGGTCTCTCCGACATTAGCCTTCCCGGACAGGACGTCAACCGCATACACGGCCCTGGACGGGTCGACCCCCGGGATCTCGACTGAAACGGGTGATGTGCCGGCAGCCCACACTATCGTTTCGGGATTGGCACCAGCGATGTTATCCAACGTAGCCTGCTTGTTCAGTTGAACCGATACTCCGGCCTTGTCCACCTGTGTGGCCAGGTAGTCGACAAGCAGTTCAATGCCCTCTTTGTGCGGCGGAGTGCCACCAGCGAGCAGCTGACCGCCCAGTTGGCCTTCCTTCTCCATGAGCGTCACGTCGTGGCCCCTCAGCCTGGCGACGCGTGCAGCCTCCATTCCCGCCGGTCCGCCACCCACGACCAGCACGCGTTTCGGCTTCTCTGCCCGCCCTATGTCACAATCAGCCTCCCTGCCCGCGCTTGGGTTGACGGAGCATCTCAGATCGCCCTTGTTCGTGCTGTTCGGGTCCATCATCCTCTGGACAACGGCCTGTATGCTGCCCTCTATGCACTCCCAGCAGGTGATACATGGGACAATATCATCGAGCCTACCCTCTTGGGCCTTCCTGGGCACGTAGGGATCGGCAATCAGCGCCCTGCCCATGGCGACGAGATCAGTCATTCCTTCACGGAGGGCCCACTCGCCAACCTCCGGTGTCATCCGGCCTACGGCAATCACCGGTATACTCACGTTCCGCTTGACCTCGGATGCGCCTACAAGGTGAAATCCGGGCATTCCGGGGCACAAAGCCGAGAACCTCGCTCCATATCCATGGCCGGACACATGGACCGCATCCACGCCCGCGTCCTCGACCCACCTCGCCACCCTCACCGCCTCCGCGACCCCCAAGGCAGGATCGATGCCGTACTCAGCACCGTCTATGCGGCACCAAAGGGGATAGTCAGGCCCCACCTCCGCCCTGCATGCCCGGATCACGTCGAGAAGGAAACGCGCTCGATTCTCCAGAGGCCCGCCGTAGTCGTCGGTGCGTTGGTTGATGGACGGCGACATAAACTGGGCCAGCATATGTTCGTGAGCCCCATGGATCTCGACGCCGTCGAATCCGGCCTTCTTCGCCCGCGCCGCTGCTTTCGCATGGAGCTCGACCAGTTCCCGTATCTCGCTCGCCGTAAGCTCCCTGACGGGCTCACCCAGGGGCGAGATTGCCTCCGACGGACCCACCGGCTGCGTTCCACTGATCGACGAGTGTGTGACTCCGCCGCCATGCTCGAGCTGGATCGCCGCCCGGGCGCCCGCCCGCTTCATGGCCCCGGCTAGCTCGCTCAAGCCATCGATGTACTTGTCATCGTCGATGCTGATCTGCCCGACGGTGACCTGACCACGCGGGTAGTCTATCGAGGTACATTCGACGATTATCAGTCCCACTCCCCCCTTTGCCCTCTCGCCGTAGTAGTCAATCGTTCTCTGGGTCACGAAGCCATCCTTGGACGCCAGATTCGTGTCCATGGCCGGCATGACTATGCGATTCCTCAGGGTCATGTTGCCGATGCTTGCCGGTTCGAACAGTCTCCTCAGTTTCATACCTGTGACCCTCCCACTCGACTTGACACTGAGCCTGCTTAATCTCGGAGACGAAGCCGGGGTAAAGCTATTGCCGGTGCGGAGGAATCGAACAGGCCCCGTCCCGTTCAGTTCCAGGGCGATTCCAACAATAGAGAAGCCCTACCCTTACGCGGAATATATGAAGACATTTGTGCAACAGCACGTCGGGAGGGCCGGGCAGGCTCAGGACTGGCGCAGTCTCTCCTCAGCTATGAGGGCCGCGCCTACGGCTCCGACCAGTTGCGGGTCATGTGACAGGCGGACCACTTGAGTCTTCAAGAGACGCTCCAGGCCATCGATCAGCCTCTCGTTCTTGGCGCATCCACCTGTCATCACGACGTCCTCTTCGATGGAGATGCCACCCGCTATAGCTACCAGGCGCTTGACCGTGGAATCGTGAACACCGGCAGCGATATCAGCCAGATCTAACCCTTCGTTCAGCAACGCTACGACCTCGGACTCGGCGAAGACGCAGCACTGGGAGGTTATCTCGGCAGGGCTCTTCGCCTGATAGGCCAGGGCAGCAAGCTCGCCCAAATCCACTTCCAGCGCTTTGGCTACGAGTTCGAAGAACCTGCCGGTCCCTGCCGCGCACTTGTCGTTCAAGTTGTAATCAATGACCTTACCTTTGTCGTTCACGCTGAGGGCCCTACTGTTCTGACCCCCAACGTCAATCACAGTCCTGACCGAAGGCAGGAGCCATTGCGCACCCTTGGCCAGACACGGGAGTTCCCCCACTTCTTTGTCCGTATAGCTCACCCTCCGCCGCCCCCAGCCGGTACAGGCAGCACAGTTTATCTGGTCCGCAGACAAACCGGCTTCGGAGAGCACCTTCTCCATTACGCTTTCGACCACGCGCTCGGGATTCGCCCTGACATCGCCAATCCCGTACGATACCAACTCTCCGTCCTTCATCAGAACGGCCTTGGCAGCCAGTGCTCCGAAATCAAAACCTGCAGCGATCATTAGTTCCCTCGCGAAGTTAACTACCCGACTTGGACAGGTGGTCTTGCGCGAACAGGCATGCTCCCACAGCCCCAACGAGTTGCGGGTCTACGGCCAGCGCCTGCGAGGTGACCTGAAGCATCTCCTCCAGGGCACGCACTACTCCAGCATTCTTGGCCACCCCGCCCGTAACGCAGACATCCTGCTCGACACCGACCCGCTGAACAAGCGCATTCACCCTTTCCGCCATGGCCCGGCTAATGCCCGCCGCCAGGTCCACGGGGTCCCTGGCTTCGTACCACCGGTAGTACAGTACCTCGGACTCAGCGAATATGCTACACATATTGGTTATGGCTATCGGCTGCTGGGAGCTCAGAGATCTGGGTCCCAACTCTTCAAGCTCCAGGCCGAGAACCTCCGCCATGAATTCGAGGAACCGACCCGTGCCCGCAGCACATTTGTCGTTCATGGCGAAGTTCATCAGCTTCCCATTCTCGTCGACCCTCACCACCTTGCAGTCCTGACCACCCACATCTATTACAGTCCTGACCGTCGGACACAGCCACTGGGCACCCCTGCCATGGCATGATATCTCCGAAACGTTGTTATTCGCGAAAGGTATCTTCTCCCTGCCGTAGCCAGTGCTGACACAACAGTCAATATCACCATAGGCGAGACCAGCCTCCGATAGAGCCTTATCCATCACCTCGCTCGCCGACTGCTCGGGTCTCGGCCTGACCTTTATGATCTGCGAGGACAGAATCGACCCATCCCGCATTATGACTGCCTCCGCGCTCAGTGAGCCGACATCACAACCCGCAACAATCATGATTCCCTCTTATGCTATCGTCGATACGAACTCTTCGATTCTCTCCTTCAGCACCGATACCGGAGTAATCCGCCTGTCGAGGATGTCAGACTCCAGTCGGAGTGAAGGGATTCCAAGTTCGCTCTTGAACATGTCCCTCATCAGCCTGTAGGCCCCCCAGGCCTGCTTGCAGGCCAAATGACCCGAGAACACGGTGCAGTCGGCCTTCAGCTCCTTCGCCAGGAACAACATGTCCTCTGCCCAGCCTTCGGGTGAGTCCCAGGAGCCCTTGTGCTGCTTGGTCATCGGCATGTTGAAAGTGCGCTCGGCTAGACCGTCGATCATGGTGTCGATGGTCGAGGTGTCTATGATCTTGTCGGGGAACCAGGAGAAGCAATCCTGGAGGTAGACCATGCCTACCTTCTCCATCCACCTCCAGATCTCCATGTCGTAATATATGCCGCTGTACAGCCACAGGCTCCTGACCCGCTGGTTCTCGAAAGCACCCTGGCCTTTCGCCACGAGGTCCTTCGCGGTATCCCGTGCTATCTGGAAGAATGGTACCGTCTCCTCACGCCCCGCCCAAACAAGCTTCGCCAACTGCACCAGCACGCTGTAGATGTTGGGCAGGGGAAACGGCACCGCCCTCTTGAGCTCATGGATCTCCAGATAGAGCTCGCTCGCCTGGTTCGAGCACTCAACCACCTCTCGAAGCCTGTCGTAGTCCAGCTTCACACCAGCTATCTCCTCGACCTGGGAGACCATGTTTCGAAACTCTATCCTGTAGTAGTCGAGTGCACGCTCATCGTGGTAGTAAGGGGCATCCAGGTTCAGAAGCGGAATACCCCATTCGTGCGCCATATACTCATGCAGCTTGGCGTTCGGGTCACACGAGCCCGCCCCGGCATTGATTATGATGTCCGGCTTGAACTCCCTGCCATCATAGATCATGCCAACGGTCGGCCGATGCCCTGAACACAGAGTCTCAGGCAGGCCAGCCTCTATCGCCGCATCGAAGAACCGCTCACCCCCCAGCGCCATCATCGGGATAATCCCAGCCGCCTCGGTACACATTGGCGCTATATCCATGGCAAACAGGATTTCGGGCGGGAAGTTGAAGGCGCGGAACACTACCTTCTTGCCTTCGCTCCGTTTCTGCAATATGTCGGTAAGGGACCGGCCAAAGATCTTGACGGCCGCCAATGACATCTTCATGAACTTCGGGTCGATGAACGCCTCGAGCATTGCCCCCGTGTCCGGAGGTAGCGATCTCGCTAGATCGAGGACCGCCCCGTAGTCCTCGGGCAGCACGCTCACGCCCTCCAGCAGAGCGGCTGTTTCCTCCCAAACCGTCGGTGCTCTGGTCATCCTGTCACCGTCCTATTCTCTCCAGGAAAGCCTGAACCCTGGTGCGAATCCTACCCATATCTGCTGATGGCCCGTACTCCCTCTCCAACCTGAGAACCGGGATGCCTTCCTTCTCCAGGGACTTGTCCAGCATGGCGTTCTCCACGCCATGTAGATCGCAGTACTTGATTGTCTGGACGACCACCCCATCGGCATCTGATGCCTTCGCCACGCTTCTGACGAAATCGAGTCGGGCGGGATACTCGCCGTACATCCGGGGACAGGGTATGTGGTGGTAATAGCGCACAGCAATGTCGTGCATAGGATCGCCTGTATCCTCTTCCAGATCCCAGAAGTACCTGGCACCGAAGCACAGAGAGTCCGCGACAACGAGGCCTCCGGTGTTCTCGACGAGGTCCACAAAGGCCGGGTCGTCGCTCGCGCTTCCCACCAGCATCAGCCTGGACTTGTAGTCAGACGTTCCCTCTCTGGATTTGATCTCCTCGAGTGCTTCCGCCAAGAGCTTGTTGTACTTCTCCCTGGGCATAGATGTGCTCGCGACGATTATCCTGAGGATCTCTGCACCTGTGACCCGGGGCGCTTTCTCGGTCCGAAGCTGGTATAGCTCCTTCAGCAGTCTACGCGTCTCGTTATACAGGCCGATCGACTGCCTCAAGCTGGCATCTTCGATCTTCGCGCCGAAGTGGTCCTCCAATTGCCCCCTGAACGTGACCAACTCCTCCTCGTACCACTTGAGCCCGTGATCAGTAATCGTGTGGGGCACGGGAAGCATATGCATAAATGCAGGTCTGTCGCGTTGGGCTTTCCAGTTGTCATACCCTCGGCGCATATGGTCGCAACCATTCGTGTACACGACTCCATCGAGGAAACCGTACCCGCCGGTCAGCGCCAGTTCCAGAACGGTGCGAGCGAAGCTGCAGTGGGAAGTCCGGGAGAGATATGAGTCAGCGATGCTAATGCCACGACAGCCGGTGCCCCTGAGCCTGTAGGGCATCATGCCGGCCGCATGGATGATCTCCTCAGGCATGTACGTGCATGAATAGCCGATTACCTTTCCGCCGCCTTGCCTCCAGCTGTCAATCAGAGGATTACCGAGTGTCTCACCGATTCCGAGCAACTCTTCGGTTTTCGTCATTCACTCTCTCCAGCACCTATCCATCGACACATGCTGCCAGCCCGGCAAGCGAAGTGCCCGGCTCACGAGGGATCAACCAGCCGTGGCCGAAGCGGACCCGCCTGTCGAGATAAGCTGGTCCAGCCGCTTGGACAGGCGCTTCGCCAACGCAACTATCGCCAGGATGGGCGGTGCCCCAAAGCCCTCTGGAAACACACTACTGTCGCAGCAATACAGGTTCTTAACCCTCGTCTCGAGGTTGGTGTCTACTACCTTCCCAACCGGGGCTGATCCCGCTGGATGGGGCAGGAAGAGAGGTGAGAGGTAGATGTTACCACCGTCACAGCCTGCCTTGACCAGGATCTTCTTCAGTTTGTCCCGGCTGTACTCTGCCCTCTCCAGGTCCCGCTTGGTGAAGCGCTTACTCACCTTGCCCTCTCGGGGGAAAACCTCGCCCTCCGCCTCATCCGCTATCTTCGCCCAAGCTCCCAACGCCTTCCCGTAGCGAAGCGTGTTGCCAAGACCTCTGAGCTTCTGGTCCTTAAGTACCTGCATCCGCCATTCCCATTTGGGTCCGCTGATGTTCCCGAAGAAGACGCCGTTTTCCTTCTCGTGATACCCTACCGAGAACACGAGTTCCTCCATACTGCCTGTCCCATCCTTCAGGAACCCGTAGGCCATAATCGATGGGTCGCCGATGAACGTCTTTCCAGCCTCCTCTACCCCCGACCTCTGCAGGATTCGGGCGGAGCCAAGGGCACCGCCACTGCACACTGTCACCTGGCCCTTTATTTCGTATTGCTGACCACCTTTCCCCTCGGCACGGAGACCACCAGCGGTTCCTCCTTCCACGATGACATCCTTCACCTTCACCTCGGTAAGCAGTGTAGCGCCATTCTCCACCGCCTCATCAGCAAACACGACACCACTCCACTTGGCACCATCACTGCAGCCCATCAGACACTCGTAGCAACGCTTGCAGTTCTTTAAATCGATGAACTTGTCGATCCTCTCCCACTTCTGGCCAATCTCCTCAGCCGCCGACATCATCAGTCTCGTCGCAGGGCCAACATACGATTCTGGAGCTTGGTGGACCCAGCAGTCCTCTCTGGCTTCCGGGATCTCCTCGGTGATGTCTATCCCGTATTTCTTCCAGTCCTCGGGGTCGGGATCGACGGATGTCCCGGCGGACAGCAAACTCGACCCGCCAACGCCGAAGCCCTGCAGATACATGACCCCTTCCTGGGTGTATGTCATGCCTAACCTTTCCATGCTGCGGAACAAGGCCAAGTGGCCAGTGGCCTTGTGCCTGTGGGGACCCTTCTCCACGAGGACCACGCTATTACCCCTCTTGGACAGCTCTCTGGCTATAGTTGCCCCACCGGGCCCAGCACCTGCTATCACTACATCTGCTTCGAGCTTCTTGACTTCGGGTGCCATTGGTCACCTACCTTTGCTTGGTTGACTTCGGATATGTAGACCAACCTGAGGAGTGCGCCTAATGGTACAACAATGGTGCAACTGTCGTGATATGGTGTCAAGCTCGGATTAGCAACTTTCGGCCAATTCTGCTCATCGCTGTTCTGTCCGCGATACTTTCCTCATGGTCTCCGCCATCCTCTGTAGCGTGTCAGGGCCCAGCGCTCCGAGAAGCTCAACGAGTTCGTCCATTGTGAAAGCCTCGTTTATCGAAATCGCACCAATTCTGACAGCCTTCATGAAGGCCGCGCCCCTGCGCGATGCCTTCAACTTCAGGCATGCCTGGTGCAGCAACGACTTCGCTGCGCCTCTTGATATGCAGAGCCGCTCCGCTATTTCTTGATTGGTCATGCCTTTGGAGACCAGGATCAAGACGTTCTTCTCGCTTGCCGTCAGTTCGATCTTGCCACCCGCCGTCCCAGGGTGCTCCTCTCCAGGCGGAATCATTCGCTCCTGCTCTAGCTTCTGCCGCACGAGCTCGGCTAGGCTTTCGACCTTGTCAGGACCCAGACTGGCCGTCATCTCGGCTAGCTCATCCATGGAGAAGGCCTCGTCGACGCTGATGGCACGTTGCTTTATGGCGAAGAAAGCCGCTTCTATCCTGTTTCGGGCATTGGTCTTGCCGCATACACTGTGAAGCAAAGTCTTGACCTTGGTCAATGACATATCCAGGTGGTCAGCAATCTCCTGGTTGGTTACTCCCCGCGTCACCAGCAGCAATACGCTCCGCTCATCCTCTGTGAGGGCATAGCTCCTTCTCCTCATCTTCGTTCCACCGTAACCCGTCCGATAGACCAAACTCTAGTTGACAATGGTGGCCTCACCAGGCCCGGCATCTGCTATCACTACTTCTGTTTCGAGTCCCTTCACATCCTTGCCCGCGAGAGTGAACCTAACCGGCGGACTACCGTCCCGCCTAACGTTATGAGTGACTCGCGCTTGAGCACAGGTCTAACCGTTCACAGCGTCCCAAGAGCCAAAAGAGGCTCCAGACTGCATGGTGACTCGTCAACCGCGCAGCAACAAGTTCCGTCGTCGTTTGCCTTGATGTTCTGAGCGCCTGCCCATAGCCTGGCTACGGCACTGTGGTGGGGTTTCCGCGTGAGTATATGTATCAATGAGGCAGGTGGGTGGTGGTGTCATAGGGATTCGCGTATAACCGAGGTATTGGCGGCTGGGTGCAATCAAGAAACACAAGCCCAACCGACTTGCACAATCCAGCCGCGCGCTTTGCGAGCAGTCTCTGCCCGCCTAGCGCACCTCAAGATGCCTACTGCAGGTGCGTGGGATCCGTCGCCTTAGCCCTTGCCGATCCTGAATACCTTCGTCCCGCACGTCGGACATACGCCCTGAGTAGCCGGCTTCTTGTTCTTCAGGGTGACGGATCTCGGGTCTTTGATCTCCACCTTTTTCCGGCACTTCATGCAATAGGCTTGCATGTCCACACCTCCTATCGTGTTGGCGGAGGATACACCATGGGGGGTAACGGTGTCAAGCCTGCGGTGTGCAGACCACAGCTCCAACCGGAACCGCTCGGCCAGCTATCCTCGCGCCTGTTTTCAGTTGCGGTCGCCCCTGCAATCGAGCGAGGATCAACTGGCTTCACGCGTTCTCCAACTGGTCTGGCGGCAGCATGGCAGTCATGTCATCGGGAACGGGCAACGAGGGATTCCGGAAATCCCGTATCTCGTCAAATCGCCTGTCTATGATCGCCTTCCAAACGTCGGACTCACCTCCTTCGGTGTATATGTAGAACCGTCCCTCACGGATCGCGTCAATAACCTGCTCAGCCACCATCCCAGGTGTCATACCCCGCTTGAACTGGTCGGCAGCGGCCGCTGCTACGATATCTGCTATCTCGGAGTTGGCGGCATCGCTGGGTCTGAATCGGTCCGGGCGATTACGCTCCGAAGCCATGATGTCTGTGTTGACCCCCGTCGGCAGGAGAACTGAGACTCTGACCTTGGAACCGCCGAGCAAGAGCTCGTGGTGCAGGCACTCACTCAATGCCACCACGGCGTGTTTACTTGCGGTGTAGGCAGCCGAATAAGGCCCGCACATCAGACCACACTGCGAAGACGTATTCACTACGTGACCCTCGACCCCCTGCTCGAGCATGAGAGGGACGAAGCTCCGGATCCCATGTATCACACCCCACAGATTGACGGCAAGATGCCACGCGTAGTCCTCGAGCGGGGCTTCCCAGGAGATGCCGCCCTTCATAACACCTGCATTGTTGCAGACAACGTGAACAGCACCAAAGGCCTCAAGTGTCTTCTTGGCCAGTGCGTCGACGTCCTCGGCCCTGGAGACGTCGGTTACGACCCCAAGCGCATCCTTCCCCGTATCACGCAGTCCGCCTATCGCCTTGTCCAGAGCCCTCTGCTCAATATCCGCGAGCACAACTTTCATTCCCTCGGCGGCGAATCGCTCCGAGAGGGCAAGCCCTATGCCGCTCGCTGCGCCAGTCACCACAGCAACTTTCCCTGTCAGGTCCTTCATCAAGCAGTCCTCCTATCATGGATATCCCTTGTACAAATGGTGTACCCAGATAAACAGACATATCACCGATTGTCAACCGCGTTGTACAAATCAACTTCGTGAGCAGCGGCCAAGGCCCAAGTGAGTTGAGTTGGACAAGTGATCGGCACATCACCCGTGGATTGACAACAGCATCTCGCTAAGCTATGCTGCCCGCAATAAGCTTCTCCTCTCGTACTACAGTCTTGTTGGCACGCAGGCGGATACGGCACATCCTGGCTGCTTCTTCCGCATGTGGGAGTGTGTGTCGGCTTCATATAGGATCGGCTAGCGAGTCCCGTGAACCTGCATCAACGGAGGCAGGGTGACCGGCCCGAGATTAGTCACAGTAGCAATCACGGCGTTAGGCGTCATAGCCGCTTTCGTAGCGCTTGGATTCGGCTGTTGGGCGGCGCTATCATATGTGGTATTCAGCAGCAAGCCCGGCTGGGAAGCTGCGGCACGGGCGGCCGCCTATATTGGCGGGGCTGCCATTGTTTGTCTTGTGTTTTCGGCGTTCTTGTGGCGTCTCATCGGCCCGCGCGTCGTCAGGAGAGATGTGCCCTGAATACCGGTCTAGAACCAGATACACCCGCGATTCCCGCTCTTGTGGTCCCTGTAGTGTCGCCCTTCGATGCCGCTCGGTGCATACTGTGCCCCATCGCCGAGCCAGAAACCCGGACAGAGTCCCGGCCTTTCTTGACGGGTGCTACCATCATATCTTTCGTTCACGTGCGGTTGTAATGCACTTGTAATCCGTTCCTTATTCCTTCTTTATGTTCTTAAGCGATTTCTTAATCTTACTCTTGTATAGTAATGTATACGAGCTACAATGTTTGTAGATATTCAAGGAGGTGGCAGCATGTATGACCTCAAATTCCCGGACGCTAGACTGACCAGTTGGGCACTTCTTCGCCAGACGTGGTCCCTGATGGAGAAGCTCGCTGAGACGCGGTTGGCTAAAGTCAAGCTAACACCGGAGAAGGTCGCCGTGCTCTGGGCCTGCATGGACAGTGAAGGCCCGCTGATCCCGGCTGAGATCGCCCGCATGGTGTCGCGCGAGAGTCAGAGCGTAACAGGCCTTCTGAACAGGATGGAGCGTGAGGGCCTCGTGAAGAGGATACCGAAGCGGAAGGGTCGCCCGTTCACCGAGATCAAGCTAACACAGAAGGGCGAAGACGCCTGCAAGGTAGGGGTGGACGTGCTCAAGAGCGTGATCAGCGAGGTGATGTCATCGATAGGCGACAAGGAGCTTGAGCAACTGCAGAACCCTCTGAAGACGATACGTCAGAAGGTCATCGATGACCTACACCTGGAACTGACAGCTTTCCCCAGAACTTCCTCGAAGGTTACGACCTAAGGCGAGAATCCCGCTCCAGGCTAGGCCAAGGGGTCCAAGCCCAGGGCGGGTTCACACATTCCCCATGGCCTACTCCGGGACGGCGCGTACATCCCCGGAGTAGGCCATCAGTGTTTCGTAGATTCGCCTCACCCTGCGTGCCGCCAGGTCCCAGGTAAGTCGCCCTGCCTCAGCAGCCCCATCCCGGGCCAGCCGATCAGCAATCCCGTCCCGGTTCTCCAGTATCTCCAGGATAACTCCGGCTACAGACTCTGCGTCCCAGTAGTCAATGCGAACGCAGTTCTGTATGGCTTCCGCAACGCCCGCCTCACGTGGCACCACAGTGGGTATGCCCCGACTCATCGCCTCCAGGGCAACCATGCCAAACGGCTCCGATACCGAGGTCATGACGCAGACATCGGAGACCGCGTAGACTCGGTCCAAGTCGAACCTCGACAGGAACCCCATTAGCAGCAGCTTGTCCCCGATCCCCAACTCAAACGCCATGTCACGCAGGCGGTCATGCATATCACCTTCACCGACCACCAGAAATCGTGCTTCGGGCAAGACCTCGAGAACCTTCGCGGCGGCCATCAGGAAGTACTGCGGCCCCTTCTGAGCCGTGAGCCTCCCGACGAACAGGACCCTGCGTCGCGGGTCCTCTCGCATCGAGGGTGGTGCCGTTGTCACGTGCGCCTCCTCGACGCCGTTGTGGATCACCGAGAGCCTGCTCAAGTCCACGACGTAGCTGTCAGCGATCCGCTGTCTCTCATACTCGCTCACCGCGATAATCCAATCGGCAGCGGAAACGGCCTCCTGTTCTATGGCGCAGACCTCAGACGAGGCGAACCCCGGCGACCGGTCTCGCTCAGTGGAATGGAAATGGATGACAGAGGGCTTGCCCGACGCGGCCCGCACTGCTATCGCAGCCGGCATGGTAGCCCAATCATGCGCATGTATGACGTCGAACGGCTGTACCTCGGCGATCCTGACCACGCCCTCCGCGAAACGCCTCACCAAATCACTGATCTCAATGGCGTTTGAGCCAGTGGCGTAGCTGGAGGAATAAGCCAGTCTCAAGTATGGATGAGCCGGAGAGTGCGCAGCGCTCGGATGAGCATACCCGAACACCGGTAGAAGCCGACCAGACTCATCCTCGCAGCCATACGTCAGCCAGGGTGCAACGAACAGGACGTCGATTCCTTCCCGTTGGAGCCCCCGCATCAGACCCTGACAGGCAATCCCCAGTCCCCCACTGAAGATGGGAGGCAACTCCCATCCCAGCATCAGTACCCTCATCGACCTCCAGCGCTGTCATGAAGACTGCGCGTATTGTATGGCATTGGAGCATTGCGCATCAACCACAACTGTCAGACGGCCCGTGTCCGTGAATCACAACCGCCAAGAACATAGCGGGAAAATGTCACAAGTTTTCAATCTTTTGCTATTCTCCCACCCCTGACGAGTTGTATAATCATCGTCGTAGCCTCTCCGTGGGCAAGCCAGCCCTGCATTCGCACATCAGCCTCTGCAACGCAACCCACGATGTCTTACCCCTCTGCGCCGAAGGTCAGCGGCGATCCGTCGCCGATCGTCTGGGTCGCACACTAGCGACACACTTCCGCTGCAACCGCACCGGCGATCCGGCTGTGGGACAGTGCTTGGTGGACTGTGTCTCGCTCCGCTCCCAGCTTACCCCGGTGGGGCACGGGTTCAATGGTAGAAGGCCGCGAGGCGCGGGCACTTAGTACGATTTTCCTAGTTCTGTTTACCTAAAAGAACCATTGTGGACGTCCATGGACATATGATAAGTTTCGTGAGGGAAAGCTCGATGGTTGTAGACTTAGGTCGCGTAATCCTTGGCAGAGCCTTTACTTGGTACTTAACGAGCATCCAAATGGAACAGTGTTCCGAGACAATTTGCGACGTGTACCCGATCCTCAAGCGACAGTCTCGCGCGACGAGTTAGAGAGGAGGCGCCGGTGGCAGCCAGAATCAAGTCACTACGCGAAGAGGCACCAACAATGGCTATCGAACTTGTAGACGAACTCGAAGAGGATCCGCGAACCACCCTGGAATCATCAGTCGATGTGATCATAAGCTACGACGATGGCGCTACCGGTGAGGAGACAGAGGCCCAGAAGCCGGTGGGGCTCGAGACGCAATCATACCGAGTTGGGCGCCAGAACCTCGACACGGACAACACGGTATTCGTGATAGTGTCATTCGAGGGGCCCGATCGCTATTCGCTCGCGGGAGGCCTCGGCGTACGCATTACCAACCTTTCACGAGCGCTTGCCGATTCAGGCTATGAAGTGCATCACATGTTCGTAGGTGACCCCAAGGAAATGGGCGAAGAGGTCTCCAAGAACCACAGGCTGACTCTGCACCGCTGGTGCCAATGGATAAGCGCCTACTACCCGGAGGGCCTGTATCAGGGCGAGAATGAAAAGCTGTACGACTTCAATGAATCAGTACCGTGGTTCGTCGCTGAATGCATCGCGAAACCCGCCGTCGCCCAGGACAAGACTGTGGTCATACTCGGAGAGGAGTGGCACACCGCTGAGACGATGTGTCGCATAAGCGATGCGCTCTACGCGATGGGAATACGGGACAAAGTGATAATGTTCTGGAACGCGAACAACACGTTCTCTTTCCATCGCATCAACTGGGGTAGACTGGCGTTCACCACTACCATCACCACGGTCAGCAGATACATGAAGCAGATCATGTGGGGCATGGGACAGAACCCCCTCGTCATTCCTAACGGCATTCCATCTTCCCTTCTCAGCAACGTGGACTCCGGGCTGGTGTCGAAGCTCAGGAAGGGCCTAGACGCCGACCTGGTTCTCTCGAAGGTGGCACGCTGGGACCCCGACAAGCGATGGAACATGGCCGTCGAATCGGTGGCCCGCTTGAAGTCGCGTGGAATGCGCGCCTTGCTTATCGCAAGAGGTGGGATTGAACCACATGGTGAGGAAGTCGCTCACAACGCCCGCTCGCTGGGTCTCCGTGTGGCGGATATCACCACCAATGGTGAGAGTATAGCGGATTACATGGAAGCCATAATCACCCACGCTGCTGCCGACGTTCTGAATATCAGATTCCACTGCCCACAGGACTTCCTGCGCATAGTCTACAATGCATCCGACGCGGTATTGGCCAACAGCGGACACGAGCCGTTCGGGCTCGTGGGGCTGGAGACAATGGCAGCACGTGGAGTCGCCGTGACCGGAGGCACCGGTGAGGACTACGCCGTGCCGTTCTACAACGCCATTGTGCTCGAGACAGCGAACCCGGCCGAGATCGAGGGGTACATCATGTACCTGCATCACCACCGTCATGAGGCCGAGCGAATACGCAATTCCGGCAAAGAGACGGCAGGTCTCTTCACCTGGGACAAAGTGATCCAGAACATGCTGCAGAAGCTGGAGTTCCAGGCGAGGGTCCAGGGGATTCTCACTACCCCAGCCGCAGCGCCCGTGGACACGATCCCGGAAGCGGAACCGGAGCCAACGGTCCGCAGCCGTCTTGCAGAACGCCGAAGGCACGTTCCCAAACTCACCCCGATACTGGCAGGGAGTGCATAAATTGGCGAATAGCATCTCAACTTACACGGTTGTACACCAGCCAAGGCGGTTGAAGCTGCCCGCGCAGCCCATACCGCATGGTGCCAAGATCGAAGACATCGAGCACTGTCTCTTCGACGAAGTGCTGAACAAGCGCTACTTCGAGAAGGTCGCGACATGGTGCTACTATCCCGCAACCGAGATGTTCCTGGACCTTCTCGGCAACGGGTTCAAGCTCTCCATTGGCTTCTCGGAGTCCTTCCTCAGACAGGCCCGCCTCTGGGACCAGGAGCTATATGGTCTGTTCAGTAAGCTCGTCGACCAACCGAATGTCGAACTCGTCTGTGTCGAACCCTACCATAGCTTCATACCACTGATGGACCTGCAGCGATTCCAGAAACGGATGGAGTGGGGCAAGCAGAACCTGGCAACAGCCTTCGGCAAGACCCCCGCCGTCACCGACACCACGGAGATGGTCATGTCGGACGGCATCTATCACGCCATCAACGGCTGCGGCTTCACGGGCGCGCTGCTGGATGGTCGCGAGTGGGTGATGGGCTGGCGCGATGCCACCCACCTGTATCACAAGGGCAAAGATACCATGCTCCTCGCGCGGCACTACCAGCTCAGTGACGATGTCGGGTACAGGTTCTCCAACCGCGACTGGTGGGGTTACCCACTGGTCACAGATGCCTATGCCCATTGGCTCAGAGAGGCACAGGGGGACTTCGTCTTCCTCGCCTGGGACTACGAGACCTTTGGAGAACACCACTCCAAGGACACGGGCATCTTCGACTTCATGAGGCATCTCCCCAAGCAGTTGGAGAGCAGGGGTATGTCTTTCCTGAATCCCAGCGAAGTGATCGCCCAGTACAAGGATGACAGCCACCATCTCCCTCTGCCACCTTACCCCTGCACGTGGGCCGGTGAAGGCGGCATGGAGTTCTTCCTCGGCAACGACATTCAGCGGGCCGTATTCCAGCTGATGCTTCACGCGTATAACAAGGCGCTGCTGACCGGCAATGAGCAACTGGTGGACATTGCCCTCTGGCTCGCCCAGTCCGACAACCTACATCTAATCCAGTGGTTTGGCCGCAGCGGCTCGGAAGCCGAGGTCTCGGCGTATTTCACCCCCCTGGAGTGGTGGCAGCTCGGGCCATACGGCATCGTCTGGGAGATACAGCAGGTTTATGTCAACTTCATTAGGGCTCTGGATGCATTTCTTTAGGCAAATCAACAACCTCACGGAGGGAGGAGAAAGATGGCGAGGATTCTGAGGCAGGATGCGGAGAAGCTTCTGGGCGAGGTGCCCGAGGAGAACACCTTCTGGGTCTGCGACGGGCGCAGTCTCAAGAGTATGCGCGACCTGCAGGAGGCTCTGGTCGAGATGGCAGAGGAGACATTCTCCTATCACTGCAACGGCGACAAGTGCGACTTCAGCGCCTGGGTCAACGACGTGATCGGCGATGAGAAGCTGGCCAGAGACCTCAGCAAGTCAACGAATGCTCCAATGGCGGCGAAGAGTGTGTCCGCACGCATAGCCTTCCTTGACGCGAAGCTGGTCTAGGCACCATCAGCAAAAGCAGTAAGTGTGCTTCCAAACGACGTGAAACAGGCACGCCAGTCTGATATACCTCACGCGTGCCTGTTTCACGCAGATCAGTGCGCACCGCCCACTAAGGCAGCGCCGCCAGCGTGACGAGGCTACTCCTCAGCTTCCGGCGGCAATACTTCCTTGGTCTCTTGATGCGGGGACACCTCACGGAGTTCCGGCTCCTGAGCCTTTGCCGCCGCGACCTCATCGGGCCCCCTGGATATCTCCGCCGCGGGCCAGTTCCCGAAGTACAACTTGGTATGGGGCCACGGAATCTCGATGCCTTCCGCGTCGAAGGTCCTCTTGATTCGCAGGCGCAGCTCACCCATCACGGCCCACTGCTCAATCGGTTTCGTGTCGCCCAGCATCTTGATGTCGATACCCGAGTCGCCAAGCTTGTTCACACGAAGCACTTGCGGCGGCGTAACGATCTTGGACCCCCAGAACTCGTCCTCGGCTAATTCCTTCCCTACCCTGTTCATCACTTCAATGACCCGATCCAGGTCCTCCCCGTAAGCCACGCTGATGTCGAGGTTCACCCTTGACCATCCCTTGGTATAGTTGCTGGCCACACCCGTCTCCCCGTTTGGAATGATGTGCTGGATACCGTCGAGATCACGCAGAACCGTCCGGCGCAGGCTTACCTGCTCGACAATGCCTGCTATCCCCGCCAGCTGCACGACGTCACCCACCCGGTACTGATTCTCTATGATGACGAAAAGTCCACCGATCACGTCCTTTACCAGACTCTGTGCCCCGAATCCGATTGCAACGCCAGCGACCCCAAATCCAGCAATGGCCGGTCCTATATTGACCCCCGCCTCCGCGATGATCATGAACACCGCGACTGCTACGAGCGTTATCCTCAGTGTGATCAACATCACGCTGACGAGCGTGTCCGCCCTCTTCTTGATTTCGACTTCGTCTTCGCCCTGCATAGACTGTGCCACCAGCCGCCGCAGCAGAGGGCCAATCACCCAACCCAGGGCGAAGTAAAGCACGAGGGCCGCTCCCGCTATCGCCAGCGGCCTTATCATATGATCCATGAACCAGTCCATCGATCACCTCCATAGCACTCACACAGAGGGGTGCCCTCGCCCTCCTCGCGTCAGGCAACGGCCTCCCCTCTCAATACCAGTCACACAACAGCTGAAGTATACCACTTCCTTTCCCTTCGGCGTAGGAGTCGCTGTGTGCGCTCGGCCCCCTGCCGAAGCACCTGTCTCACGATCCCAGCCATCATGGGTGAGCTGAGTCTCGGCTGCGGCCAATAAGACTGGATTCCAACAGCCTTCCAACCATTTTCTAACCACGTTCCTATAGAATTCAGACAATAGGCACCACGTACACGCTTGCACCACGGGACTATGCGAAGTACAATCGCGCACGTAGGTGCTGTGTATCAAACCTCTGATGGAAAAGCCCGACGCAGCAAGGACGCCGGACAAGGCGGATCAACCAGGCGTACCTCCAAGCTCACCTGCTCTGTCACGGCATTTGCTCTCCGAGCTCTGGGCGGATGTGCTGGTAGAGCGCGGTGCTAACTATGCCCAAGTCGTTTCCGACAGCATGTCGCCGCTGATTACGAGAGGCAGCCGCGTGCTCGTCGAGAGGGCGTCCTGGCACGATATCCGATTCGCCGACGTGATTGTGTTCAGATCGGGAGACCGGTTCACTGTGCACCGTGCTCTCACGAAGTCCCGAACCGGCGGCAGGCCTTATCTGTTGGAGAAAGGGGACTCGGTACTCTGGTCCAGCGCGGTGCGTGGGGAAGACCTCCTGGGAAGAATCCACTACGTGGAAGTCAGGGGAGGGAACGCAGATATCCTGTCCGGCCCTGGACGAATAGTCCAACTGGTGCTTGGCCTGGAATCATATCTGGCGCTGCAGTTATGGAGACCAATTGCATTCACACTCAGGATAATGCGTCAGGACCCGACCAGACGTCGCTACGCAGGAGTATACAACCGGCTTTTGACAACGCTACTGGCGATGACACTCCGGCTGCTTCCCTTGACACCGGGGGCCAGGGAAGCATTGCCAGCGGTCGACTCACAGCAGACGATAGGAGCCACACACGGTGAAGGAAAGCCCTAGGCGAGGCGAGGCGAAGGACATCCTCCCATCGCACACGGCCAACTCAGTTGCCATCCGTATCGGTACGGTATGCTGCCGCCTCGAATGTGACGACGACGGCCTGATCGGTGAATGGCGGAATCGATACTCGGCACACCTGACCGACGACTACGCGGATCTCACCATCCGCCTGGAGCCCGTACAACAGCTGAAGCCAGACGAAGTCGATTCGGCTATCGCCGAATTGCGATTCATTCACAGAGGAGATGGATTCGCCGAGGTAACAGGCCTGATACAGGGCCATCACGATCTCGATCGGCGTGTCGTCGTCATGAGGGGTGACAAGGCCCTGCTCAACCCCGACCTGCAATTCAACTCAATGAACAGGCTGCTATGCATGGCCTACTATACCGCGTGCAAGATCAAGTACGACGGAAATCCCCCCGCCTACCTCGTTCATTCGTGCGGTATCGCCCGCAACGGGTCCGCACTGCTGTTCTCCGGCCCGAGCGATGCGGGGAAGACGACGATCGCCGGGTTGTGCAGTGAGGAGCACGGACAGGTGCTCAATGACGAAGCCATGCTGGTAGCCAGGCCCGGCACCGACGGGGCCAAGCTGTGGGCGCAGGGAACACCCATGATCGGAGGGCATCCGTCCAGCAGCTCACAGAGGTTGCCGATCTCGTGTGTACTGCTTCTCAAGAAGAGCGACCAGGCCGCGGCCCGCCGCCTGGATCGAGTGGAAGCATACGTGAAATTCATGCGCCAGGTCCTGAACCCGGCTTACATCGGACAGCGGGGCGGGCGACACGTGTATGCCCAGATAGCCCAGTTCAGTGACGAGATCACCACTGCAGTGCCGTTCTACGAACTCGAATTCCCCATCGACGCGAAGCTCTGGAACACCATAGCCGAAATCGAGGAAACGCTTGGGAAAGGCGCAAAGCCGAATGGATGGAAGACGACCAATTTGGGCTAGCAATGTCATCTGGCGTCGGATAGAGGACGAAGCCGTCCTGATTACGGACGATGGTTTCTCAGTCCACGTTCTGAACAAGACTGCGGCTCACATATGGGAGCTATGTAACGGCGAGCACGGCCTGTCCGATATCGCTGAGAGCGTCTGCGAACGGTTTGACATCACAGTCGAGGAGGCAACGAGAGACGCCGCTGAATTGGTCGACAACCTCGATCAGTTAGGCCTCCTGGCTTCGAGAGCGGAGGAGGCGGGGCAATGAGCGTGCTGCCTGACGCAATCGAACGACCGCTGCTGCGTGAGGTGACAACAAGATGTGCCGAGTTGAACGTCCCGCTCCAGGCGGTTGTTGAGCTCACCTACCGATGCAACCTCCAGTGCACCCACTGCTACATCGATATTGAAGTCAGCCGGAACGACGAACTGTCGTCGGAGCAATGGAAGAATGCCTTCGCGCAATTGAAGAGAGCTGGCACCGCCTTCCTTCTGTTTACCGGCGGTGAGATAATGGTAAGAGAGGATTTCCTGGAGATCGCCGCCCATGGGCGGCGCAGCGGCTTCCTGGTTGGCTTCTTCACCAACTGCACGATGGTGGATGCCGAGGTCGCGCGGGAGATGGCGTCAATGAAGCCCTTCTCGCTCACTACTTCGCTCTACGGGGCCACACCCGAGACGCATGACGCCGTCACGAAGGTAGAAGGGTCTTTCGACAGGACACTCGAGGGAATAGGTCACTTCGTAAAGGCAGGATCACCACCAACGGTACAAGTGCTGGCAATGGGCAACAACGTCACTGAGTTGCTCCAGGCCGTTGACTTGATTGAGCGGCTGGGGGCAAGGCCACGAGTCAACTTCGCGATGGCGCCATCCAAGAGCGGTGATCCATCCCCATTGAGTTGCGAGGTGACGGCCCAAGACCTGCTGACGTGCGGCTGGCGGCCGCGGGTTCCGCAGCCCACGAAGAACCCCAGGCCGCTCCTCTGTAAGGCTGGCAAGAGCATCTGTTCCATCTCGCCGGATGGAACGGTCTTCCCGTGCGTCATGCTTCCGCTTGCGCTGGGCAAGCTGGGCGACACAAGCTTTGATAGGATATGGAGTTATGCGCCATGCGCTGAGTTGCGGTACCTCAGGTCGATGAGGCGCGCCGATCTGCATGCCTGCACCGATTGCGGGCTGAGCGCCTATTGCGAAAGGTGCACCGGCATCGCGTACATCGAGTCGGGTCAACTGAATGGCCCGAGCACGAGTGCGTGCCGTCAGGCGCGGGTGCGCAGGCGATTGACTCAGGCCGAGGGGGTGCGATCATGACCAAAGAGACGTACGTCAAGCCAGAAGTCAGATCAGAGATACTGGAGCCAGGCGCCCTGGCCCATGCCGGGTCGGGGGGAACCGGATCGGGCAGCGACTCATTCGGGTGGCTCCAGTTCTTCGCCAACCCGTCGTGCGGCTATTGTTGCGACGACGATTAGGCTGCAGCCAACGTGTCACTGCCGGAGCTGAGACCCAGCTCCGACGTTCAACACAAACTGCATGACCGTAGCTTCACCGGCCGGGATCGCTAGTACCGCAGCTCAGCACAAAGCGCATGACTCAACAGGGCAGAACCTCAGGCTACGTCAGTCGAGCGGTAGCCAATGACCTGTGGCTGGAACTCCTGGAGAGAAACGGCAAAGGCTGGTTGCCCGTTCTGACGTCCAGCATGGCCCCCCTGATCAGGCCCGGTGATGAGGTTCTGGTCTCACGATCCACGCCCCGGGATGTCTGCTTCGGCGACATAGTCGTGTTCAGACGGAATAACGACCTCATTGTTCACCGCGCTCTCGGCACGCGCCGTCGTGGCGAGGACACTATGCTACTGGAGAAAGGCGACACCGGCATGGACCTGTCGCCGGTGAGTGCCAGCAGCGTAGTTGGCAGAGTGATCTCCGTCAGACGGCATGGCAAGCCAATCAACCTCAGCCTCCGCCCGAGTCGGTCTGTGAATCAACTCATGTCGGTCTGGATTCTCGCTACTGCCCTAGGAATCGGCTGGCTGAAGTCCTCTCGATTCCGGCTGCTGCGCATTGTCGCTTCGCCTCTCGCCCAGGCCATGACCCTCGTCACCAACGCCCTCGTGCGGACCTGCTTACCGTTCTGGTACTTGTTCAGCCTCGCGTACAGAGAAGATACCGCATGACGCTCCCAACCACATCAATACGCCACACAATATCACAGCATCGCCGACCGGATGCGCTGCCGCCCTTCATCCGCAACAGCATCATGGTTCTGGCAGCTTCAGCCGCTATCGCGGTCACCGTGCTGGGCTCGGCATGCTCTCCTCCTCCGGAGCCCACGACCTCAACCAACGCTATCTATTACACATACGAGGTCTTGGAGGAGTATCCTCACGACAACACGGCCTTCACCCAGGGCCTCGTCATCGACAACGGTGTCCTCTATGAAGGGACCGGACTGCACGGCGAATCCTCTTTGAGAAGAGTGGTACTCAATACCGGAGAGATCACGCAGACCGCTACGCTTCCAGAAGCCTACTTCGGGGAGGGCATCACCGTTCTCGACGATAGAATCATCCAGTTGACATGGCGCTCAAACATCGCGTTCGTCTACGACAGGGATTCATTCGAGCTGACAGACGAGTTCACTTACGACACCGAGGGCTGGGGTCTGACTCACGATGGGGATACACTGATCATGAGCGATGGCACGTCGCTGCTGCACTTCCTCGACCCCGAGACGTATGAGGAGATACGCACAGTCGATGTGCTCGATGCCGGCGTACCCGTCATGGAGCTCAACGAACTCGAGTACATCGACGGCGAGGTATACGCCAACGTCTGGAAGACCGACCGTATCGCCAGAATCGACCCTCAGACCGGCACTGTTACAGGATGGATAGACCTGTCCGGTCTCCTCAACCCCGAACTGCGAGAGGGTGCCAACGTGCTGAATGGCATAGCCTACGATCCCGAGGCTGGCAAGCTGTTCGTTACCGGTAAGCTATGGCCCAGGCTGTTCGAGATCAGAGTCATCCCACTCCGCTAGGTCAGCGAAGCCTCCCTATCCTCTCGAATTCCGCCCCACCTCTTGACTGGCCAGGAGGGTCACACTATAATCGCACTACAATTGTAGCGTCATGGACAGCAAGGTAACAATCAAGATACCCCGAGAGCTGTATGCCCGGCTGAGAATGATGATCGAGGGCACCGGCTTTTCCAGCGTCAACGAGTTCATAGTGTTCGTCATGCGATCGCTGGCCTCGACTGGCAACATCAAGGGAACTGACTCACTGACAGCCGACGAGGTGCGCGCGATAAGGGAGAGACTCAGACGACTGGGCTATCTTAAGGAGGAAGAATGAGCAGTGAGAGTGAGCGCAAGTCCGTCTACCTACCGGGAGATCTCTACGACAGAATTGAAGAGAGGGCCAAAGCAACCGAGTTCGGCACAGTCGAGGAATACGTCAAGTTCGTGATGGAGGAGGTTCTCAAGGACGACGACGAGGAACAGGTGGCCTTTACCAAGGAGGAAGAGGAGGAGGTCAAGAAGAGGCTGAAGGCTCTGGGGTACCTGGACTGAGCGAACCATGTGAGAGTCGCCAGCATGGAGCCAACGCCAGCCCTGCTCATCGCAGTCGCAGTGGTCGCGCTTGTCTGCGAGTATGTGGATGCATCCGTCGGAATGGGCTACGGCACCGCGCTCACGCCGCTCCTGCTAGTGATGGGCCTCGCAGCAATAGACATAGTACCGGCAGTGCTAATCGGTCAACTCGCTGGTGGCCTGGTGGGCAGCATAGCGCATCACAAGCTCGGCAACATACATCTGGACTTCCGCAGAGATGATAGACTTGTGAAGGAGAGGCTGCGAGGGCTGGGCTATCTTCCCAAGTCTTTCGATTCGAAGGTCATCTTCGTCCTCGCGACCTGTGGCGTTGCCGGTGCATTGATAGGCGTATTCACAGCAGTGAACATATCCGAACTCGTGCTCGAGACATACATCGGCGTGCTCGTCCTCGCTATCGGACTGTTCGTCTTGATACGGGGTAATCGCAGGGGCAGCTTCTCGTGGAAGGGACTGGTAGGCGTAGGTATTGTGAGTGCATTCAACAAAGGGGTGAGTGGTGGTGGGTATGGCCCGCTCGTCACAGGGGGTCAGATCGTAAGTGGCCGGGGTACCAGAAGGTCCGTTGGGAGCACAACAGTGGCGGAGGTCATCGTCTGCCTGGTCGGTTTCATTGGCTACATTGCCATGAGGGGCAGCGTACTCTGGTCGCTGGCCGCAGCTGTGACTGTCGGCTCCGTTGTTGCGGCTCCGTTCGCTGCCTTGACTGTGAAGAGGATCAGTTCCGGCACTCTGGTGTACATCATCGGAGCAACGACACTGCTGCTTGGCCTGTCCACGCTCGTGCGGACATACGCCTTCTGAGCTAGACTATGTGACTGGGACTCCACAGTGCCTCAATCATTAGGGCCGGCCCTCCAACTCATGAATCATGGATACTACTGAGTTTACAGCAGGACTATTTGTTTCGGTGGCCGCAATCGCGGTCCTATGTCAGTATCTGGCTGTTGCCTTCGGAG
>CAZGDV010000022.1:0-33393 GCA_964524995.1 uncultured Dehalococcoidia bacterium | reverse complement strand
AGAGGGAAGTGGAATGACGTGGGGTATCCGGCTTTAATCCTGAGCGCAATACCCAAACTCATCAATGCTCTACCGGCTATGCAGACTGTCGGCTACGGACTTAAGACAGTATCAAAAGTAGGCCTGAAGAAAGCAAGTGACCTCGCAGGGTTGCTCGGAATGGCTGCGCCACAATAGGTGGCGCAGCAGACAACAACACCAGATGAAAGGATGATGAGATGGTAGATAGGATAAAGGAGCAGACGGTACAAAAGGGGAAGCATTTCGATGCTAGCGCCCTCTATGGACCGAAATTGGTTGGAGCGAAGGTTCGCGAGCTTCTCAAAGGCAAGTACACGGTCATCCCCAAGACCAAGGAGCACATCAAGGTCGATAAGGATAAGTGCATTGGTGATCCATGCCAGATTTGCTATATCATCTGCCCGACCGGGTCTTTCGAAATGGTAGACGGCAAGGCTGAATGGAAGTACGGCATGGAGCTGTGTGCGGAGTGCGGCATGTGCCGCTACTGTTGTCCCCAGGATGCCATCGATTGGTCTTATCCGGAGGCGGGAACCGGCATCCAGTTGAGATGGAGTTAACCCTTCGGTAGGGCAACCCAGGTTCAGATGTTGGGATCACAAAAGACGTAAGAACGTGAGGTTGCCTGTCAGTTGTAAGACAAGGGAGTGCGGGTGATAACCAACTTCCCCCTTGCCTTCGTGTAGGGTACATGGCTTAGAGGACTGCTGACCAAGGAGATAGACAATGGCCGTGAAGAAAGGATCAGCATTGGCTGCAATATTGCCGCGATTGAAGAAGGCTGACCTCAGCCCCCTTGTCCGCATGGCATCGAATATGGTGCCCCGTGCCCTGGATCCCTTCTTCAAGAGTCTGGATGAGAAGGAGAAGCGTGCCATTGATAGGGTCATGCCTCCGGGCAAAGGGAAGAAGGTATATGTCCACTTGGTGGACACCCCTACTCCCCCCATAGTGGTTGAACTGGCTCAGCCCATGAAGATAGACACTATGCCTGAAAAGGATGTCAAACAGCAGAACATGAAGGGGATAAGGTTGACTACCGGCGACATCCTGCTGTTGGCCAAGGGGCGAAGCCTGGGCAACACGCTGAGACTTCTTTGGCGGTTCAAAGGACAGATATTCACAATGCTGGGCATAGTGTGGATGTTCATGCCTTTGCTCCGATTGGGACGTTCTGGACTAAAAGAAATGGGCAACAAGCTGACGTCTAGATGGGAGCCGCTGCTCGATTTCTTCGCCCGGCTGAAGTAGCAGAAAGGTTCGTTCTTCGATAGTCGCGGAGCAAGGGAAAAAAGATCGGAGCGGGCACTGCTGCCCGCTCCTTGCTGCCTATAGAACAAACGAACGGTTGTCGCAACTGACACCGCGTTCTATGCTTCGGCAGGCTCCAGTTCCTCTTTCTCGCTCGCTTTTCTCTCCCTCTCTAACCTGTCCTCTCTTGCTACCTTCCTGGTGTGCTCGATCTCCTCTGGTGTGACCTGCTTGCGTATCTCATCGAGGTCCCTCATTACTCTTGAGAACCGGGCCCCCTCGGCTGAGCTTATCCACTCCAACTGGAGCCTTTCCGGCCTGATACCGAGCTTCTCCAGCCGCTTCCAGAGCTTCTCCGCGCGTTTCTTCGTCCAGTTGTTGGCATCTATGTAATGGCAGTCGCCAATGTGACAGCCCGACAGCAGAACCACCGGCGCACCTAACTCGAACGCGTGCATAATGAACCTCTCATCTACGCGACCGCTGCACATGGTTCGGATGAACCGGTTGTTGGGCGGGTAACGCAGCCTGGAGGTACCTGCGAGGTCACCGCCGCCGTAGCTGCACCAGTTGCACAGGAAGGCCAGGACCTTGTCTTCCGGCTTCTCCTCCAACGCCGCGTCTATCTGGGCCAGTATCTGAGCGTCCGTGTAGTGCTGCATCGTGATGGCGTCGAAGCGGCACTCCGCTGCGCACGTGCCACAGCCGGCACATGCCGCCAGCACGACGTGAGCGCCTGTCTTGGCCTTCGTGTCCACCGTGATCGCGTTGTACGGGCAGACCCTGGCGCACACTCCACAAGATGTGCACTTGTCCTGATCGACGATCGCCTTTAGAGCCTCTGTCTTGATAGTGCCGGAGTTCAACACGATGGCGCTTCTCGATGCCGCCGCGCTGGCCTGCGTGACGCTGTCCTTCACGTCCTTTGGAGACTCGACGCACCCGGCGAAGAAGATGCCTGGCGTTGGTGCCTCCACGGGCTTCAGTTTCGGATGGGACTCCATTACGAAGCCGTCGCTGGTCTGCGTGAGGTTCAGAACGCTGGAAAGGTGCCCCAGGCCCTCGGATGGCTCCAGGCCCACCGACAGGACTACCATGTCGAGTTCGTACTCCTCGACTTGGGCCGTAGTGGTGTTCTCCACTCTCAGCCGCAGGTTACCTGTGGAAGGGTCCTCTGTCACATCGCCGGGCAGACCGCGTATGTAGAGAACGCCCTCCTCCTTCGAACGCCGGAACAGGTCCTCGAATCCCTTTCCGAATGCCCTTATGTCCATGTAGAACACATAGATCTCTGTGTCAGGATAGTGCTCCTTGATCAGCAGACTGTCCTTGATCGTGTTCATGCAGCAGACGTTCGAGCAGTACGGGTTCCCGCGGTTCTGCGTGCGCGACCCGACACACTGTATGAACCCGATGCGCTTCGGCACCTGGTGGTCGGAGGGGCGTACCAGATGTCCCTGGGTTGGCCCGCTGCCGCAGATCAGTCTCTCGAACTCCATACTCGTGACCACGTTCTCAAAACGCGTGTAGCCGTACTCGTCGAGCTGCGTGGGATCATACACGTCCATGCCCGTGGCCACGATAATGGTGCCCACCTCCAGCTCAACGATCTCGTCCCCCATATTCAGGTCGATGCACTCCTTCTCACAGGCGTCCACGCACTTACCGCAGGCGACCGGGTTGTTACCCAGACATGCGGCCATGTCCACGACGTAAGCAGATGGCACTGCCTGAGGATGGGGCATGTAGACCGCCTTGCGAGACGAGAACCCGTGCTGGAACTCGTCAGGCATGACAACCGGGCATACCTCGGCGCACTTGTCGCAGGCGGTGCACTCCTTCTCATCGACGTAGCGGGCTTTGCGGCGCACCTTCACCTTGAAGTTGCCGATGTAGCCGCTGACCTCTTCGACCTCGCTCAGCGTCATCATCTCGATCCGGGGATGTCGACCGACATCCGTCATCTTCGGACCGAGTATTCATATCGAGCAGTCCATGGTCGGGAAGGTCTTGTCGAGTTGCGCCATCACCCCGCCGATCGTGGGCTGCTTCTCCACCAGGTATACCTGGTGCCCGGCGTCGGCAAGGTCGAGTGCTGCCTGTATGCCTGCCACTCCGCCGCCGATCACGAGGGCCGCGTCCGTCACCGGTATCTCAGCCTCGTAACCGGGCATGAGATACCGGGCCCTGGCAACCGCCATCTTGACGATGTCCTTGGCCTTCTCGGTGGCCAGCTCGCGGTTGTCGCTGTGCACCCAGCTGCAGTGCTCCCTGATGTTGGCCATTTCCAGCAGGTATCGGTTCAAGCCCGCCTCGGAGACGCACTCGCGGAACGTCGGCTCGTGGAGTCTGGGGCTGCAGGCGGCAACAACGACTCGATTGAGGCGATGCTCGGCAATCTGCTTCCTGATCTCCTCCTGACCCGGGTCCGCGCATGTGTATTTGTTGCGCATTGAGACCACGACGCCGGGAAGTGTCTCGGCATATCGCCGCACCTCCTCGGTGTCGACCGTGCCTGCAACATTCAAACCGCAGTCGCAGACAAAGACCCCGATCCTCAACTCTTCATTAGCCATCTAACTCACCTCCCTTCTAGGGACTGGGCCGCCACAGATGCCAAGTCCTTGATCTCGATCTTCGCGCTAATATCGTCTTCGCTTCTCTGGGCGCATGTCAAGTGTATTTTGCACTTGGGGCAAGCGGTAATGAGCGTTGTCGCCCCTGTTGCGGATGCCTGGGCCAGGCGATCCTTCTGAATGCGACGGTTTACAGCGCCGCAGTGCACCCACGGGCTCGCGCCACAGCACAGCGCTTTCTCTCGGTTCTCCTCCATCTCGGACAACCCCAGCCCCTCGACCGCACCCAGTATACGCCGGGGTTCGTCGAAAACCCTCGAGCACCTACCCAGGGCACAAGGGTCCTGGTAGGTGGCCCTGATGGCCGCCCGTCCCAGCTCCATATCTCCTGTCTCCAGGAGAGGGGCCAGCACCTGTGTCAAATGTAGCACTTCTATGCCCGTATCTCCTACTGCCTTGGCATAATCAACTGCAAGGCAGTACCGGCACTCCGGGCAGTTGGTGATGATCCTCTTGACACCCCGTCGCGCGAACTCATCTGCGTTGAGCCGCGCCAGGGCCAGGAATCCCTCCCTATCTCCCTGGACGAGAAGGTCCTTGCCGCAGCAACGCTCGTTATCCATAACGTCAAATGGGATCTTGGCCTTGTTGAGCAGCCTCATCGCGCTCTTCACGCCTTCGAGGGTCTCAACTTCCAGTTCTTCGAACACGACATCGAAGTACGGGGCACACCCGACGAAAAACACCGTGTCGCAGCCCTCGGTCAGCTCGATGTCTTCCGGCAGCCAGTCGAGACGGTTCTGCCGCAACTCGTCCCTGGCCATGAGGTGCATGTACGATTGGAGTGCACCTCCGTGCGTGCATTGCAGGCGCGCGCCTTCCTCCAACGCCTCTGACCTGACGGCGTGTATGAACTCCGGGAAGCGCACGAGGTAGTTGCACCTCTCCACACACATGTAGCAACTCAGGCAATCCCAGATTGTCTCATCCTGACAGTCCACGCTGCCCCGTCCGAGACGCTTTTGCGCTATCAGGCGTGGGTTGAAGTCGGGATCGCGTTGGGCAACCGGACACACGACCGTGCACTTGCCGCAATCCAGACACAGCCGTATGTTCGTGTCTATCACTTGTTGTCCTCTGTCGAACACTCCAAGTCTACGTCCTCTCTACCTCTGGGGTTGAGGGCTGGTCGCGCGGTGCGAAGGTCGGAATCCGCGCTACAGCGAGCCTGCAGGAACTGCGTGACGCATTGCCCGCAACTGGTCCAGGAAGGCAGTGATCTGCCTCACGAACCCGTAGCCATCTCCACGGGGTATGTGACTGAGGATCAGTCTCTCCTCATCCATCCCCAGCAACCGTAGAACCGCTCGCGCCTTCTCGTATTCGCGACTTACGAGGTCGGATTCCCTATCGTATTGGCAGTTGCCCGGCGAGCATCCGAGCAGCATCACTCCTTCTGCACCCAGCTCGAACGCCCTGAGTATGAGGCCCTGATTCAACCGGGAGAGACAGCTGATCCTGACCAGCCGCACGGACGATGGGTAGCAGTGTCCGACACGCGCTGCAGCTTCCACGCAACTCAGCCCATCCCAGTTGCAGGCGTATATCACTATGGGAACTTCGGTATTGCTCATCCGACCTCGGCGGTCTCGCCCTCTCCTCTCAGGATTGCCTCCAACGTTATCAGAAGATCGGCCTCGCTCTGCGATAGCTGCGACAGAGCACCGGTGGGGCAACGCGCTACGCATGCTCCGCACCCGAGGCACAACACCTCGTCGACGCAGGCCACTGCTACGCCGCCCTCGCGTTCGACCAGCTGTATGTACGGGCACACGGCCACACACTCGCCGCAGCCACGGCATAGCTTCGCGTCCACGCTGACAGCATTATCGCGAGGGCCGACTACACCCTGTCGAAGGTAGGCAGCTGTTCTGGCAGCAGCTGCGGAACCCTTGAGAATCCGCAATTCGGGCGTATCGCCATCCGACACAATGGTGAATATGCCCGCAGTCTCTCTGATAGTGGCGGCACGTACAGCCGCAGGGTCGGTGCCCAAAGTGAGCTCGTCCGGCGCTCCGAGCTGACCGGTGATGTACCCCATCAGCTTCGCGATGGCAGGGTCGTGCCCGATGGGTGGCACCTCGCCCTCCCCGTCCCCCATGTTCAGAAGCACGGCACCGGCTCTGATACAGCTGACCTGCGAGCCATATCGTAGCTCCAGCTCGTAGCCGCCCGGCTCGCCCGTGATCTCGATACTATCGGGCCAGGGGTTCGCTCGTACGCCCAACTCGCCCAGTTCCTGTGTCAGCTTCTCACGCGGCCCGCTCTCGGAACGCCTTGCCCTGGCCCCCGATTGGGGCCCGGTCACGAGCGCGACCGACAGGTCCAGGCTGGCCAGGTCGCGCGCCGCTGACAGGCCGCCAAGGCTGGTACCCAGCACTGCCACGCTCATCTCGATCTCGCAAGCCGCTTGTGCTGCGGGGATCAGCCCTTGAGCCCTCGCCACACCGGCGGATATCAATTCCATGGCCTTGCGGGTTGCGCCCTCACGGTCGTCACGGTGTATCTTCGCGCATTGCTCGCGTATGTTCACGTACTCCACAGTCGTATCAGGCTGTGACGACACCGCATTGAGAAGGCTCTGCTGGCACAGTACCCTTCTCTCGGTGCAACTGAAACAAATCTGATCCAATCCACAACATCGGCAGGCGGCCAGGACGACCTTTCCCAACCTCCAGTCAGCTATCTGCTGTCTTATCCTCTCCGAACCTTCCTCAGAGCAGGCCTGGGGTATGGTCTCTACGTTGCACACTCCAGGCAGGAGGAGCGCGTGGTTGATCAAGCGGTCGAAATCGACTACGGAGTTGGTGTAGCCACCGCAGCTACAGAGGATCACACCAACGCGGGATTCCTGTACGCCGGTCGGCTCACCGATGGTGACTCCGGCACTATCCACAACACCGGGCGGTCCTGGGGCTGCAGCCTCCTCTACCTTCAGGCCCAACTCACGTGCAACCTGCATGGCTGCGGCCGAGGCCTGCCACAGCTCCTCGCTCAGTTCGGCGTCCTGGTCGGCCTCGACGGTCAGGACGCCGGGTTTGCCCGGCGGCGAAGTCGCGGCCCCCCTTGACACGATGGAGGCAGGCCCATGATGCTTGGCGCGGGCAAACTCGATGACGAAATCCGCGGGGATGTCTACTGTCTCCTGGCTGTCCCCGTGGACTACGGCATTCAGCTCGCAGACGCGTTCGCATTCCCTGCACTCGCTGCAAAGGGCACAGTTCAGACAGCGCGCCGCCTCGCGCTCGGCCAGAACTTCGGGCAGCCCGAGGCGGGTCTGCTCGAAGTTGCCTTTCCTCCTGGAGTGAGGAAGGATGGGCATACGCGCGCGCCTGTAGTGAGATACGTCCCTCTCGCTGACATCTACTTCGACAGGTTCGGGCTTCTCCAGAGTACGCCACTTCCTCAGGTCTCGCCCTCTCAGGTAGCGGTGTATGGACTCAGCCGCCTGCAATCCGGCGGCCATTGCCTCGACGACGTTGTTTGGTCCCGTCACGCAGTCACCGCCCGCGAAGACGCCCGGCACACTGGTCTCCAGCGTGAGCGGGTCGACCGCAACCGTTCTGTTCTTACCTTCGGTTTCGAGTCCCAGGAGATTGAGCAGTCCCACGTTTGGCATTTGGCCAATAGCTATGACCACGTGGTCGGCATCCAGCTCGTACTCTGAGCCGGGGATCAACTCGGGCTTGCGGCGTCCGTCATCTCCCACTTCGCCCATCTTCATTCTCTGGCAGCGGAGTCCGGTTACCTTCAACCCATCTCCAAGTATCTCGATGGGCTGAGTCAGGTACTCGATGTCTATGCCCTCTCTTACTGCCTCCTCGAGTTCTTCCGCAACCGCCGTGATCTCCTCCTCTGTTCTGCGGTAGAGCATCCGAACCATGCCCTTGCTTCGCCTCTTCGCCGTTCGGGCCGAGTCAACTGCGCTGTTGCCACCGCCTATGACCACCACATTCGAGCCTACCGACGCACCGACCCCGAGGTTCAATGCGAACAAGAGGGATACGGCGTCCACGACACCGTCCAGCTCCTCCCCCGGGATGTTCAGCTTCTTGTTCTGATGGGCTCCTATGGCCAGGAAGAAAGCACGGTATCCCCTTTCCCGGAGATCGTGGATGGACACGTCCCGGCCAACCGTAACGCCCCTCTTGATATTCACCCCCAGTTCCTGTATCGCCGCAACCTCTCTGTCACGCACCTCCCAAGGCAGCCGGAACCTGGGGATACCCGTGGCCAGCATGCCCCCTACGACCGCGTGCGCCTCGAATATGGTCGGCGTGTATCCCCTTCGAGCAAGCTCCCATGCTGCGGACAGGCCCGCAGGCCCACTGCCGACGATGGCAATCCTCTCCCTTCTGGATTTGGAGGGTGCCTTCAACGTGTAGTGCGGGCTGCCGCTGGCGTGATCAGCGGCGTAGCGGTGGAGGGCCTGGATGAACACGGGGCTGTCGACCTCTCCTCGCTTGCAGTTGCTCTCACACGGATGTGTACAGACTCGACCGAGGACACCGGCCAACGGCGCTGACTCGTTGATCAGGGCGAGAGCCTCATCTGGCTTTCCCTTGCCTAGCAGGGAGACGAAGCCCTGTACGTTTATCCCCAGAGGGCAGGCCGCTCTGCACGGCGCGATGCCGTTCTTCTCGATGTAGAAGGCTGAAGGTGCAGTCCTGACGCCGGGAATGGGCGCGTGGATGGCGCTATGGCTTATGCGCTCCCCGTGCAGCAATGTGTTTACCTTGACCGAGCATGCGTCCTCACAGCGCCCGCAACTCGTGCATATGTCCGTTCGCACATACCTCGGTCTCTTCGCTGTCCTTATCGTGAATCTCCCCCGGTTTCCCGAGACAGACCTAACCTCCGAGCCGGTATGTAGCGTGACCAGCGGGTGCGTCGCCGCGCGGAGCGTGAGGGGCCAAAGGTGTGGAGTCTCAGTATCAGCACCCACAGCCAGGTCGCCCAGTTCGTCCAGCCCCAGGGCTGTGTCGGGCGTGATCAGGTTGACCTCTATGCCCAACTCGGCCAGGGTGAGGGCAGCCTGGGCTGCTCCTATGGTGCCGCCCATGATGGCGACGCGCCTCCTATCCATCTGTGCCCTTGGTGTGACCCTTTCCCTTTCGACCGTACTCGTGTCCCATCTCGAATGCCTTGGTGTTGATCTCCTCCGTACCCTTAGGAACGGTGCTGAGCACCGACTTCTTGAGACCCTCAGCGGACACGGTGTCGTTGACCGCAGACAGGAAGCCGAGCATTATGATGTTGGCGACGACGGGGCGGCCCATGTCGCGCGCCATACGGGTTGCGGGTATCGTCAGTGGGGGTGGGTTGTGATCGGCGTCCGGCTTGACCAGGTCCGGGTCGATGATGACCAGCGTGTCCTCGGGCAAGTCCTTGCCATACTTGGCGTAGGCGGCCTGAGATAAGATTATGACGACCTCTGGGCTCTGGACATAGGGATACCCTATGTCGTCGTTGGAAATGACGACCTCGGCGGTACAGGCCCCGCCGCGCGCCTCAGGACCGTAGCTCTGGGTGAAAGTGGCGAACCCGCCGTCATAGACAGTGGCCGCCTGTCCTACGATCTGCCCAGAGAGCACGACGCCCTGACCCCCGAAACCAGCTATTCTCAGTTCCTTCCTTGCCAAGTTGTCTTCCTCCAGACTCGCGCATTCGCCCTGCAGCTTCTAGCCCTTGTTAGCCTTCTCAACCATCTTGGTGTAGCGGTCCCAGAACGTCGGCCGGTCGATGTCAACGAACTTGCCCACGATGATAGGGCTGTCCGGTTCTATGGCTACATCCTTCGGGTCGGCCCCGTTACGAACGACGCTTCTCTCCTGATAGACGTGCATCGTGTCCATGCCCTTGCCTTGCTTGTTCATGCGCCCATAGAGCGTCGGGCATGGGGCCATGACCTCTATGAAGCTGAAGCCCGGCTTCGTCATGGCCTCGGCTATCGAGCGCTCGAGCTGGCGAGCGTGTAGCACCGTCCAGCGCGCGACATAGCTCGCGCCGCTGGCAGCTACGATATACGGCACGTTAAACGGGTGCTCGTAGTTGCCGTAGCGGGTCGTCGAAGTCCGCGCATCGAGCGGCGTGGTCGGGCCGACCTGGCCGCCTGTCATGCCATAGTTCAGGTTGTTGATACAGATAACTGTCATGTCGATGTTCCGGCGTGCCGAGTGAATGAGGTGGTTGCCTCCTATTGCCACTATGTCGCCGTCTCCCGAGAAGACCACGACGTTCAACTCCGGGTTCCCCAGCTTCAGGCCTGTGGCGAACGGCAGGGCACGACCGTGAGTCGTGTGGAACGAGTCCAGGCGTACGTATCCCGCCGCCCTCCCCGAGCATCCAATGCCCGAGATCAGGGCTATCTTGTCCGCGTCCAGTTCCGCGCGCTGTATGGCCCTGATGAAGCAACTCACAGCGGGGCCTATGCCGCACCCCTGGCACCAGATGTGCGGCATCCGGTCCAGTCGCAGGAACGCGTCTATGGTGTTCTTGTGGTTCGGCGCCGTCGTTGTCATCTCACGGCTTCCTCTATTGCCTTCACGATAGTCTGCGGCAGGTGGACGCTGCCGCCCATGTGGGGCACCAATATGGATTTCGCCTTTCCGGCGGCACACCTCTCGACCTCGAACACGATCTGACCGTAGTTGATCTCAGGGACCACGAAGGCCTTGACCCGGTCGGCCAGCTCCCTGATTCGGTCCTCGGCGAATGGCCAGACCGTGATGAGACGCAGGAGCCCGGCCTTGATCCCGGAATCTCGCGCCTGCTGCACAGCCATCCGCGCTATTCGCGACGTAATCCCGTAGGCACATACGACGACCTCGGCGTCTTCGATCCCGATCTCCTCGTACCTGACGATGTCCTTCCTGTTGAGCCTTATCTTGTCAACCAGGCGCCGCACCAGCTTGTCCTGTGCCTCGGCCGTCATGACCGGATAGCCCTTCTCGTCGTGGGTTAGACCGGTGACGTGGAACCGATAGCCCTCACCGGCTACCGCCATCGGCGGTACCAGACTGCTGTCAGCTTCATACGGCAGGTACTCGCCCGGCTTCTTAGCTGGCCTTCGCCTCTTCACGAGATGGCCGCGCGGTATCTCGTTGACTACAACCTTCTCGCTCATGTGGCCTACGGACTCATCCGACATTATCAGAACGGGCACCCTGTACTTCTCAGACAGGTTGAACGCCTCGATGGTCAGATCGAATATCTCCTGCGGCGAGCTCGGAGCCAGGGCGATGATCTCGTAGCTGCCGTGAGAGCCCCACCGCGCCTGCATCATGTCGCCCTGGCCGGAGAGCGTGGGCAGGCCCGTGGACGGCCCTGCTCTCTGTATGTTGACCAGAACGCATGGTGTCTCCAGCATTACCCCCAGTCCGAGGTTCTCCATCATCAGACTGAATCCCGGCCCCGAAGTGGACGTCATCGCCTTCTTCCCGGCCCAGGATGCACCGAGCACGGCGGCCATGGACGCGATCTCATCCTCCATCTGGATGTACACGCCGCCGACGTGTGGCAGTCGCTCCGACATGCGCTCCGCCACCTCGGTGGCGGGCGTGATGGGATATCCGGCGAAAAACCTGCAGCCGGCAGCGATTGCTCCCTCGGCGCAGGCTGTGTCGCCGTTCATAAAAAATGTACCAGTGAGCTTACCGTCTTCCGACATAAGAGAGTCCTGCTAGTCCTGTTGGTCGTAAGAGGGGGATACGTGGATGGCGAACTCAGGGCAAAGCACTTCGCAGAGACCGCAGCCCAGGCACTTGCCCTGATCCTCTACCTCGGCCAGTTGGTAGCCCTTCTGGCTCAGGTCGTTGCTCATCCTGAGCACGCCGCGAGGGCAGAACTCGACACAGTAGGTGCAGCCCTTGCACCTCTCCGCGTCGATGGTGACCACGCAGGGCTTGGTGGCCTTCTCCGCCAAATCGAACGGCTTCCTCCAGTACTTCATCGCGCACTTCCACTATCTTGTGTGTTCAGGAGTCGCGTACCCGCCTGGGGACTCGTCCCAGCTTCCCCTGTCCCCAACCTCTCCCAGCTTGCGGCGACGGGTGTGTGGCCTCAGGATGGAGCGACGGCCTCTACCTCAACAACTCAGTATATCAGGAGAATGCAAGCCTGACAAACCGTTGTAATCTGCGAGAGGCGCGCGCATAATCAGTGAACCACCGGACTCAGTTATCGGGTGGAGCCCCATTGACGGGGGGAGGTGCGGCTTGAGAGCGGCCGTTATCGAGGGAAAGCGCAGGTTTGTCGTAAGGGATGTGCCTGATCCTACGCCCCGGTCGGACGAGGTCGTGGTGGGCGTGCAGTGTTGCGGGGTGTGTGGCTCGGACCTGCACATCTACAAGGAAGGCGCTGCGATCAGCGCGGGGCACGAGTTCGCGGGCGATATTGTGAACGTCGGGTCGGCCGTGCAGGGATGGAGCGTGGGCGACCGTGTGGCCGTTGAGCCTCGAATCTCGTGCGGCGAGTGCGAGTGGTGCCGGGAGGGGGATGTGGGCCTGTGCGACCAGTACTACGTAGCGCTGCTGGAGTACGAAGGTGCGTTCGCAACGTATGCCAGGACGAGACACACGCAGTTGCACAGGTTGCCGGATGAGATGCCGTACGAGCATGCAGCCCTGGCAGAGCCGGCGGCCTGCGCACTGCACGCGATCAGGCAATCGGGCCTGAAGGAAGGGCAGACGGCCGCGGTACTGGGACTGGGCACGATCGGACAGATGGTGGTCAGGATCGCCAAGGCGCTTGGTGCCAAGGCGGTCTACGCAGCCGAACAGAGTCCCTCCAGGATTGAACTGGCCCGAGGTGTGGCCGACCATGTAGTTGACATAAATAGTGGATCGGCTGCTAAGACTACACTGGAGCTGACGGGTGACAGGGGGGCTGACGTTGTCTTCGAGTGCTCGGGAAGCCGGACGGCGACGCAGGATGCCCTGGCTATGGTGCGGAAGGGGGGCACCGTAGTCATACCCGGCATATGTTTCGAGTGGGTCGATCTGCCAATCAGCAATGTGGTCCTGAGGGAGCTGACGATCAGGGGATCGATCTGCTTCTCGGCAGGGGAGTACGCCTCTGCTCTCGAACTCATAAGTACTGGCCGGATCGATGTGGCCTCCCTTGTGAGCGTTTCGCTGCCGCTGGACAGTATCAACGAGGCGTTCGAGATGGCCATCGGGGGGGAGGGGGGAAAGATATTCATAAGGCCCTGAGTTTGGGCGGCCTACCAGTGGAAGGTGATCTCTTCGCCGGGGACGATTGAGCGGTTGGCTGGGGCCGCCAGCTCCGGCGCGGACGGTATGCCGTTTGTGAAGCTCCGAGCGTTCGCGCTGGTCTCTGTGTTCGAGGACCAGCCCGCGTCATTGCCGGCGAAGACGCGCCAGAAGTAGATGGTCCCGTCGTTCGGGTAGTCGGCGTCCGTGTACTGGGTCCGGTCGCCGACCTCCCCGCTGAACTTCGTGTTCGTTGACTTGAAGCTGGGATCAGTGCTGACCTCCAGGTAGTACTTCGTCGCCCCGGGGACTGCGTTCCAGCAATAGGTTATGGTCTCGGCGGAGAGGACGTCGCCATCGTCAGGTGCGGCCAGCGTTGGAGCCGAGGGCCTGGCGAGGTTCGTGAACATCCGGCTGTTGGACTCGGCTTCGCCGTCCGAACACCAGCCCGCTACGTTGCCTGCCCAGACTCTCCAGGAGTACTCGGTGCCCCAAACGTCATTGGGGAATCCGTCAACCGTGCGCGACGTGCCGTTGACAATCGCGTAGAAGTGTCTGGTTGCCTCGCCGCGTTCAGGTCCGAGGTTGACCTCCAGCTTGTAGCTGCTGGCCATCGGAGAGGCGTTCCAGCGGAAGGTGATAGACTCGCCCGTGATGACGGCATCTGCCACAGGGCTGGCGAGAACGGGTGCCGCGGGTATGCCGAGGTCGTCGAAGCTCCGGCTGTTGGCGTTGGCCTGAGCGTAGGAGCACCACCCAGCGTCGTTGCCGGCCCGCACGCGCCAGTAGTAGACTGTTCCATCCTGGCGGTAGCCGCTGTCTGTGTACTCGGTTATGCCGCCGACCTCGCCGCTGAATTTCATCGAGCGGTCGCTCCAGCTTGGATCGCTGCAGACCTCCAGGTGGTACTTGGTGGCGCCGGCCGCCGCGTTCCATCGGAACGTCACAGACTCGCTGGTGAGAACAGCTTCGTTGGCCGGTGAGGATAGTATTGGGGCTGCCGGCACTCCAAGGTTGACGAAGCTGAGGCTGTTGGCAGTGGCCGCGGAGTCCGCGCACCAGCCCGCCGGGTTGCCTGCCCAGACCCGCCAGTAGTAGGTCGTGCCTGTGGGATCAGCCGGGAACCCGGTGACGGTCGCGGATGTGCCTGACGTCTCATTGTAGAAGTGCCTGGTTGCCTCGCTCCAGGCAGGATCGGTGTTCACCTCGATCTTGTAGCTGGTGGCGGTTGCCGAACGCTCCCATTGGAACGTGGCTGATGTGCCCGGTACGGTAGCTCCCATGGACGGGGATTTCGGAGCCGGGGCGGCTGGTATCCCCACATCTACGAAGCTTCGGCTGTTGGCGTTCGCCTGTGCCGTGGGGCACCAGTCTACGTGGTTACCGGCCCGCACTCGCCAGTAGTAGACCGTCCCGTCGTCCACATAGCCGGTGTCGGTGTACTCGGTTACGTCGCCCAGCTCAGTGCGGAACTTGATGGTGTCAGCGCCCCAGTCCGGGCTTGTGTTTACCTCGATCATATACCTCGCCGCCCATGCAGAGGGATTCCACCTGAATGTTATCGAGCTCCCCGGCATGCCGGCACCGTCGGCTGGTGACGACAGAGTCGGTGCAGAGGGCAGGCCTGCGTTGGTGAGACTTCGCCCGTTGGCGTTGGCATCGCCATCCGTGCACCACCCGGCTGCGTTCCCGGCCCAGACCCGCCAGTAGTACGTGACTCCCCGGCTGGGGTCATTAGGGAAGCCGGAGACGTTCTGGCTGGTCCCGGCAACCTCGCCGTAGTAGAGCCGTGTTCCCTCGCCCCATCCGGGGTCGGTGTTCACTTCCAGCCTGTACTTGGTTGCGCTTGCCGCCGTGCCCCAACTGAACTTAGTGCTCGTGCCGCTGAGCACCGCTGCGTCGGCTGGTGAGGATAGTGCCGGTGCCGGTGGTGCTGCCAGGTTGACCAAGCTCTGGCTCCGGGCGTTAGCCTCGGAGACCGGGCACCAACCGGCGGCATTCCCCGCGCGCACTCGCCAGTAATATGTGGTGCCGTCGTCCGTGTAACCGGTGTCCTCGTAGTATGTTACTGCGCCGACCTCTTGTGAGAACTTGACGGCGTTCGGTTGCCAGCTCGGGTCGCTGGCGATTTCGAGATAGTACCTGGTTGCGCCCGCAGAGCTTTCCCAGCGGAATCCGATGCGGTCGCCGGAAACGAATGTTCCGTCATCGGGTTCGAGCAGGACGGGTGCCGGGGGCAGGCCGAGGTTGACGAAACTGCGGCTGTTGACGTTGGCCTGCTCGTCGGTACACCAGCCGGCGCTGTTGCCAGCCCAGACTCGCCAGTAGTACGTTGTGGCCTGCGATGGGCTGTTCACCAGCCCGGTCACCGTTCTCCGGGTGCCGTCCACCTGGCCGCGGTAGAGTCTGGTGGCATTGCCCCAGTTCGGATCGGAGTTGACTTCGAGACGATACATCGTGGCGAAGGCTACCGCGTTCCACTGGAATGTAGCCGAGCCGCCCGACACGGTAGCGCCATGTGCCGGAGACACCAGTGCCGGAGCTGGCACGGGCTCGACGATGACGAAGCTCCGGGACTCTGCATTTGCCTCTGTGTCGGGACACCAGTTCGCATCGTTCCCGGCCCAGACCCGCCAGTAGTAGCGCGTGCTTCCAGAACCGGTGGGGAAGTCATCTATGGTGACGCTGGTGCCATCGGCGACGTCATAGTAGAAGCGCGTGGCCGTGCCCCAGTCGGCGTTGGTATTGACCTCCACTCTGTACAGCGTTGCGCCTTGGGACGCTTTCCAGGCGAGGGTCACGGTGGGGGCCGTCATCTCGGCCCCGTCCGCGGGACTGGACAGCGCGGGCGCGCTGGGGATAGTGATCATAGTGAAGGTACGGCTGTTGGCATTGGCTTCCGTATCCGGGCACCAACCTGCCTGGTTCGCTGCCCAGACCCTCCAGTAGTACGCGGTGCCGCTTGGGGTACCTAGGAGGCCCGACACCGTCTTCGATGTGCCGGCTACCTCGCCGTAGAAGTGCCTGGTCGCTTCGCCCCATCCGGGATCGGTGTTGACCTCCAGGCGATACCCTGTGGCCAGGGTCGAGGCATTCCATCTGAACTCGATATAGCCGCCCTGTAGTGTAGCGCCGTCCAGAGGCGACAGCGGAACGGGTGCAGTCGGCACGTCGATGTTTGTGAACTTCCTGCCCCTGGCATTCGCATCAGCCTCGGAGCACCAGCCGGCGTCGTTCCCGGCGAGCACGCGCCAGTAGTATGTCGTGCCGTTGTTTATGTAGCCGGAGTCTGTGTACTCCGTGGAGTTCCCCAAATTGCCGCTGAACTTCAGGGTGCCGGCGGCCCACGATTTGTCGGTGCCGATGTCGAGGCGATATCTGTCAGCGCCGGCGGATGCATTCCACCGCAGTGTCACGCTGTTGCCTGATACGATAGCGTCGTCGGCCGGGGACACCAGCGCGGGGGCCTCGGGGAGGGTCACCTTGTTGAAGCTGCGGCTGTTGGCTGTCGCCGCTGCGTCGGAGCACCAGCCCGCGGCGTTGCCCGACCAGACGCGCCAGTAATATGTGGCCTGACTGCCACTGCCGCTCGTCAGATTGGAGATAGTCTCGGACGTGGAGCCGACCTCATCGTAGAAGTGCCTGGTTGCCGTGCCCCAGTTGGGATCGGTGTTGACCTCCAGCCGGTACTTCGTGGCTGTGGCCGCTGCACTCCAGCTCAGTCTTATCGAGTCGTCCGTGGTAGTCGCGCCGTCTGCGGGCGATTGAAGGGTTGGTGCCGGTGCCAGCGCTACATTGATGAAGCTCTGGCTGTTTACGTTCGCCTCGCTGTCGGCGCACCAGCCCGCGTCATTGCCGGCCCAGACACGCCAGTAGTATGTGGTGCCATCGTTCGTGTAGCCTTTGTCAGTGTACAGGGTCGCGTCTCCGACGCTGCCCTTGAATCTGGCGGTGCCGGACCTCCAGGCGGGATCGGAGTTCACTTCCAGCCTGTACATCGTTGCGCCTGTGACCGCGTTCCACTGGTAGGTGACCTGCTCGCCGGATAGCACTACACCCGGAGCGGGGTACGATAGTGTCGGGGCCTGGGGCGGGCTCATGCTCGTGAAGCTGCGGGCGTTGGAGTTCGCTTCGGCGTCGGTGCACCAACCCAGGGCGTTACCAGCCCAGACTCTCCAGTAATAGGTCGTGCCCAGCGCGGTGGCGGGGAAGCCGCTGACCGCCTGGGATGTCCCGTCAACCTGGCCGTAGAAGATCCTGCCGGTGCTGCTCCACGTCGGGCTGCTGTTGACTTCCAGCCGATAGGCGGTTGCGGCAGGCAGCCCCTGCCAGCGGAAGGTGATCGACGTATCGGAGATCACACCGTCATCGTTGGGAGATAAGAGGCCGGGGGCCTCAGGAATATCGAGGTTCGTGAACGCCCTGCTGTTAGCTGCAACATTCTCCTCTGCAGACCAGCCAGCGGGATTGCCGGCCCAGACTCGCCAGTAGTAGACTGTGCCATCATCGAGGTATCCGGTGTCCGCGTACTCCGTGGAGTTCCCCACATTGCCGCTGAACTTCATCGTCCTGGTGCCCCAACCGGGATCGGTGTTGACTTCCAGCCGGTACATGGTCGCCCCACGGGGGGCATTCCAACTGTATCTCACAGAGGTTCCGGACAGAGTGGCGTCGTCGGCTGGTGCGATCAGGGAGGGTGCGGCGGGCGGGGCGCGGTTGACGAAGCTCCAGCTGTTGGCGCTAGCTTCATCGTCATCGGACCAGCCCTCAGAGTTGCCTGCCCATACGCGCCAGTAGTATTCAGTCCCCTCCGGGTCATTGGCGAAGCCGTCCACGGTTATGGAGTCATCGTATGTCTCGCCGGCGTAGAATCTGGAGCCCTCGCCCCATTCCGGGTCGGTGCTTATCTCCAGTCTGTACTTCATCGCCGTATCGACGAAGGAACGGCGGTTCGCCTCCGCGTCACCATCCGAGCACCAGCCCGCGTCGTTTCCGGCCCACACGCGCCAGTAGTAGGTCGCACCATTGTTGCTGTAGCCGGTATCCTCGTACTCGGTCACGTCACCGACTTCGCCGATGAACTTGACCATCCCCGCATCCCATTCGGGGTCCGTGTTGACGACAAGCCGGTACTTGGTCGCGCCCCTGGAAGGCTGCCACTCGAATCTGGCGGACGTTCCCGTAACAGCGCCGCCGTCCTGCGGATATGTGAGCTGCGGAGCTTGCGGCGTACCCAGGTTAACGAAGCTGCGGCTGTTGGCGGATGCGGCCGCGTCGCCACACCAGCCGGCGGCGTTACCCGCCCAAACTCGCCAGTAGTAGGTGGTGCCCTCGGGATCGTCGGAGAAGCCGGGCACCGTCTGCGATGTGCCTTCGACCTGACCGGCGTAATGACTCGTTGCATTGCCCCAGGCGGGGTCGCTGTTGACCTCCAGCCGGTACTTGGTCGCCGTTGCCACGGAATCCCAGTGGAAGTCGATAGCCTCGCCGTTCACGATGGCAGCTTCGGCGGGGGAGGATAGGGCCGGTGCGTCCGGTATGTCGACGTCGACGAAGCTTCTGCCATTCGCGTTAGCTTCATTCTCGGCGCACCACCCGGCGGCGTTGCCTGCGAACACGCGCCAGTAGTAGGTCGTGCCGTCGTCAGTGTAGCCGCTGTCGATGTATTGCGTAGCGGTACCCACGTTGGTTCTGAGCGTTATGTGATCGTCGGACCAATCATGATCGGTGCCGACCTCGAGCCTGTATTCGGCTGCCCCGACGGACTCGTTCCACTCGAAGGTAACGGTGTCCCCGGGTATTCCCTCCCCATCGGCGGGAGCCGCGAGCGCCGGAGCCGCCGGAGCTGCCTGGTTAGTGAAGCTGCGACTGTTAGCGTTGGCCTCTTCGTCCGGGCACCAGCCCATGACATTGCCTGCCCAGACTCGCCAGTAGTAGGTCGCCCTGCTTGTCGGATCATTGGGGAACCCGCTCACTACGCAGGAGGTCCCGTTCGCCCCGCCGTAGTAGTGCCTGGTTGCCTCGCCCCACTGCGGGTCGGTGTTGACTTCGAGACGATAGCTGCCGGCGGCGGTGATATCTTGCCACTCGAATTCGACGGATTCACCGCTGATCACAACACTGTCATCGGGTGACAGCAGCTCTGGTGCGGACGGTATGCCCAGATTGACAAAGCTGCGTGCGTTGGCGTCGGCTTCCTCAGGAGAGCACCACCCGGCAGCATTGCCCGCCCAGACTCGCCAGTAGTAGGTGGTGCCGTTGTCGTTGTAGCCCTGGTCCTCGAACTCGGTAACGTCACCGACGTCGCCACTGAACTTGGCGGTACCGGCGTTCCACACGGGGTCCGTGTTCACCACCAGGTAGTACTTCGTGGCTCCGGGCGATGGGTTCCATTGGAATCCTATGGTCTCACCTGAGACAATACCCGCGTCAGCCGGGGACACCAATGTGGCGGCCTGCGTTGTGCCCAGGCTCGTGAATTGTCGTGCATTGGCGTTGGCGTCTTCATCCGTGCACCAGCCCTCTTCATCGCCTGCCCAGACCCGCCAGTGGTAGGTCATCCCGCTCGTCGGATCGCTGGGGAATCCTGCCACGGTCTGGGACGCGTTCGTCGTCTCACCATAGTAGTGTCTCGTAGCCTCGCCCCAGTTGGGGTCGGTGTTGACCTCGATCCTGTATCCGGTCGCCGAGCTGTAGCCGTCCCACTGGAAAGTGATCGAGCTGCCGGAGACGGCTTCGCCGGCCCCGGGATAGTTGAGTGCCGGTGCGGTGATCTTGCCTATGGCGGCGGGCGCGTCGATCAGGCCCCAGCCATAGACGTTATCCCTGCCTTGCGAGCCGAGGTCGACGGCGGTTGACTGGAGGGCCTGTCTGATCTCGTCCGGTGTCCAGGTTGGGTGCTCAGCCTTAACCAAAGCGGCTACACCGGCCACGTGTGGTGCCGCCATCGATGTGCCCTGGTACCACCAGTAGCCGAAGTCGCTGGGGTCTTTCGTGTATGGGTTGATGGTCTGCTGGAGGACACCATCGGGCCGGCCGTCCCCGTTCTGGTCAACGCGGACATCGCCGCCGGGGGCGACCAGGTCGATGTATGAGCCGGTGTTGGAGTAGTACGAGCGCTGCCTGTCGTACCGCACGGCACCTACCGCAATACAGTAGTCGTTGTATGCCGCCGGGTAGCTCGGGTTGTTGCCGGACTGATAGGCATTGCCCGCAGCGCACACTATCGTCACGCCGTGGTTGTAAGCGTAGGCGCACGCTTTTTGCAGGGTGTAGCTGTTGTACTCGCCGCCAAGGCTCATGTTGATGATATCGGCCCCGTTGTCGGTAGCCTGGTAGATAGCGGTCGCGATGGCGCAGTAGCTGCCGTACCCACCGCTGTTCAGTACCTTCATCGGCATGATCGACGTATTGAAGGCCACTCCGGCCACGCCGCGACCGTTGTCGGTGCTCTGAGCGATCGTGCCGCAGACATGGGTTCCGTGGCTGTTGTCGTCGTTAGGGTGCCAGTCGTTGTTGATGAAGTCGTAGCCCTGAACGAAGTTGACGTTGGCCAGGTCCGGGGCCAGCCTGTAGACGCCCCTGTTCTCGTAGGCAACGCCGGTGTCCAGGACTGCGACCACGACGTCGGGATCGCCCCCGTGTGCCGGAGCGGATGTATCGAGGGCCCAGGCGTCCTCCATGTTGATCTGATCGAGGTGCCACTGGTAGGAGTAGTCGGGATCATCAGGGCTCCAGGCTGCCTGGCATAGATAGTTGGGCTCTGCGTACTCGACAATGGCCTGGTTGGAGTATGCCTCGACCATGTCCTCGACGTCCTCATCCCCCGGGATTCGCAGGAGTTGGCTGTCCGCGTACGGATCGACGCCGACCACCGCCGCCTTCATACGCCTGTGCAGATTCTTCTGGACGGCGTTGGAGATGTCTTCGGACGCCAGTCGGCCCCCGAGTTGGGGAATATACAGGAGAACGTCGTCCTTGAACTTGACGACCACCTCGTTTGGCACATACTCGGTGGAGGCATCCTGGGCCGCTACTTCGTCGTACACAGCGTCGGAAGCGAATGCATCCTGCGCTGACATGGGAGCCATGCCGGCTGCGGTGAATAGGAAGACCAGGACCAGAAAAGCCGTTGCTCTGATTGTCTTGCTGCTTATCATCACACTGCCGATATAGAAGTAGCTCTGTAGGCAACCATATGTATAACGAGTTGAAGCTGGCCACCGTTGCGTCAGATACAGGTACTTTCTTACCAGGTACTTTCGGGCAGATGGTGCGGTACTGGTTGCAGGCAGTAGTAGTGTCCGGGAGAGGCCGGGGGGCTGAGCCGGAATAGATGGTATAGCTACTGCGCCGGGGTTCGCTGTGGCTCCGGACCGGGCGCGGAGTCTCCCTTCCCCTCCAGGCGCTTGGCCCCCTGGGCGTTCAGGAAGTACATCAGGCCGAAGAGGAAGAGCAATCCTGCGATTGGACCAATGATCACAGCCAGGTTGATTCCCGCCCCGGCGGGTCCGGCGTGGAGGCCGAAGGACGTCAGGTGTGACACCTCCGCTGTCACTGTGTGCGCGGTTGTGTCGACCGTAGAATCGAGGTTCACCCACTGCTGGTTCGTAGCATCGTAGTAGGCTATGGTGAGGCCCCCCTCTGATACGCCGTTGGGGAGCGACTCAGCAGCATACTTGAAAACGATGCTCGGAGCGGGGTCGAATGTCGTTCCGTCCGGGCTGAAATCGTATGTGAGCCCCACTCTCGTTGCGCCGGTGGGTGGATCCGGGGACGTGCTGGCTTGTGCGGCCTGCATGCTCTGTACCGGTTCAGCTGCCGCGCTGAGCACTGTCGTGCCGGTGAGCAGCTCCAGCCAGGCCATCTCATCGGGCGTGTAGACCTCCGTATACTGGAGCAGAAGCCCGCCGGGCGTCATAGTGCTGCTCAGGTCGACCGTGGTCGGTTGGAGTTGAGTCGTATTCCCGCTCGGCGTCGGGGTTGGCGTGGGGGTAGGCGTCGGAGTCGGCGTTGCCAGGGGATGCCCGCTCTGCGAATACTTGACGGTGACGAAGTCGCGCGACGTGGTGTTCGCTTCGCTGAAGCCGGTCACGTATACATCGCTGTTGCTGTCGAGCACGAGGGCTGCTGCTCTGTCCTCCTGCCCCGACGTCCCGTTGTAGCGCGCAACCCAGACCTCGCTGCCATCGCTATCGTACTTCACCGTTGTGTAATCGCTCGTTGTCCCGTTCCCCTGGCTGAACCCGGTAACATATGCACTGCCGAACCGGTCCAATGCAATGTCACTTGCCACGTCATAACCGCTGGCTGGGCCGTCATATCGCGACACCCACAGGGGGTTACCCTGGCTGTCGTACTTCACGGTCGCGAAGTCATAGCCTGTTCCATTGCCCTCACTGTACCCGGTCACGTAGACGTTTCTCGAGCTGTCGACTAGGATGGCCTTGGCTACATCGGTTCCGTTGCCTGGGTTGCCGTACCGAGCGATCCATAGCCGGTTCCCCAGTTGATCGTATTTCAACGTGGCATAATCGAGGCCGGTCAAGTTGCTCTCGCTGGTACCGGTGACGCACAGGTCGCCGGAGCTATCCAACACCAGGTCTTCGCCGCTGTCATACCTGGCGGCGGGGCCGTCGTACTCTGCCAGCCATTGCTGGTTGCCGTTCGCATCGTACATTATGGTGATAAGCTTGCCGGAGGGGTCTGTACTGTAAGGTAGCGTGATGCCATTCCAGCTGTATCCGGTTACCCAGACGTTTCCAGCTCCGTCCACTTCAATCGACTTCGCGTGATCATCACCGCCCGCCGGCCCGCTGTAGCGTGTGACCCACTGCTGTGTTCCGGCGCTGTTGTACTTGATGGTGGTGATGTCCAGACTGCTGTCGTTGCCCACGCTGGAGCCGGTGACGTAGACATTGCCAGCGGCATCTACATCGACGCCACTTGCCATATCATCACCGCTCGAGGGCCCATCGTAGCGGGCTACCCAGGTCCGGTTGCCGGTGGATGAATACTTGACGGTCGCGAAGTCGCGGCCCGTACTACTGCCTTCGCTTCCTCCCGTGACGTACACATTGCCTGCTTTGTCCAGAGTGATCGCAGCGGCGAAGTCGTCCCCGTTGCCGGGGCCGTTGTATCTGGCTGCCCACGTTTGGCTGCCGGTGCTGGAGTACTTGACGGTCGCGTAATCGCGTTGAGTGACGTTGCCACCCCAGCTGTGACCCGTGACATGAGTGTTGCTGGTTGCGTCTATTGCTATGGCAGTTGCGTAGTCATACACTGTCGCATTGCCGTCGTATCTGGCTGTCCAGTACTGGATCGCCGTGTGATTGCCGGGGATGGGCGTCGGGCTCGGCGAGGGCGTCGCTGTCGCCGACGGCTGGACAACTGGTCCGGCCGCGATGCTGACCAGATAGACTTCCGGAGGGCGGTCTCCCATGGAATCCGACGTGCCTGCGATTATGTACCCGCCGCTCGATGTCTGGCGCACGCAGCGGGCCTCGTCGGAATCGGACCCCCCGAAGGAGGTATGCCATGTCGTCCGACCGAGGTTGTCTATCTTGATGATGTGGGCCTTGTAGACCGAGGTGGCCGAAGCCTTCGTTCTGCCGGCGATGATGTAGCCGCCATCGGTGGTCCGATCCATGGAGAAGGCCTCGTCGGAGAAGGCCACGTCGATAGTGCGTTCCCACACCACGTGCCCGCAGCTGTCGGTCTCGAACAGGTAGAAGTCGTTGGAGCCTGCTCCCGCAGGCTGTGTCGAGCCTGCGATCACAAAGCCCCCGTTGTCGCTCTCTTCCACTGCGTAGGCAACGTCGGTGCCGTTCCCTCCGTAGGTTCTCCTCCACAAGAGTTGGCCGGTCGAGTCGGTCTTCGCCAGGAACGCGTCTCTCGATCCCGTGCCGAAGGAGTCAGTATACCCGGCAACTACGAAGCCGCCGTCGATGGTCTCGCGCACGTCGTATGCCCGTTCGTTGTTGAGACCGCCGATCATGGTTTTCCAGGTCTGGTTGCCACAGGCGTCGGTCTTGATCAGGACTATGTCGTCGAGCCCGTACCCGATGTAGGTGGTATAGCCCGCGATGATATAGCCGGGGTCCTCCGTGCGGCGCACGGCGAATGCCTGTCCCGGCCCGTAGGTTCTCGTCCAGTCCAGGGTGCCGTTGCCGTCAGTCTTTGCCAGGTAGACGTCCCGGAGGATGTAGGTCGAGGACTCGACCGATCCTGCCACAATGAAGCCGCCATTGATGGCCTGCTCCAACGCAAAGGCCCATCCTTCATCGGGGAAGGTCTGCCACAGCATGTTGCCGTTGCAGTCCGTTCTCAGGAGATAGACGTGGTTGATCTTGCTGCCTGAAAACGTGTACGACTTCGAGTAGCCGGCGACGATGAAATCGCCGTTCGCGGTCTCCAGCACGCTTTGGCCCATGTCCATCCGCCTCCCACCGAAGCCGTACTGGCGGCTCCACGTTATCGCACCGCCGTCATCGGCCGGGGCGCTGGAAGGCATCATGGCGACCGTGAGTCCCAGGAGAAAGAGCGCAAGTAGGACCACTCTACCTAACATACTAGAACTGTAGCATGCTAGCCGTCCTCATATAAATGGTAATTTCTGGTACGCAAGGGTAGGTAAATGGTACTGAGGCAATCCAGGAGGCATCGAGAGACGAGGGCGCCAAGATACTCATCTAGGGCTCTTGGTTCCTCTGCGGCTGTCGCGCGGCACAAGTCTGGCCCGCCACGCGTATCAAGTCTTCAGCAGTTCTAGCAGCTTGCTTCTGGAATCCCCTTCTCTGAGGTTCTCGAAACTCATGACGGAAGGATCAGTCCTGACGTCGAGAACGGCAGGCAGCCCCGAGTCGAAGGCTCTCTGCAGGGCTGGCTTGATCTCCGTTGGTTCGGTCACCAACTCACCGTAGGCTCCCAGGCTTTCCGCGTATTTGTCATACCGTGTGTCCTCGCTCAGCTTCGAGCAGACGTCACGATGCTCGCAGAGCTGTTGAAAATGCCTTACCGCGCCCCATTGGCAATCGTTGCCGATAACCACAACAACTTGCTTCTTATGTCTCACTGCCGTGTCGATCTCACTCGCGTTCAGAAGGAAAGAGCCATCCCCCACGACAACAAGCACTCTCTTGTCTGGCCTCGCTGTCTTGACGCCGATCGCGGTTGGAATGCCGCCTCCCAACTGGCCCGACCTCGGGGTACCCAGACCCGATACGTAGCTGCCCGGAAAGCCGGCGCAGTGGAAGGGAGCAGTGTGTGCCTGTATGTCTCCCCCGTCCATCACGATGCATGCATCCTTGCCCATGAACTCGCACACCTGCTTTCCCAGGGTCCTGGGGTCGATTGGCTTCGCCGTCTCTGACGCTCCGGTGTATGCTGCATCCGGGATCGACTGGGCTATGCTTCGCACAGTCCTCGTCCACTCTGTCTCCGCACGTTTCACGCCAGCACTCTTGAGCGCTTCTTTCGAGGACTCGATCAACTGGGTCAACACCGCCTTGGCATCGCCCCATATACCGATATCGATCGGTCTATTCCTGCCGATCTCGGTGGGTTCAATATCTACTGAAATCACCTTGACGTCAGGCGCATAGAAGTCTCCCTTGCCGTAGCCCACTATCTCCTCGAATCTGACGCCTATGGCGAGAAGCACATCGGCTCCCGCTATGCTTCCGAAGCCGAGACCCACGGGTCCTCCACAAAGCGGATGATCATCGGGAATGCATCCTTTTCCGCTTATCCCTGCGTAGCACACGGGTATGTTCAGGAGCTCGGCGAACTGTATGAGTTCCTTGGAGGCCCCTGCCCAGAAGACCCCCGTCCCGATCAAGATTCCCGGCCTCTCGGCATCCAGCAGCCACTGCGTGGCTTTCCTGACGAGGTTGGGGTCTCCGTAAGGGCGTGCGTCGGTCCTGTATCTGTGCGGCGGCATGATTGAGGCCTGCTCTTCTTCGACCGATAGCAGAAGCGCTTCTGTGGGAAACTCCAGCAGCACGGGGCCTTTGCGGCCCGTAGTGGCGTACCTGAACCCAGTGGCCACATACTCTGGTACGCGGCGGGCGGACAGGCAGTAGCCTCGCCATTTGGTGATCGAGCGGTACATTTCGCTCGAATCGAACTCCTGGATGACTCCCATTCCCTCGAAGTAGAGCGGGGTGTGAGTGGTGATGCCGATGACGGGCGCGCATGCCTGATACGCCGTGGCTATCCCTGGCGTCATGTTGACCACCCCGGCTCCTTCGGTGACCATGGCTACGCCGGGCTCGCCGGTGGCAAACGCATACCCAGTGGCCGCGTTTGCCACGGCCTGCTCGTGCCTCATGTCTATGAGCTCTATGCCCTCATCCACACACGTATCGTATATACCGTGCAGTGCTCCACTGAGCGTGAATATCACCTTCACGCCTTCGTTCTTAAGGGCCCTGCCTACCAGTGTGCTTCCCGTTACTTGTGCCATTTCGACCTCCAGTCTGCGGATTGCTAAGAGCGGCGTTGGCCGGATGCTCAGCCGCCAGGTCACGTATACACGGGGAGAGCCGGCGGTACCAATCGAGGTTAGATCTCGATTCTACCCTGTCTGCCAGTTCGGCCACTGGCGCTCGGCTCCCGGCCCGGAGCGCTCCTTCATGAAGCCCATGCGCCTATTGCAGCCAATGGGTCCAGTATCCAAGCGGTCTATCGACATTGCTGATCTCAGCGGTCCCCGTCAACCGGACGAAACGCTGTATCTGTACCACCTCGGCATCCTCGATGCTCCAGCTCCGGACCCAGCCATCAAATGAGTCCTCAATGTAAGTGAGCCCCTTGGCGGCAGCGGCCTTGTCAAGGAACTTGGCCGCGGTCTGCATCGCGAGGGTTCCGCCACCCAGATACGAGACGCCGGTACATGACACGATGAGCCCACTGTAACCACCCTGGATGAGGTCTATCCGTAAAGGCTTGCTGGGCATTTTCAAGACCGCGTCCTCGATGTTTCCGTCATCGAGCAGAGACTCGGCCCAGTCTGTCATCACGCTCACGCAGAGCTTCGCTTCGTCCAGGTTATGGGCAAGCACGACCCTCGTCGTTCCCAGGATGGCGACTACGTTCCCGTCTTCCGGGTGCTGCCAGATCGTCGCGCCCAGGTACGTGTCCTCTTGATAGCCGTCGTCAGCCAAAGCCGTGCCCATGTTGGCGACATCGAATTCGCCTCCGTACACCGTTGCGCGACCGGCTGAGAAGCCCAGCCATGAGACATCATCTATGTCCATTCCGAGGGCAGCCAGTCCGGCCCGCACACCGGTCTCGTAGGCTGCGAAGTCACTACTGAGGTCCGGGGTTTGCCTTGTCGTCTCGATGCCGACGTATCTGGTCTCCTGCCATTCCAGGGGCAGGTCCTTGAGGGCCTCGAGCGCGAGCGCCATGTCCGGTTGCGCCGTAGGCTGTGGCGTAGGACTTGGCGTTGTGGGCTGGGCCGTTCCAGTGGGTGTCGGCTCCAGGGTGGGTTCCTGGGTAGGAGTGGGCGTAGTCTCCTCTGACCCGCAGGCGACCGCAAGCACGGTGATCGACAGAATCAGCAGTGATATCAGTACGAGACGTGCTCCCCTCATGGCTCTACCTCCTGCAGGAGATGTATTGTAGACAGGACGCTTGTGCTTGATAGCACAGCATTATCTGCCTTTGGCGGCTCCGATGCAACCCTGAGCGGCGGACGTCTGTTGCCGCACGAATGCCTCGGTGCTAGAATTGGACGGCGCGGCACCCACGTGCGTGCGGCGGACTCTCCGGCGAGCGCCGTATCATGATCCCGATATCCGACAGCGAGCTCAGAAGAAAAACGCGACCCTATGTGAACATATCGATCATTGTCGTCTGCGCTGTTGTCTTCGTATATCAATGGATAATGGGGCACTTGGATGAGACTGTGTTCATCTATAAGTACGGCGTGATACCGATCGAGCTGACGCAGGGCATCAGTCTTGGTGTAGAGAATACCGACCTGGGCCTCCTGGACCTGAGGACTCCGTTGAGCGACTGGCTGAGCATCTTCACATCGATGTTCATACATGGTGGGTTCTGGCACTTCTTCTTCAACATGCTGTTCCTATGGGTGTTCGGGGATAACATAGAGGACAGGTTCGGCCACTTGCGCTATCTGCTTTTCTACCTGGCGGCTGGCTTCGTCGCGGTGTGGCTGCAGGTCGCTACCGACATGGACTCTGTGGTGCCGATCATTGGTGCGAGCGGCGCGATCGCGGGGGTGCTGGGGGCGTACATGCTGCTCTACCCGTACAGCCGTGTGACTACCCTTGTTCTGTTCTTCTTCGTAAGGATACCAGCTCTTGCACTGCTTCTGTTCTGGTTCGTCTTTCAGTTCTTCCAGGGGGTCGGGGCGCTTCTCCCTTCTACCGAGGGCGGTGTTGCCTACTGGGCACACGTAGGCGGGTTCCTGCTGGGGGTGGTGGTTGCCGTTCTGTACAAGGTGGCGACGAAGCAGAAGATCTGGCCACGGGGTCCAGGCGGGACTTTCCACGGTGGGGGAGGGGAGCAGCCCGAGGTCAAATACTGGCGCGGAAGACGACTCTAGGAATTCGCCTGATGCTTCCTGTGGGCGTCCCGTCTTTCGTGCAGGTAGTCGAGGAAGATCCCCAAGAAGACGAGCAACACACCCATCGATAGAGCGAACGATATGGTGGCTATTAGCTGGGGCATTTCCTCCTCCGAATGCTGTGGGCGGCCACTGGGGCCATGCCCGTTCTTATCTCTTAGCTTTATCCTGCCGTGGCCACGCGGCAGAGGCAATCCCCACTAAGTACCGGTCGGCGTCGTACTTTGGACAGATTTGCGTCGACGGACTCCGCTCCGTCTCCGACGCCTGGCTCCCGTATTACAGAGGCCGGTATCATCTGTGGTCGGGCCCGAGTCTGCATCCCGGACTGCGTTATCGGCAACGCACAGGCCCCCATTGTCATGAAAGGGAATCGGCTCCCATTCGGGACACTGCTCGCAAAACTGAACGTTCTTACTGCAACTACGTGGCTTCCGCATATCCTGGGCCTCTGGTGTTATCTCAAGAAGGGTGGTATGGAATGGGTCTCCTACTTCGATTCTCGCCTTGCGCATCTTGGCAGGCAATCCCATTTAGGTACTGATTGGCGGGAAACTTTACTCCTACTCGGTCGCGAGGGTGGGTGGTTGGCTCCGGCGCGCAGGGACGCGCCATGTCCGTTCAGTTCGCCGTATCCGACGAATACCAACATGTACTAACCCTAGCAATATTTTATGATCCTACGCTTACCTATCGAATCGCCCGGTATGCCTTGCCAATGTTCTTGGAGTGGTGCTATTCTATGCTGCGAAAAGGGGGCCTTGTTGACCTGGCAGGAGCGTTTCCGCAAGATCAGGGAGTTAGCTGAGAAGCAGGAGGCCGGTGAGCACGAGCGGCTGGCGACGGAAAGGAAGCGCATCCGCGAGCAGAGGAAGGAACGCCAGAGGCAGGTCAAGGAACTGGCCCCGACGGTGCGAAAGGTGTGCATCGAATTCGCTCGGAGTGTCGATGGGAAGATCGACAAGCATCGTCCCAAGGAGTGGGGCAAGGAGAACTTCGGGTGGAGCATGCAGACGAAATTCGGTGGGGTCAGGGTGCGCGTCTGGCCTTGGGTCAGGGACCCGGAGAGGCCTCTCGCGGTTCGTGGCATCTGGCTGCAGTTCCTCGATCCCGAAGGATCCTGGATGATAAGTGAAAAGAACGCCCAAGGCACCAGACTGGGGCCGAAGGAGAACCCCGTGGGTTCGGGCTACTACTACTGGCAGGCCGATGGCTACGTCGACACGTGCGCTGTTGGCTATTTCCTGGCGTTGGGCGGGTTCTCAGAGGAGAAGCTGGCGCGAAGCCTGGAGAAGATTGCGCGTGACCTGCTTCGGTTCAGCTGGGATGAGCCATCGAGGGTCTCCGCGGATGCGGAGGTCTAGGGCGGACAGTTCTGGCTGGGGGCGAGGGTTTAGCTGGTGTGGCGAGTCTTCACCAAAGCACGCCGGCTGCCCAGAGTATCAGGATCAGTATCCCGATCGATGGGCCGAACAGAGCGATGAGTAGCACGGGCACTGCCAGGCCCAACTGGACGCAAGCGAATAGCGCCTCGATGAAGTCCTCAATGAACTGCCTCATTTAATCCCCCCGTCTTCCGAATGCGATCTGAAGGCCCAGGCGGCCGCCCTCTCTATTGCACCGAGGAACTGCTGAGCCAACCAATCAGCCAGGCAAGCCCCAGCGGAATTCCTACACAGGTTCCCAATATGGCCACGCGAGTGATCAGGAACCACAATCCTCTCACGAGATCCCAGGAGGTCACCGAAACCTCGCCGATCTCTGGAATCTGCAGTCTCAATCCTGAGTCTCCCGCATAGTCGTCGATCACGTTAGGGGCCGCGTTCAGGCTGTGCTGAGTATGATACCAGAAGCGGTCGGCGAACTGAAGCCCCCCGCGAAGACTCACTTGCCCTTCGCGAACTTGACTGTTCTCTTGAGAAAGGCTGACTGGAGCGGTTCGATGGCCATGGCGGCCTTGAACGGTGGGGTCTTCTCCAGCACGCCGATGATCCGCCCCAGCGCCCGGTGGCTGAGCTTCTCGGGGTTCTCGAAGAGGATATTTGCCAGCTTGCCGCGTTCGATCGCCATGTGCGCAATCCGATCGAACGTGTTCTCAGGCGTGAAGACGCGCTGAGGTCGGGGCTGCATTGTCACTCCGCCGAACTTGCAGACCGAGTAGCAGACACCGCACCCCATGCAGAGCGACTCGTCCACTACGGCCCAGCGTTTCTTCTCCTTGCCCTCGCCTTCCTCCTTGATCTCGATTGCACCAAGCGGGCATGCCTTCGCGCACTTGCCGCAGCCCCTGCAATTGGTCAAGTCTACCTGCATTATCCAGTTGGACGAGACGATGGCCTTCGCCAGGTCGAAGGTCTTCATCGCCCGCACCATCTCGCAGCAGCAGCCACAGCAGTTACATATGAACGTTACATTGCGCTGGACATTGTCACCCGACTGGCACAGCCCCGCCTCCTTGGCCTCCTGCAGGATGCGCATTGCCTCGTCGGTCGAGATCGCTTCCCCCAGCCCGGCCTTGATGATAGGCAGTGCCCCTCCGTTCAGTGAGAGGCAGGTGCGACGCGGCGCGTCGCAAGGATGGCCGAGCAACTCCGCCTTGTTGCGACAAGCACACAGCGATACCGCCGCGACGGAAGCTGACTGTACGATATGGCTGGCCCGCTCCCAGTCGAGAATCTCGATGTGGTCGTCTTGCGGCAAGGCCTCTTCGCGCACGAAGGAGCGCCCGATCTGCGTTTCCTTCTGATAGACGGCCCGGACGAATTTGTCGTCCTCGGCCATGTACTGCTCGAACAGGCGCGCGAGTTCGCCCACCGGCCTGTCCCCGTCGATCCGCATGAAGGAGTACTCGAACAACCCGATCACCACCGGCGGCAATGCGAAATAGCGTCTTCCCTTGATGTCGATGTCCAGCATCACGCCGCGCCGGGCCATCTCACCAAGCTGGTCGCCCAGCTTCTCGGCTGGCACCCCGAGCCTGACCGCGAGGTCATCCAACCGTGTGGGGCGGCTGGGGATGTTCCTCACGAACTCCGCCTCCTCGGGCGTGAACATCAGCTTCAGTATCTCGATGAATACGGGGGAATACGGTGCCCCCGTAATGTTCTTGTCCAGGCGCTTCTGCAGCCGGTGGTATGGCTGGTCATCGTGTATATGGCTCATGGTGCGACCCCCTGCGGTAGTCAGGCGGCAAGGCGTATTGCGAATGGCTGCCGGGCCGGGATTCGAACCCGAGCTTGCGGCTCCAAAGGCCGTTGTGCTACCACTACACCACCCGGCAGAGCTCCCGGCGGGAACTGAGGCAATTATAGCACCGGCGGCTTGGGTAGACAAAAGGGAGGGTAGCTGCTGGAATGGGCTCGCCATCGGGCGTTAGGTAGTCCCACCCACCCGCCCACGGGAGCGCTGCTCCCGATCCCTCGTGAATATGGGTAGGCAGGGAGCATCCGCTCCCTGCCGTGTCTGTGGTATGCGAGGTGCGAAGCCCCCGAGACGCATGTGGGTGGGAGGGAGAGAAGAAGAACGCTGGTTGGCAGGGATTCGGCGCGGAGGGAGAATTATCGTAGGGGCACAGGATCCTGTGCCCCTACAGTTGTCCTTGTACCAACGTCAACCATTCGCGGCTGCCTGCCATCGGGCGTTGGGTGGGAATAACTACGTTGGCTGGCGGGGGTTCGGGGTAGGGGGGGCGCATGGCCATGCGCCCCTACTTGGCGACGTATTGCACATATGTGCTTCTATATGCTAGAATACGTCTCACAGTCTGGGTGCTGCTGAGGTCGATGTATGAATATTGCGAAGGAATGGTTCACGGTTGACGAGGCTGCCGAGTACCTGTCTGTGTCCCGGCGGACCGTGTATAAGCTCACGAAAGATGGCAGGCTGCCAACGTATCTTATCGGGCGCGAAAGGCATCGCCGGTTCCGCAGACAGGACCTCGACAACGTCCCCGCGCCGGCTGCAGGCTTTGGTGGGCCCGAAGCCCCTGCCGCCCTGACCGCGGAGACCGATCCTGTGCTTGCTGAGCTGTGGGACAACGAGAAAGATGCCGCGTATGACCGGATATGAGCGTGGGGATTTAGTCCTCGTCGGATTCCTGTTCGCCGATGAGAGCGGGGTGAAGCGGCGTCCCGCCGTAGTGGTCAGTTCAGGGGAGTACAACCGCGCGCGAGGCGAGATCATCATAGCGGCTGTCACCAGCAACATGGAGCGCGTGCTGTTCGGTGATCACGTTATCAGGGACTGGCGGAAGGCTGGCTTGCTCTTCCCGTCCGTAGCCACCGGCATTCTGAGGACGGTCAAGCGAGGCATGGTGTCCCGCAAGCTCGGCTCGATGTCGCGCAGGGACGTGACGGCGATCGATCGAAGCTTGAAGCTTGTGCTGGGGCTTGAGTGATCTGCCATCGGGCGTTGGGCGTGTCATAACGGGATCACGCGCCCTAGCCGGTCGGGGGTTGCTCTTCCTCCCTGCGCCTTTCCTCACGCCATCGAACCAGGAAGCCAACGAGGGCGATGAGGAAGCCTATCATGGCGGCTGAGAAGAGGCCGATCCCCACCCAGTCGTCGGGCAGCCTGTTCACGTATCTGGCGAGGGCCACTGCCATGAGTATGCCCGCGACGGCCATGAGCGCCGCCGTGACCAGGAAGCCTGTCGATCTCTTCATCGTACCGGCCACAG
>CAZGDV010000021.1:0-33491 GCA_964524995.1 uncultured Dehalococcoidia bacterium | reverse complement strand
GGTGAGGCCCTTGCGGAGTTGAAGCGCTACGGGGAGGCGCTGTCTCTGCTGAGCGTTTCGCTGTTGGCTGCGGCGTCAAGCGCGAGAGCGTGGAGATGCAGGGGACTGGCGCTGCTGAGGAACGGCAGCCTGGCCGAGGCGGTACAGGCGGCGGATAGGGCCGTGGGAATCGAGGGTGATGACTGTTCCGCCTGGTGCATAAAGGCGGAGGCTTTGCTCGGGTTGGGAAGGCCGGAGGAAGCGCTCGAGGCCTCGGAGGTTGCGACCGGCCTGGACCAGGGCGAAGCGGAGCCATGGTTGTGCAAGGGGTCAGCCCTTGCCGCGCTGGGCAGGTGGGAGGAGGCACTGGAGGCGTTCAGTACGGCCGTGGAGGCTGATCGTGCTGATCCGGCGATATGGTCATTGAAGGGCGAGTCACTTATCTCGTTGGGCAGGTGGAGCGAAGCTGAGCATGACTTCGGAATGGCGATTCGTCTAAGGCCGGATGACCCGGCTTCGTGGGTGGGGAAAGCGACAGCTCTCAGGGGATTGGAGAGGTTCGAAGAGGCGCTGCAAGCCGCAGACAAGGCGATTGAGATCGATTCTGACAACGCGACGGCTTGGAGCCGAAAAGGCGAGGTACTCTTGCGCCTTGGGGAGTACGACAAGGCGCTCTGCGCGCTGGAGAGTGCGACCAACCTGGACCCCCTTGATGTAGGAGCGTGGTGCGGGCGAGGCGAGGCCCTTGCGGAGCTGAAGCGCTACAGAGAGGCGCTGGAGGCGTTCGACGAAGCCGTGGCACTTAACCCACAGGGCGCGATCTTGTGGGGAAGGATGGGGCACGTCTTGCTGGCGATGGGTGAGCACGAACGAGCGCTGCTGGCACTGAGACAGGCCACAACCCTGGATCGATCCAATTCGACAGACTGGGTGAACATGGCTGCTGCCCTCGGTGGGCTGGGGAGACACCTGGACGCGATTGAGGCCCTTGACAGAGCGCTCGATGCCGACCCGGACAACCTGTGGCCGATGCTGAGCAAGGCGGTTGCGTTGATGTGCCTGGGTCGGACAGAGGATGCGCTACGGTGCTTCGAGAAAGCGCTGGCGATGGATACGGCGAACGCAAGGGCGTGGCAGGGCAAGGGGCTTGCCTTGTCACTGCTGGGCAGGCACCAGCAGGCTCTGCAAGCCCTGGATAAGGCTATCGCGATTGATCCTGCCGACGTGGATTCCCGGCGCAATCGGGGCGTCGTCTTCGGATTGCTAGGCAGGCATCGACAGGCGCTACAGGACCTCGACGAAGCGACTCAGCTCAGGGCGGACGATGGGCTTGCGTGGTCTGCAAGGGGGATCATCCTCCTGGAGGCAGAGCGGCATGAGGAGGCACTGGAAGCGCTGGAGAGGGCGGTGCAATTGTGCCCGGACCAGGCGTCGGGCTGGCGCGACACGGGCTATGCACTCGCCTGTCTCGGCAGGCGCAGGGAGAGTCTGCAGGCTTTCGATAGGGCGACGAACCTTAGCCCGGCGGACGTCTCTGCCGGAATCGCCAAGGCATTCGTGCTACTGCAGGTGAACCAGCCCCAGGAAGCGCTTCAGTCCATTGCTACGGCCCTCCATATGAGGCCGGACAGCGCAGCAGCGCTGTACTGCAAGGGAGTCGCGCTGCTGAGACTGGGCAAGTACGAGGATGCAGTCAGCTGTATCAATAGAGCAATTGAGCTGCGCCCGGACGAAGGTTCGCTCTTCAGGAGCAAGGGGCTCTGCGAGCTGCACCTTGGTAGATACGAGGAGGCCCTGACGAGCTTCAACAGGGCCGCTGAATTGGATCCCATGGATGGCTCGTCATGCGAGGGCAAGGCCCAGTCCGCATACTATGTCAGTTTCATCTGCGAGGACGCCGAGCGCATGGTGGAGGAGGCGTTCCGCGCGAGTGCCGCCGAGCGCGTTCTCGCCGAGATCATGAGTGTTCGAATGCCGTGGGGGACGCCGCTGAAGCCGTCCGGCGCAGGAAGCACCGGTGACGAGCCCTACTACATGGCCATCATACGGGAAGCAGAGTCAGCGATCGAGAGAGCACTGTCGATCGATCCGTCGAACCCATCCTACTTGAACACCAAGGGTGCGATCCTGCTCAGGTCGGGTCGTTGTGAGGAGGCCGCCCGTGTCTTCGAGGATGCATTCCGAAAACGCAACGAGCACCGTTTCATATACAACAGGGCGGCTGCCCTGGCGAACCTGGCTCTGCGCAAGGAAGCTGAGACCGAGGAGGCGCTGTCAAAGGCGCTCGAAGTGGCGCGTGCCGCTGGTGGGGAGTCGAGCGGGGATGGCAGCGATCTCTACTCGAGGCACCTCGAGGCTCTGCGGAGACGGAGGGGGACTGCTTCGTCATGCCCGAGCCCGGCCGCCGATGTCCGGGCCGGCGGGCCTCTCACCAGGCTGGCTAGGATGGCAGGGCTGAGGCCTGGTGGGGCTGACAGGCCCCCACGCGGTCAGGAGGCTTCTGCGGGCAGCGAGGCCATGCAGTCGATCCTGCTGCCACCCGAGTGGGCGATTGAGTTCCCGAAACAGGACCTGCAACCGAGGCTTGATCCCCCGAGGGGTCCCTCAATTGAAGAATACGTAGTCTGCGACTAAGAGCAGCAAGAAGGGCCTCCTTTGGAGGCCCTTTCTCTTCGTCTTGTGATCAACCGCCGCAGGGTGCTACCAGCAGCAAGTGCCGCCCAACCGGGCGGCACAGCAATACTGGCCTTGTCTGGGTAGACTAGTGATTGCTCTGTCGACCTAGCCCTTGATGTTCAGAGTCTGCGTGATCGCCTGGATGAGCTCCTGCTTGTCCTTCTTGAGCTCGGAGATCAGCTTCTCGGCCTCGAAGGCCCTCTCTTTCCAGGAGTTCCTGTCCTGAACCAGAGACTCGCACTGGCTCAGAAGGTACTGGACGTCGTCGGCTGCATCATCTTGCGATGAAACCACAGGCTCCGTCGAGATGGCCTTGGGCTTCTTGATCGCGGTGGACTTCGACTGGGTCTTCTCGACTGTCATCTCCTGGTCCTCCATCATGCTGTTCCTCCGGTGGCCTGATTTCCGTTGCATCTTAATTGATTGCCTGTATCGAGGGTATCCCTCAAAAGTACCACGCAGCATCCCAATAAAGTCCCAATCCTCGAAGATCAGCATCCTGGGAATAGTGAAGCGCTGCCCAGTCGGGCAGCGCTGCTACGCTAATTCGTGTCTGTTGGTCTCTCGAGAAAGGGCGCTGCGCCCGGCTAGCTGCGATTGAGGACGCTAGCGATCGCGCGAATGAGCTCCTGCTTGTCTCTCTTGAGCTCTGCGATTATCTTCTCAGCCTCGAAAGAGCGCTCCTTCCAGGAGTCCCTGTCGTTGACGAGAGCTTCGCACTGGCTGAGCAGGTAGACAACATCGTCAGTGGAGTCCATGACCGAGTCGTTGTGCTGGGTCCGTGGAGTCGCCTCTGCGGATGCGTCGGTCGCTAGCCTCTTCAGCTGGGAGGTCTCCGTAGTCATATCCTGTTTCTCCATCACGCTGTACCTCCGTGCCTTAGTTCCAATGAAATCCTAATCGATCGCCGCCGGGAACACCATCCCTCAAAAGTCCCAAATGATCGTCCCAATAAAGTCCTGCGATGCCCACCGGGCTTGACACCGGACGCAAGTGCACGAAGGCGAGCGGTGTCAGACCAGATCGACTCTCAGGAAGCCGTCCCTTATCTGTGCTTTCTCATACACCAGGTGGGCTGTCGCTACGTCCTCGATCGCCAGTCCGGTTGAGTCGAATACCGTGATCATATCCTGGTGTTCTCTCGCTGGCTTGCTGCTCGAAACGATTTCACCCAGAGTGGCCCAGATGTTCTCACATTTGAACAGGCCGTCTCTGATCGACACGTTGATCTCGCCGCTGTGACATGCCTGCGTTACGTCGTCGACGACCACACGTGACCGAGACAGGATAGCGGGATCGAGTTCTTGCTTGCCTGGTGCGTCCGCGCCAACGGCGTTGATGTGCGTGCCTGGGTTCACCCAGGAGTCCCTGATGATGGGCTTCCTGGAGGGCGTGAGGGTGCACAGAATGTCTGACCCGGCCACTTCTCTTGGTGACGCCGCGAGTATGGTCAAGTCTGGGTATTCGTGCATTAGGGCCTCGATGGCCTCGGGGCACGCATCGTTCACCTTGATCAGCTTCAAGTCGAACAGCTGCCGGTGCGACTCGATGTGCATACGCGCCTGGCAGCCAGCCCCGACCAGCCCGAGGACGCGGGAATCGGCGCGCGCCATGTGCTTGGACGCAACGGCCGAGGTCGCGGCGGTGCGGTAGGCTGTTATCTCGGTAGCGTCCATGATGGCGAGAGGGTATCCGGTTGCGGGATCGCTGTAGACGAAGACGCCCATGACTGTTGGGAGTCCCCTCTCATGGTTCCGTGGGTGTACGTTCACCCATTTGACCCCTGCCCCGCCGGGCACCGCGCCGGGCATTGCCCTGAAGTCGCCGTTGTCCACATTCAGGTAGGTCTTCGGCTTCATCAGAGCGTTCCCCGATGCGTGGTCACGAAAGCCCTGCTCCACGACGCTTATGACGTCGCGCATCTCGACGAGTCTGGACACGTCCTGCCTGGTAAGTATGAGAGTGCTCATATGGGTCTGGATTTGCCGAATAGTGATTACTTATGAAACGGCCTCCCGGCGGTTGAGTAGTGGGGGAGACCGCAACTGCTCAAACACTAGCATGCGTGTTGCCGGTGGCACAATGGCCCATTCCGGTGGATGCTGGCGGGTAAATCGTACCAGCGGTGATGCGGAGTGGAGACATCCGTGATCGAATTGCCTCTTGTGGGGCTGCAGTGAAGATAGACTGGACAGGCCTTGGCGACCGCTGCTGAGCGAGTCCTATGGCACGTCCGGCATGGTTGCCACCGTGTTCGGGTGTGCGAGGCGTGGCAAGGAGCAATGGCTCGGCTGCTGGCCCAGGAAGCGGTCTCGGCGGACCTGCTCGCTCTACACGGCTACAGATAGCCCAGAATCATCAGCTCGATTGTCGTCACATCTCCCATGTTGATATCCCCGTCCCCATTGGCATCCGCGCCGCAGGTGGAGTCCTCGTAGCCCAGGATTATCAACTCGGTGTGTGTAACGTCCTGCATGTTGACGTCGCCGTCGCCGTTGGCATCCCCTAGCGCTATCGTGGTGAAGGTCAAATCGTCACCGTGGGCGGTATCGGTGCCTACGGCCTTGGCTCGGAAGTGGTAGATCGTGCCCGGCTCCAGGGTTCCGTCACACAGGTACGAGAAGGGTCCCGTTGAAGTCATCGTTCCGGCGCTGTACTCGTACTCATAGCCACTATGGCTGGTGTAGTAGTCATCAGATGCCAGCTGGAAGGAAACATCAACGGAGGAGGCGGAGCCCTTGTTGCCCAGCGTGCCGTGCAGAGTGGCTGAAGCACACGACACCCCTGACTCGCTGTCGGTTGAGACCTCGGGCGGTTCGAGGGCAGTGGTGAAGACTACATCATCACCGTGGTCGGTACCGTCGCCCACAGCCTTGGCTCGGAAGTGGTAGGCCGTGCCCGGCTCCAGGGTTGCGTCACACAAGTATGAGAAAGGCCCTGTTGAAGTCATCGTCCCGGCGCTGTACTCGTACTCGTAGCCAGCATGGCTGGTGTAGTAGTCATCAGATGCCAGCTGGAAAGAAACGTCAACGGAGGAGGCGGAGCCCTTGTCGCCCAGTGTGCCATGCAAAGTGGCTGAGTCCCAGGTGACCCCTGACTCGCTGTTGGTTGAGACCTCGGGCGGCATCGGCGGCGTCCACGATACCGCAGCCGGGGCGTTGAGCAGCCCCCAGCCGAATTGCGCGTCCCAGCCCCCGGCTCCGATGTCGGTGGCTGTCGTTTCGAGTGCCTCCCTGACCTGGTCCGGCGTCAGACCCGGATGCTGGGACAGTATCAGCGCGGCAACGCCCGCCACGTGCGGAGACGCCATGGATGTTCCCTGCGCAAAATAGAACCCGAAGGCCATCGGGTTCTGGTAGGCAAATGTCTGCTGCAGGACGCCGTCCCACTGGCCGTCGCCGTTCTGGTCGACGGTCATATCCCCGCCGGGGGCCGCGATATCCAAGTAGGACCCCGTGCTGGAGTAGTAGGCCCGCGTCTGATCGTACCGCGTGGCCCCCACTGCGATGCAGTAGTCGTCGTACGCTGCCGGGTACTGAGGAAGGTTACCCGCCTGATACGCGTTGCCTGCCGCGCAGATGACGGTGACCCCGTTGCTGTAGGCGTAGGCCACGGCGTCTTCCAGGGTCTGGGTCGATCCCGGGCCGCCGAGGCTCATGTTGATGATGTCGGCACCATTGTTCGTGGCCCAGTATATGCCGTCGGCCACCTGTTGATCGGTCCCATCCCCATTCTCGTCCAGCACCTTCACAGGCATGATGGTGATGTTGAAGGCTATCCCGGCGACACCGGAGCTGTTGTTTGTGCTCTGGGCTATGGTGCCGCATACGTGGGTGCCATGCTGGTGATCGTCATTCGGGTGGGCGTCGCCGTTGGCGAAGTCGTAGCCTGCCGTGAAGCTCGTGTTCACGAGGTCGGGTGCCCGGAGATACGTTTCGCCTGGGGCGGGGTTGTAATCCTCGAAAGCCACACCGCTGTCGATGACTGCAACTACGACGCTGGGGTCGCCCCCGTGGACCGGGGAGACGGTATCGAGGTCCCAGGCGCTCTCCATGTTGATCTGGCCGAAATTCCACTGATACGGGTAGTAGGTATCATTGGGGCTCCAGAAGGCGTGGCGTATGGCGTTGGGCTCGGCGTATTCGATCTCGGGCAGGCTGCTGAGGGCATCGATCAGCTCAGCCACGCTTGTGCCTTCGACAGCCTGAACGACCTCGAATCCAGCGAAGGGGCTTTGGTAGAGCGACGCAAGTCCGAACCGGTCGCTCACCGCCTCGATGGCTGAATCCATGACCCCCGGCTTGAACTTCACGATAACCTGGCCGGGTATGTATTCCTGGCCGGCAGATTGGACATCACCGAGCGCTTCGATGTACTCCTGGTCGGAGGCTGTCGCTGTTGGTGTCAACTGGGCAGGTATGGCCGCAATAGCCAGGGCAATCGCCAATGCGATGACAAGCCCTGTTCTCGATGCCATGCGAAACGACATAATGATCCTCCGCCTTCTATGTTGACGACTAAGGACAGCGTACGGGACAATGCCGCCTGTTTCAATCGTCGCCTGCGATTGTACCTCGTGGGGATGACAACTGTCAATAGGGAGGGTGCCGAGGGATACGCGCGGCCTCAGAACTCGCGTTCGGTGCCCCTGAAGAAAACACCCAGGTGTGCCCTCTCCATGACGGGGTCCTCAGCCAGGCGCAGGGCGAGCGTGACGTCGCTCGGGTCGTGTAGCCAGGGTTTGTCTTTCGAAGATTCGGGCAGGGAGACGGGTTCGCCTTCCACGAGATAGCTGGCGTTCCGCTTGATGGTGTCGAACACTTCCTCCGTATGGAAGGTAGGACAAGGTGTGAGCACACTGATGAATGAGAACCCCTTGTGGCTTATCCCTTCCCTTATCAGTGAATCGAGATGGGCAACATCTGTGGAGAGTCCCTGGGCTATGAAGCTCGATTGAGTGGACACACTGTAGCTGAGCATGTCCAGCATTGAGTCGACGGGCGGGTAGAAGTGCTCGTTGGGAAGGAGTCCCTTCTGCGTCTCCATGTGCGGTGTGGTGGGGCTCGTCTGTCCCTTGGTCATCGAGTAGACGAAGTTGTTCACCATAATGCACGTGATATCCAGGTTCCGTCTGACGGCGTGCGGAAAGTGCCCTGTGCCGATACTGAAGAAGTCGCCGTCTCCTCCGATTACTATGACGGTCAATTCGGGTCTGGCCAGCTTGGCCCCTTGAGCAATGACTACGGCCCGGCCGTGGAGCGTATTGAACCCGTAGGTGTCGATATAGGCCGGGACTCTTGACGAACAGCCGATACCGGAGACTACGAAGGCCTTGTGCTTGGCGATGCCTAGCGTTGGCAGTACTCTCTTGGTCAGCGCGTTCAAGAGGCCGAAGTTGCCACAGCCGGGGCACCAAATCGGCCTCACGCCGGTCCTGTATTCATCCGTCTTCGCGGTCATGCTGCCAACTCCAGCATCGGATCCCCCAACTCCTGCCTGCTGAACGGTCGGCTGCCGGCCCTGGCAACCAATCGCGTGTCCTTGGGCAGGTCTACCCGGGACCTCAGGTAATGATAGAACTGCCCGGAGTGGTTCATCTCCACGACCAGAAGCTTCTCGGTCGACTCAACGAACCGGCGCACTGCGTGCGGCAGCGGGAATACCAGCTCCGGCACGGCCAGCTTGACCTTGTCGTATAGACCCAGGTCTCTGATAGTCTCGAGGACGGCCTGGGCAGTCGAGCCCCAGGCTATTACGCCTCTGGACGAGCTCTCATTACCGAAGAGCCTTACCAGTTCGTCGCGCTCCGCCAGTGGTGCGAGTTTGCGCCACCGCTTGTCATGCATACTCTGATTCACCCCCGAGTCGAAGGCAGGCCTGCCCTTCTCGTCGTGCGACAGACCACTCGTTCGGTACGAGAAGCCCTCGTCCCCCACGTTGGCCATCGGGGAGATGAAATCGTCCGTGAGCTTGTAGCGCAGGTAGTCCGCAGCATCTTCCGGTCCGGGCCTCTTCCTGTCCCAGATGACCGGGTCGTCCCGAAGGAACGTGTCGCTCGTGGCCACGAGAGTTTGGGCCAGCCACTGGTCGGAGAGCAGAATGACCACGCACTGGTGGCCCTCGGCGATGTTCAGGCTTTCGATCGTGAGACGATAGCACCCTTCGATGTCAAAGGGGGCCAGTACGGTTCTCGGCGCATCTCCATGGCCGCCGTAGATGGCGTGGTCGAGATCGGACTGCTCTGTGCCGGAGGGTATGCCCGTCGAAGGCCCTCCCCGCTGCACGTCTACAATCACCATAGGAGTCTCCGAGATGGTGGCCAGGCCCATCATCTCGGTCATCAGGTCGAATCCCGGGCCGCTGGTAGCGGTAAGTGATTTCGCGCCGGTGACCGAGGCCCCAATGGTCAAGCCGGCTGCGGCTATCTCGTCCTCGGCTTGGAGAAACACGCCGGAATCATATATCAGGTCCTGATAGACCTCTTTCATGATCTCGGAAGCGGGAGTAATGGGGTAGCCGAAGAATGCCTTGATGCCTGCTCTCAGCGCTGCCTGGGCCGTAGCGGAGTTGCCGCTGAGTATGACACGGGGGCTGGCGTTGGCTGGTGGGGGCAGGTGGAGGGCTGGAATCGACGATTGGGAATGCAGTTGCTCGCCGGCTTCGAACGCCGGGAGGTTGTGTTTGAGGAGGACGAGTTCCTCATCTTCCTCGATCGCCTTCTTCACCAGATCGCCCCGCAGGCCGGTGATCCTGGTCAGTATCGCGAGCGCGACGACGTTCTTGCCTCGCGTGGAACCGGACACACTACGGCTCGCGCCCGAGAAATCGAGAACGAAGGAGCCGCGCGGCAACTCGATCTGGCCCTCTGGGTCCTGCTCACAAAGCACAATCGTCTCCGGCGTTAATGCCAGCTCATGCTTCACTTCGAGGTACCTCTCCCAATCGAAGCAGACCAGCACGTCGAGCGAGTCCCCGGGGAACGACGCGGCGTCCGCATCGAGGCTGAGCTTGACAGCGGACCCTCCGCCCCGTATTTGAGCACCGTAGTACCTGGGCATCTGGCTGTAGTATCCCTGCAACGCGGACAGTCTCTGCAGGAAGCTGCCTGCGATTATGACGCCGTCACCGCCGGCACCTGCGATTCCTATTGTGAGACTCCGGCTTGTGTTACTCATTGGTACGATGCGAGCTGAGTGGACCAGTATATCCTGTCGTCGCTTCTCTCCAGGTTCTCCTTGGGGTAGTTCATGTTCTCAACGAAGTACTGGTTGAAGTCGAGCCTGGATGACAGCTCTACGTGCTCGATGGCATCCGATAGCTCGTTGGCCAGGTGCCAGTAGTCTTTCGAAAGCAGGACCATTGAAGCCCCGGTGCTTGCGGCGTTGCCGATGGATGTGACGATCTGGGGGTCTACGCCTGGGATGAGCCCGATGCGTATTGCACTGTAAGGGTTCACGTAGTTGCCCAGTGCGCCCGCAAGGTAAACCCGCCGGATGTCGTTCATGGTGATGCCCATCTCATCCGCCAGCGTCATTACACCCGCCGCAATTGCGCCCTTTGCCAGCTGTACCTCACGTACGTCTCTCTGTGTCAGGTAGATTGGCCGTTGGTCGTCGCTCTCCTCGGCAGAGGCCACAAGGAAGTCGCAGACATCATCTCGGACCACTACTCTCGAATTGAGGTTCGCGGCCTGGGGGATATCGGAGGGCTGGATCGTGCCCTCGTGGTCAATCATGCCGAGCTGGAGCAACACCGCCACGAGCTCGACAAGCCCGCTGCCGCACAGGCCCTTGGGCCTGATGTTCCCAATAACGCGGTAGAGCAGGTTGCCGTCTTCGAGGCTCACAGCTTCAATGGCTCCCGCTCGCGCTATCATGCCGTGGGATATCCTGGCACCCTCAAACGCTGGCCCGGCGGCGGCCGAGCAGGTCATGATCTTGCGGCGGTTCCCCAGGAACACTTCACCGTTTGTGCCCAGGTCCAGGCCGAGAACGACGTCGTGATCTTGCTCCCAGGCTCCCGATGCGAGGATAACGCTGACCAGGTCCCCCCCGATGTATCCGGCCTTCGTCGGCATCACATAGAAGAGAGCCTCCGGGTGCAATTTGATGTCAATGTCAGAGGCCCTCACTACGATCCCATCGGTCAGCACGGGCGAGAAGGGTGCTTCGGCGATTCCGGACGGGTCGAGTCCGAGCAGGAAATGCTGCATCGTTGTGTTCCCGGCGGCGACCGCAATGAACACGTCGGCCGGTTTGATCCCGCCTGCCCTGAGCAGGCGCGAGATTATGCTGTTCAGGTCTTTCGCGAGCAGGCTGTGCATGATGTCCAGGCCGTCCTTGCGCTCCAAGACGAACTGGAGACGGCTTATGACGTTTGTGCCGTACTTGATCTGGCTGTTGAGGCCCGAGACCACAGCTTCCTCACTGCCGTTGCTCAGGTTGATTAGCTTGCCCACCAGGGTGCTCGTCCCGAGGTCGAACACCAGGCCGTAATAGCAGTCGACCTTCTCCCACTCCTGCCATGCCAGTAGGCAGTTGTCGTGAAGCACCGCCGCTCCACGGTACTGCGTCTCCCTCAGCATGTCAGGCAGCGTTCGAAGGCAGCTTATGGAGGCCTTGAGATCGTGATACTCGGAGACAAGCACCAGTTTGATCTTGTCCAGGTCGGACAGCCCCTCGTGCTGCAGATACGGGGGCAGCGTGATCAGCCGCTTCCCCACGAGCGGATCGGGATGCATGATCGGCTGAATGCCGGTCTTGAGGATCTGAAAGTACTCGGCCTGGAAGCCGTTCTCGGCGGTGTTGATTACGAGGTCCTTGTCCACCTTCGTGCGGCAGGCCAGGCGTATTCCCTGCTGCAGCTCCTCCTCGTCGAGGAACTGTAGTTCCTCCTCCGAGGGCGGGCCTATCGATGACAGCACCTTGATCTTGCACTTGCCGCATTTGCCCAGGCCGCCACAGTCAGACTCCAGATCGACGTCGGTGTCACGTAGCGCTTCCCAAACCGTCTCGCCCTTGCGTACCTTCAGCCAGAGGTCGTCGGGCAACACGTTCAGCCACACGTACCTCGTCCTTTGCTTCTCCGAAGCAGAAGAAGCAATGGGGCTCTTCCTCTTGCCCAGCTTCTGGTTCTGGTTCCTCTTCATTTCGTGGAGATCAACTCTGTAAGTTCGTTTTCGAGCTGCGAGTAGTCCGCGTCGCGTATCTCGAGGGTCAGGCCCAGAAAATCGGCCAGCCTTCCTGCTTCCTCCCGGAGGTCCGGGTCTGAGGGCTGCCTGACGTAGATCAGGCGCGTGTAGTGCTCGAAGCAATACCGCCGCATTTCCTCATCGTGGAGTTCGAGGGGTCTCGCGCAGTATCTCTCGAAGTTGCGTATGAGGTCCTGCTCCAAGAAATAGGTGCCCGCCGTCTCGTCTATCAACCTCTTGAACTCACCACTTCCCAGGAGCATCTCATAGCAGTGGAAACCGTGGACCTTTGTGATCCCCTGCCTGCGGCAGAACTCCTCGATGTCCGGAAAGCAGTCGCCGTAGAGGCAGACCACACGTTCATCTCTTCTCTTGGCGGCGGCGACCTCCCTTGCCAAGTACCTCTTGAGCTTGTGCGGGCTCACGTGCAGGTTGGAGGGCAGGTAGGATATACGCACGTTGGGGTATCGCCGCTTGAATTCGAGGTGCCCTAGGAGGGGCTTGAAGACAGAACAGGCAATCAGACGTACGGCTTCCCGTCGCTTGTTGTCCGCCGCGCTAGACATTTCGGAGTCCTGGGAGGGTCTGCTTGATGCTCTCGATGACTTCGGGGTCGATTCGTGTCTCTCTACCCTCCAGAAGGGTTTGCTTGACGAAGGCATGTGCCCGGCTGAGCATGTCCGGGCGCCCCCTCTCCTCCCATATATCGAAATTGCATCTTACGCTGAGGTTCGGGTAGAAAAACTCGTCAAGCATGTGGTCAACTGTGTGGTCTTCCGCTACGTAGTTGCCGCCGGGGCCCACCTGTTCGATGACGTCGTATGCCAACGTGTCTTCGTTGACCGCGATGCCGTCGAGCTTTCGCCTGATCATGCCGATGATCTCGTTGTCGATCACGAATTGCTCATAGGAGATGGAGTTGCCGGAGTCCATCAGGCCAGCTGCGAGATGGACGCAGTCGGCTCCAGCCATCGCCACCGTCAGGTTGGAGAAGAGCTTCTCGAACCCCGCCTGAATATCCGGGCGTTTCGCCTCGGTCAATCCCGCCGAGGCATAGATGGGGAGCTGATAGAGCTTGGCCAATTGGACCGCGGCCGAGTTCATCATCGCCATTTCGACAGAACCCATGGTGTATTCCATGGTCCGCAGGTCCATCGTGGCTGGTACCGCGCCATACAGCGTCTTCGACCCGGGTGTGAGCGCCTGCGTTATCGCGACCCCGGCAAGCGACTCGGCGTGCATCTGTACCAGCGTGCCGGCCAGCGTGGCCGGAGCTGTCGCTCCCGAGATGGGTGCCGGCGCGCACACAACGGGTATGCCTTTCGTCGCGAAGAAGTCGATTATCTCCAGGGAGTTGCCGTTTACGGTCAGCGGGCTGACGACGTTCGTTATGATCGAGAAGAACGGCCTCTCGACAAGCTTGTCTTCCCCGCCCGCTATCACGCTGGCGAGTTCCCAGACCTGCCCGGCTCCAACCAGGTCGTCGCATCCCCCCATCACGTGCTTGGTCGTGTGAAAGAACGCCCGGAAGAAGTCGTTCAGATGATACGTCTCGAGTTCCAGGTCGTGGGCCTGACATGCGACTATATAGAAGTCGAGGTTGTCCAGATGATCGACGAGGATGGCGGTATTCGCTATGTCCCGGAGCATTGTCCGTCGGTAGCCACCGGTGCTCATGTCCAGTATGCGGAAGACACGGCCCCCGTTGGCGAAGTGGACCTTGCCTTCTCCCAGGCGCACGTCGTTCTGGCCATCCCGCGAGTGCATGACGAATCGGGAGGGTGCACGTGCCAGCACCTCGTCCAACCAGCCCTGGGGGAAGCGGACCCTGTTATCCTCGCGGTCGACCTCGGCTCCCGCCTTTGCCAGCCTTTCGAGAAAGCGATCGTCGACTATCCTAACGCCGATTCTCTCCAGGATGCGGCGGCCTGTGCGGTCTATCTGCTCCAGGCTGTCGGGCGCAAGAGGCTGGTAGAGGGGCGGGTTAGCGCCCGGAGAGGACTCCCCATTACGAACCGTGTACGACTGCATCGATCTCTCTCAATACCCCGTTGGGTTTGGGATCGGGCTCGTGTTCCGCGAGTACCCTTTTCGCCTCCAGGTTGCATCGCCTGTACAGGTCATTGCCTCCCGCCGCTTCCCAGACGTCGTAGCGTGAGCGGTCCAGCAGAACCGGCAGGAATTGGGCCTGCATGAAATGCTCGAACGTGTGGTCGTCCATGAGGAAAATGGAGCCTGGACCGCCGCCGGCGACTCTTCGGATCGCGTCCAGCGCCAGCGTGCCTTCGTTCACCGGTATTCCCTCGACGAAGAAGCGGCTCATGGCTACCAGCTCGTTGTTCATGGTGACCATTTCGAGAGAAGACGTGTTGCCGAATTCGAGATAGCCGCCGTCGTGTATCAGGTTGCAGCGAGATAGCATTGCCGTGATGATCGAGAACATGGCCTCGGCCCCGGCCTGCGCATCCATTACCTTGGAGTCCGAGGCTCCGGCGAAGGCCCAGACGGGCAGACCGTAGAGCTCGTCCCGCATGTCGGCCAGCGCCGCCTGCGTCAGGCTCCACTCCGGGCAGCCGTAGGAGACCACCGTGGTCTTCATGTCAAGCACACTCACATTGGGACCGAAGAGGAATGGCGAGCCCCTCCCCGCCAGCTGGTGGAGTATGAGGCCGGCCAGGTTCTCTGCGATGCCCAGGGCCATGGCACCGGCAAGAGTCACGGGGGCCCCTCCGCCGGCGTTTGATCCCGACGGCAGGCACAGAGGGACTCCGTTTTCGGCGCAGAACAGCAGCCTTTCCATTACGTTCTGCGGGAATCGTAATGGACTGATCGCTTCCGAGTAGTTCAGGAGGAACGGCCTGTTCCGCAGCTCATCTTTGCCGCCCGCGACCAGGCAGGCGATCTCGTATATCTTGGCTAGGTCTCTGCCGCTGTCGGCTATGAACACCATCGGCTTGTTGGTGTTCTTGACCATCTCAGCGAAGGCGTATACATAGATGTCTGCTACGGGTACGTCCTCGGGATTGCTCATGGACATGGCGAAGGAGATGTTGTCCAGGCCGTCGACCAGCCTGGCGAAGTTCGCCGTGTCCTTCAACGCTGTCCTGCGGCGTCGTCCGGTCTCTAAATCCATCGTGAACGTTGTGTCAGAGCCGGTGCCGAAGTACGGGTTGCCACCGGTGAGCGCCATAGCCTTGTTTCCCTGCTGGTCATACAGGGCGATCTCTCTCGGGGCCGACCTCAGAGCGTTCTCGGCGAGGTAGGCAGGCAGCTTGACCCAGTCGCCGTTGTACACTCTGCCTCCGGCGCTTGCCAGCATCTCGAGGCCTCGCGGGTGCTCCATCTTGATCCCGGTCTTCTCCAGGATCTCCAGGGCGGCCCCGTGGATCGCGAGCGCCTGCTCGCGGCCGAGTACTCTGAGTTTGGGCTGAAGCGTCGGGATATCTATAGGCTTCATGGCTCACTCCTTTGTTGGACGGCTGCTGTTCAGGAAACGTTGAGCAGCTGCTTAGCCCTGGCCACAGCCGAGCCAGCGTCGGAAGCGTAGGAGTCCGCGCTGATCTCCCTTGCGTAGTCCTCGGTGACCGGCGCACCGCCGATCATGACCTTCACCTTGCTCCGGACACCGGCTTCCTCCAATGCTCGAATAGTATCCGGCATGGCGGGCATAGTAGTCGAAAGCAGTGCAGACATGGCCACTATGTCCGGTTCCACTTCCTGCGCCTTCTGAGCGAACTTCTCCGGCGTCACATCGACGCCGAGATCGGTTATGGTGAACCCTGCGCCCTCCATCATCATCGACACCAGGTTCTTTCCGATGTCGTGCAGATCGCCCTTGACCGTCCCGATCAGCACCTTGCCTTTCGTTGTTACCTCGCCCTCCTTGATCAGGGGCTCCAGGAGCCTCATGCACTCCTGCATCGTCTTCGCAGAGCGAAGCATCTGCGGTACGAATATGACTCCCTTGGAGAACCTGTCACCCATCTCGTCCATAGCCGAAATGAGGCCGTTGTCGATGATATCCTGTATCCCCACCTTAGCATCGAGCGACTTCTGGGTCTCCTCGACGGCGGTCTTGGCGTCTCCCTTGATTACTGCCTGGGTCAGTGCGGACAGATCACTCATCATTCACCCCTTATGTGCCTATTCTGGCCGGTCGTCATCCGACGATTCGCCCCTCCTGGTACGCGTCGATGAATCTCTCGCAGAAATCGTCCTTGCCCAGAAGCAGGTCAACCGCCAGCAGCGTGGACATCAGCTGTCCGTCCGTGGGATCGAGAATTGCGGCTGACAGGCCGTTGCACATGCTCAGTGCAAGGAAGTTGCGGTTTAGGAGTCGCCTTTCGGGCAGTCCGAAGGATATGTTGGAGAGGCCGCATATGGTGTTGACGCCCTGGAACTCCTGCATGATCCTTCTGATCGCTCCGAGCGCAGCGAGGCCCATGCTTGTGTCAACGGAGACCGGTTGCACCAGCGGGTCAACGTAGATCCTCTCCAGGGGGACGCCGCCGTCTCTCAGCCGCCCTATCAGCTCCGAGCCTACACTCACGCGTTCCTCGACAGTTGTGGGCATCGAGGTCTCCGCCATACACAGCGCGACGACGTGGCACGGCCGGGATGTCACGATCGGAAACAGGGCGTCGAAGCGGTCGCGTTCGAGCGAGATGGAGTTGATCATGGGTTCGCCCTTGTGACGCTTCATGGCCTCGGATATCGCCTTCGGATTGGGGCTGTCGAGGCAGAGAGGCAGGTCAACCTGGTTCTGTACCGTATCCACCAGCCAGCACAGGCGGTCGATTTCTCGATCGAGAAACGTGCCGGCGTTGACGTCGATGAAGTCCGCCCCTGCTTCGGCCTGCTCGCGGGCTACCTTCACAATGAAATCAGCATCACCTCTGCCGACGGCATCGTGGATGCTCTTGCGGCTCGTATTGATCTTCTCGCCGACTACGATCATCGGGTTGTCCCCCTTCCCGACTCGCCTGCTGAATCGTATGGCCCGCGCAATGGTAAAACACGGCGATGATCAAGTCAATGCCTTTCGGAACCAAGTATGCTTTAACTTGACTAACCTATCAACCCCTCGTCAGTACCACGAATTCCTGGTACTTTCCTCCCATCAAGATCAATCTGTGACCATCGTGGGCAGCCGGTCGCGCAGTGGCCGCAACCAGACTCGCAGGCCACTTTCGCAGCATTCGCGGCTTTCGGCATCGTGGGGGCGTATCTCGCGTTCAGAAGCTCGGTCAAGTAGGCGAGGCCCTGACCCCGTCTTGCTGCCTAGCTGTCTACCTCTCGCTTGAAGGCAGTGTGCCTTCTTGACTCTGATGAGCCGGGGCGATTCTCGATAGGAATCCCCGAAGCTGTATCGCGAACGTCTATAGCTGGTATAATGGAATCAAGGGAGCATCACGGGAGGCCGTCGCTTTCCTATGGATGTGAGACAGGCGTGAAATCAGATAGCCACGGTCGGTCACCGGTGGGGAGGGCCGTTGCAGAGGCCGGCGACAGCCTGCTGCGCGTAAGCGTGCGGGGCGTTGTGCAAGGCGTCGGCTTCAGGCCCTTCGTATACCAGCTGGCCAGGATGCATGGCCTCGCCGGGTGGGTGTGCAATACCTCCGGCGACGTCAAGATCGAGGTCGAGGGTGGGAAGGAATCGCTGGAGCGGTTCCTCGAGGATCTCAGCGCCAAAGCGCCGCCGCTGGCGCGCATCGAGGGCGTCGGCGCGACGTGGTACTCTCCGGCGGGATACCAGCGTTTTGAGATAAGGGAGAGTGTCGCCGAGGAGGCGAAATACCAACTGGTCTCCCCGGATATCGCCACTTGCGATCAGTGCCTGGCCGAGGTTCTCTCGCCGGAGGACAGGCGATACCGCTACCCGTTCACTAACTGCACCAACTGCGGGCCGCGCTTCACCATCATCGAGGACATCCCCTACGACCGCCCCAAGACGACCATGCGCGTGTTCCCCATGTGCCCGGAGTGCCGGCGGGAGTACGATGACCCCATGGACAGGCGCTTTCACGCGCAGCCCAACGCCTGCCCCGTCTGCGGCCCCAGCCTGAGGCTGCTGGACCGGGCCGGGCACGAGTTGGCCTGCGAAGACGTGCTCGCCGAAGCAGCGCGCCTGCTCAGGGACGGCATGGTTCTGGCGGTGAAGGGACTGGGTGGCTACCTGCTGGCCTGCGACGCTACCAACGGGGCCGTTGTTCAAACGCTCCGAGAACGAAAGCGACGGCCATTCAAGCCGCTTGCGGTCATGCTGACGGACCTTGCCGAGGTAAGGGAGCACTGTGAGGTAACACCTCAGGAAGAGGAACTGCTGCAGGCCCCTGCCAGCCCGATCGTGTTGCTCAAGTGGAAAGAGGGCTCTGCGATCGTGACATCCGTGGCACCCAACCTGAACTACCTGGGTGTCATGGTCCCATACACGCCGCTTCACCATCTGTTGCTGCGGGAGGTGGGGCTGCCCCTTGTCATGACGAGCGGCAATCTGAGCGAGGAGCCCATCGCCAGGGACAACGACGAGGCGCTGGTACGGTTGAAGGATATCGCCGACTACTTCCTGGTGCACAACCGGGACATCCACTCGCGCTATGATGACAGCGTGGCGGTCGTGGAGCTGGGCAAGGCTCAGGTCGTGCGCCGGGCGCGGGGCTACGCGCCCTATCCGATTCATCTGCCATTCGCCGCAAAGCAGATACTGGCCTGCGGCCCGGAGCTGAAGAACACCTTCTGCCTGACCAGGGAGAACCATGCCTTCGTCAGCCAGCACATCGGGGACATGGAGAACCTGGAGACGATGGAGCATTTCGAGAATACGATCGAGCTCTACAAGCGCCTCTTCCGGATCGAGCCCGAGGTGGTGGCGTATGACATGCATCCCGAGTATCTTTCAACGAAGTACGCCAAGTCTCTGGCCGAGGAGCGGAAGGACTTGACCTTTGTGCCGGTGCAGCACCACCACGCCCACATCGTGAGCTGCATGGTCGAGAATGGTGTTGGTGAGCCTGTGATCGGCGTTTCCTTCGATGGCACGGGCTATGGCACGGATGGGCGGATATGGGGCGGTGAGTTCCTGGTGGCCGATTTCAAGGGATTCCGGCGGCTGGCGCATTTCGAGTACGTGCCGATGCCCGGCGGCGCGGCGTCGATAGAGCGACCCTATCGCATGGCGATAAGCTACCTGCTGACGCTGCTCGGCGATGGGGCGCTTGCGCCGGAGCTGCCGCCGTGCCGCGAACTGGGCCGGGGTGAGCTTGACATAATCAAGGCACAGCTGGCAAGAGGGATCAACTCGCCGCTGACGTCGAGCGCCGGCAGGCTGTTCGATGCCGTGGCGGCGTTGATCGGTGTCAGGGGCGTCATAGGCTACGAGGCGCAGGCCGTGATTGAGATGGAGATGTGCGCGGCCGAGGGTGGCGACGGCACCTACGGCTACTCTCTGGAGGAGTCGGACGGGGCCGCCGTTATCCGGCTGGCGGGTCTTCTGGAGGGCGTGCTCGCTGACCTGCGGCGCGGCGCGGCCAGGCCCGAGATATCGGGCAGGTTCCATCGTACGATGGCGAGCCTGATAGCGGATGTGTGTCTCAGACTTCGGGGGAGCACCGGCATCTCGCGGGTGGCGCTGAGCGGAGGCGTCTTCCAGAACAGGCTCCTGCTGAGACTCGCGGTTGCGGCGCTGGAGCGTGCCGGATTCGATGTGATAACTCACGAGAAGGTTCCTGCGAACGATGGCGGTGTCTCGCTGGGACAGGCGGTCGTCGCCAACTTCGCCTGTTGAACATGAGGAGACTGATAAGATGTGTCTGGCAATACCCGCGCTCGTGAAGTCGATAGACGGAGTGGAGGCCGAGGTCGAGATAGGTGGCGTGAGCCGTAAGGCGAGCATCATGCTCACGCCCGAGGCCCGGGTGGGCGACTACGTGTTGTTGCACACGGGCTATGCCATAAGTGTCGTCGACGAGGAGGAGGCGCAGGAGACCCTGGAGCTTCTCACTGAGTTGGTGGAGGCGGCGGAGGATGTCTGAAGCATGAAGTTCATCGACGAGTACCGCGACCCTGAACTGGGGAAGCGGCTGGTGGCCCGGATTCGCCGCAAGTCCACCAAACCGGTCCGGCTGATGGAGTTCTGCGGCGGCCACACCGTGGCCATCGCCAAGCACGGGATTCGCCAGCTGCTTCCGCCGACCATCGAGATGCTCTCGGGCCCCGGTTGCCCTGTCTGCGTCACGGCCAACGCCGACCTGGACAAGGCCATCGCCCTTGCCGCCGTTCCCGATATCATTGTGACCACCTTCGGTGACATGATGAAGGTGCCCGCCAGTCGCTCCAGCCTGCAGCAGGCCAAGGCGGAGGGCGGCGACGTGAGAATCGTCTACTCGACCCAGGACGCACTCGATATCGCCGAGGCCAATCCCACCAGGGCCGTGGTGTTTATCGGCATAGGATTCGAGACCACCGCGCCGACAGTCGCCGCCTCCGTGGTCCAGGCCGAGCAGAGGGGCATATCCAACTACTACGTGCTTTCTCAGCACAAGGTCTGCCCGCCGGTGATCAAGGCGCTTCTGGACTCCGGTGAGGTGAAGCTCGATGGCATTGTCTGCCCCGGGCACGTGAGCGCCGTGATAGGATCCCGGCCGTATGACTTCATCCCGAAGGACTATGGCATAGGATGTGTGGTCTCGGGATTTGAGCCGCTCGATATTCTGCTCTGCGTGGAGATGCTGGTTGACCAGATAGAGGCCGGTCATCCCACAGTTGAGATCGCCTACAAGCGGGGCGTGAGGGTGGAGGGCAACCGCACTGCGTTGGAGCTGATGTATCGGGTCTTCGAGCTGTGCGACGGCAACTGGCGGGGCGTGGGGATAGTGCCGGGCAGCGGGCTGAAGCTGCGTCCCGAGTACGGGCGCTTCGACGTCGAGAAAGCCTTCGAAATCTCGCCGGGCGAGCCCATCGAGCCCAAAGGATGCATCTGCGGCGAGATACTGCGCGGCGTGAGCACGCCGCTCGACTGCAATCTGTTCAAGGGTGTGTGCAACCCCGAGCATCCGGTGGGGCCGTGTATGGTCTCCTCCGAGGGCAGTTGCTCGGCGTACTACAGATACGGTGACGGCTATGGAGGATAAGGTTCTGCTGGCTCATGGCAGCGGCGGCAAGCTGAGCCATGACTTGATCTCGGACAACCTGGTTCCCTTTTTCGACAACGCATTGCTGAACAGGCTGGACGACTCCGCCGTCTTCGAGCTCAGCGGGCGTCTGGCTTTCACCACCGACAGCTATGTCGTCAACCCCATCTTCTTCCCCGGCGGCGACATCGGCAGGCTCGCCGTGTGCGGTACAGTCAACGATCTGGCGATGTCTGGCGCGAGCCCGAAGTACATCAGCATCTCGCTCATCATCGAAGAGGGCCTGCCCATGGCCGACTTGCGGCGGGTGGTGGCCTCGATTCGCGACGCCGCGAGCGAGGCCGGCGTCATGGTGGTGACCGGCGATACGAAGGTTGTGGACAACGGCAGCGCGGACAAGCTATTCATCAACAGTGCGGGCGTGGGAGTCGTGCCGCCGGGCGTGGACATCTCCGGGTCCTACGCGAAACCGGGGGACAAGGTCATACTCAGTGGCTCGATTGGAGACCACGGGATGGCGGTCATGAGCCGGCGGGAGGGACTGCAGTTCGCATCGCCTGTGGAGAGCGATTGTGCGCCGCTGAACGGCCTCGTCGCCGCGATACTGGAGAGCGGGGCCGAGATACACTGCATGCGCGACCCGACTAGGGGTGGGCTGGCCAGCACGTTGAACGAGTTCGCATCCGCCTCGCAGGCGGGGATACGCATCGAAGAGGGCGCGATACCTGTGAAGGAGGCGGTGCGCGGTGCCTGCGAGTTGCTCGGGTTCGACCCGCTGTATGTTGCCAACGAGGGCAAGCTGGTGGCGGTGGTTGCCCCAGAGGGGGCCGGCGACCTGCTCGACATAATGCGCTGCAACAGACACGGCGCTGACGCGGCGATCATAGGCGAGGTCGTCTCGGAGCACCCGGCCCGGGTGGTCATGAAAACCGCTATGGGCGCATCGCGCATCGTGGACATGCTGGTCGGGGAGCAACTACCACGAATCTGCTGACAGTTCGGGCGGGATGGTCTGAGCGTTGGGCGAACCGGATAGGGCGACGGCTGGTGCGGTGGAGAGGACGGAGGGAAACGGCGCCTATTGCTCCAGGCACAGGCGCTACTACCACGCGGTCACCGGATGCGAGATCTGCGTCTATGAGGAAAGGGTGCGGTCGAGGGGGGAGACGGTACTGTCAGGCCTTCTCGAGTGCCCGGCCTGCGGGCAGATGTCGCTGCTGTGGTATCCCTGCAGGAACATGTGCGAGTGCCTCAATCTCGACTGCAAGCTGCAGCTAGCGGACGAGAAGGACTACTGAGTCCCGTGAAGCGCTAGTCCTCCAGCTCGAGGCTGTCGAGGTAGACCTCCTCACCGGTGAAAAGCTCCACATTGTTGCCGCCGCACTTGGGGCATTCCTTCTGCTCAGCGCTCGCGGGATACGTGCTGGCGCAGTCGCTGCAGCGGTAGACGTCGGAAAAGACCTCTATCTCAATCTTGGCGTCTTCGGCGATCGTGCCCTTGGCAGAGGCCTGTATGCAGGTCGTCATGGCGTCCGCCGTGATGTGTGTCTTGCCTCCCACCCTGACCTTGATGACGTTGACCCGCTTGGCGTTGTGCTTCTCGGCTTCGGCCAGCGCATGCTTCACCACGCCGTCCGCTATGTGGAACTCGTGCATCAATGCCTCCCCAGCTCTTTTAGAATCATGTCGACGCATGTCGGTATTGCCCGCTGGACCTCGGGCGTGCATTCCTCGCTGAATGTGGACGTGTCGGCCACGGCCACTCCGAAGATGACTATCTCCTCGGGCAGCCCCATCTGCATCCTGCGGCCCAGGTCGAGCGCCGTGGCGAAGTTGACGTCGTGGACGGATGACAGGTGTTTGGCGTCATCGAACGTCTCCGGCGACAGGCGATGTACCTGCCCCGGTAGCCCTTGGGCCGTGTCAATGGCGTCGATGATAACGGCCTTGTCGTAGCCAGCCAGGATATCCAATAGCCGGAGGCCGGCCAGGCTGGTCTCCTCGACGTCGATGCCGTCGTCCGTGATCCTGTCCTTCAGTTCCCGGGCCACGAGCAGGCCGATGCTGTCGTCGGATAGTATAGGATTGCCAAGCCCCAGCACAAGTACTCTCACGAGATTCCTCTCACTATAGATTGTACCCTACTTCGAGCTTCGATGACAACGACGAACGCACCCTTTCATGTCGCGGTCTACACGGGTATACTGTACTAGACATTTGCACACATTCCTTCTATAATTTGCGATGGGTTATGTGATGGTTCCCCGGCTGATGCACGGGGTATATGTGAGGGCCGCAAGCGACTGATAGGAGCCTGATGCGAACGGCGGTTCCCTTTCGAATAAACGAGAAGGCTACTGTCCACGGGGTCTCTCCAACTCAGACAACTCCCCTCAACTATTGCCATTCCTCGCACCAATTCGTTAGCCCCCTTGTGGGGCTATTCTTTTTGTGCCCGGTCCAGCACGTGCGATAACTTGTGACAGGAGGCCCGACAATGTGGAAGACCGACAGCTCGGGAGCGTCGCGAACAGAAGATGCGGTGATGCAGTTCCTTCCGCCCTGCCAGATCAGGTGTCCCATCAATGAGGACATCCAGCGCACAAATGTCCTCATGTCCCTGCTGCCGGAGGATCCGGGTCAGGCCAAGGACGGCATTATCCAGATCGGCGACTACCTCTACGAGAAGAATCCGTTCTTCACTGTCTGTGGCTACATCTGCGGCCTGTGCGAGAACGACTGCAACTACAAGACAAGAGGCGGGGCCATCAAGAGACGGCTGCTAAAGCGGTTCCTCTCCGACACGTATACCCCGTATCTCTCGCAGAAGAAGCCGCTGGAGGTGACCAAAGACAAGGGCAAGGTGGCCGTGATCGGTGGAGGGCCCGGCGGTCTGATGTGCGCCTATGAGCTGAGCAGGAGGGGATATAAGGCCACGGTCTTCGATTCCAACGAGAAGCTCGGCGGCGCGGTGCGGTACATACCCGAATACCGGCTGCCGGAAGACGTGATGGATGCCGTGGTTGACAACCTCGTCAGGATCGTCGGCATCGAAGTCAAGCTGAACGCCAAGGTAGGTGAGGGCGGCTTGACGCTGCAGAAGTTGCGCGACGAGGGATACAAGGCCTTCTTCGTGGCCACCGGTACCCCATACGCGCGCCCTCTGACATTCGGCACGGAGAAGGTGGAGGGTCAGGACCTCGATGGCGTGATGTACGGCCTGAAGCTGCTATGGGACGCCAATAGAGGCGAGGTTCCCTCCGATCTGTACAAGGGCAAGGACGTGGTCGTGATCGGGGGCGGCAACGTGGCATTCGACGTCGCCAGGACTGCGAGACGACTCGGTGGCGATGTCACGGTCGTTGCGCTGGAGGTCATGGACAAAGCTTCCAAGGATGCCCTCCCGGCGGACGTCGAAGAACTCGAGGGCGCTAGGGAGGAGGGGATAAGGATCATTCCCTCTCGCGGCGTTCGGCGTATCAGCAAGGCGAATGGGAAGCTGAACCTCGACTGCCCGCTCTGCACGAGCGTGTTCGATGAGAAGGGCTTCAACCCGCAGTTCGAATGTGCCGATTGCATCCCGCTCGACGCCGATGTGGTCCTGGTCACGATCGGCCAGATGGGCGACCGGGCGTTCCTGCAAAACGAGGGTCTCCTCAACGATGCGGGCAGGCTGCAGGCCGACCCGGTGGACCTGCAGGGTCGCGTGCCCGACGTCTTCATCGGTGGTGACGTTCGACGTATTGGATTTCTCGCCGATGCCATGCACGAGGGCGTTGAGGCCGCTGAATCGATAGACCGCTACCTGAGCGGGATCGATCTCAAGAGCGGTAGGGCCAGGGAGTACGGCCCCTATGATGCACCATATCGCAGCAGCTACAAGGAGGAGCCGAAGCACAAGTGGGTTCCCGCCGACCAGCGTTTGAACTTCAACATGTTCGAGCAGGGACTCACCTTGCAGGAGGCCATAGAGGAGGCCAGGAGGTGCATAACATGCGGGCCCTGTATCTCCTGCAAGGCCTGTGTGTCGGTTGGCATTCAGGAGGAGTTGACGCCTGCTCAAGTGGACGAGGACCTCTGCTGCGGCTGCAAGATGTGCGTCTACGTCTGCAACTATGATGCCGCCGGACTCAAGGAGGTCGAAGGCAAGATCGTCTCCTTCACCGACGAGTTGAAATGCAAGTCGTGCGGCATGTGCGTTGCGGCGTGTCCGTCGGGTGCAAGATCGCTGGCTGGCGACAGGACTCCGGCCCGAATCGAAGCAGTCTATGGAGCGCTTCGATAGGCTTCTGAAGTACCCCCAAGGAGGACGATAGAAATGGCTGACGGCGAACCGAGACTGGTATGTTTCTCCTGCAATTTCGGTTGGGGTTACCTTGCCGATAGAAACGCTCTGGCGTCCCAGGTCAAGAACTGGATACCCGTCGTCTGCACCGGCAAGATCGACATAACCCATGTCCTGGATGCCTTCAAGGCTGGTGCCGATGGGGTCCTGATATTGGGTTGCCCCGAGGGCGAATGCCATTTCCAGGATGGCAATATCGAGTGCAAGAAGAAGGTCTTTCTGTTGGGGAAGCTGCTGGAAGACTATGGTATCGAGAAGGACAGGCTTCGAATCGAGCTGTCGAGCGACCCCGATGGGAGCAAGCTCCCACAGATCGTAAAGCAAATGACCGAGAGCATAGCCAGGCTAGGCCCCGTCAAGAAGGTCGAAGCACCGAGCAAGGTCGCCTAGGCGGCCTCGACGAAGGATCGACTGAAGGGAGAGAGGAGAAGCGAGATGGCAGACAAACCGAAGGTTGCGATTTGCTGGCTGGGGTCTTGCGGGGGCTGTGACGAAGCCGTGGTTGACATCAACGAGGCGATCCTCACGGTAGCGGACGCTACTGAGATCATCCTCTGGCCGGTTGCGTTGGACTACAAGTACCATCACGTCGAGGCGATGCAGGATGGCGAGATCGTTCTGAGTATCATCAATGGTCACGTCAGGAACTCGGAGCAGGAGGAGGTCGCCAGGCTTCTTCGGAAGAAGTCCCAGCTCGTGCTCGCGTTTGGTGCCTGTGCGTGCTTCGGCGGCACGCCGGGTATGGCCAACTTCAGGACGAAGGAAGATATATTCAACTGGGTCTATCGCGACTCACCTACCGTCGTCAACCCCAATGACAACCGTCCCCAGACCAAGTGCACGGTAGATGGCAAGGAGCTGACACTTCCCGAGTTCTACGAGCAGGTCTACGCCCTCAGACAGATCATAGACGTCGATTACTATCTTCCGGGCTGCCCGCCGCCGCCCGACCTAATTGTCAACGCGGTGATGGCAGTGCTGGAGGGCAGGCTTCCGCCGAAGGGCTCGACGCTTGCGCCCAACAAGGCGCTCTGCGACACCTGCCCCCGCAACAAGACCAAGCCGGACAAGATCGGCATCAAGGAGTTCAAGAGGATCCATGAGGTAGAGGCTGACCCCAACACCTGCTTCCTGGCACAGGGCATCCTGTGTCTCGGGCCTGCGATCCGCACGGGCTGCGGCGAGGCATGCATCAACATAAACATCCCTTGCAGGGGTTGCTTCGGCCCCGTGGAGGGTGTGGAAGACTCCGGAGCCAAGTTCCTCAGTTCGCTGGCCTCGATCATCGAGGCGGAGAGCGATAGCGATCTGCAGAAGGTCGTTGCCTCCCTGGCCGATCCTGCGGGATACGCGTATCGCTTCTCTGCACCCATCTCCACTCTGGTGAAGAAGCGGGTCTAGGAAACCCGAGGAGGAAGGACAATGGGCAAGAAGGTCACGATAAACCCGATTACCAGGCTCGAAGGCCATGGCAAGATCGAAATCTTTCTCGACGACAGCGGCAATGTGGAGGATGCTTTCTGGCAGGTCGTCGAGCTAAGGGGCTTTGAAAGATTCTGTGTCGGCAGGCCTGCAGAGGAGATGCCGAGGATAACCCCGAATATCTGCGGCGTTTGCCCGACACCGCACAACATGGCATCGACGAAGGCCGTCGACGACCTCTACAGCGTTGAGCCAACACCGGCCGCCAAGCTGGTGCGCAAGCTCCACTACGATGCCTTCTATATCGAAGACCATTACATACATTTCTTCTTCCTCTCGGCACCCGACTTCGTGATGGGCCCCGATGCCGACCCGGCGGAGCGGAACATACTCGGTGTGATCGGGAAGGTCGGCCTGGATATCGGTAAGAAGGTTATCGACATCAGGAAGAGGAACCGCGACGTCATCAAGCTAGTCGGCAGCAAGCCGCCGCATCCCGAGGGAGGGCTGCCGGGCGGCGTTCCCAGAGGCATCACCGAGGATGAGAGGAAGTGGATCAAGCAGCTTGCCGATGACAACGTGGAGTTCGCGCAGTTCGCTTTGAAGCTCTTCAAGGACACCATTCTGGCGAACAAGCAGTACCTCGACCTGGTGCTGAGTGACTCCTACAACCTGAAGACCTACTACATGGGTCTGGTCGACGACGACAAGAAGTGGGCCATCTACGATGGCAAGATACGGGTCATCGATCCGCAGGGCAAGGAGTACGCGCTGTTCGATCCCCACGACTACACGGAGTACATAGGCGAGTGGGTCGAGCCGTGGACCTACATCAGGCTGACCCACCTGAGGAAGCTCGGATGGCAGGGTCTGATCGAGGGCGACGGCACGTCGATATACCGGGTTGCTCCTCTGGCCAGGCTCAACGTGTGCGAGGCCATGCCCTCGCCCCTGGCGCAGAAGGAATATGACGAGATGTTCCATACCCTGGGCGGCAAGCCGTCACATCATACACTCGCTTTCCACTGGGCCAGGCTGCTGGAATGTCTCGCCTGTGCCGAGGAGATGCAGCAGATTGCCAGCGATCCTTTGCTCACCAGCAAGGACATCCGCAACATGAACTTGAAGCTGAGGAAGACCGGCATCGGGTGCGTGGAAGCAGCTCGCGGCACACTCATTCACCATTACGAGACCGACGACCAGGGCCTGATCACAAAGGCCAATCTGATAGTGGCTACGCAGCACAACGCCGCGCCCATCTGCATGTCGGTCAAGAAGGCCGCGATGGGCTTCGTGAAGGGCCCCGAGGTGAAGGAGGGACTCCTCAATATGGTGGAGATGGCCTTCCGGGCCTATGACCCGTGTCTGGCCTGCGCCACCCACTCGCTCCCCGGCAAGATGCCGCTGGAGATCAGTATCAGGGACAAGAGCGGGCAGGTCATCAAGACCATCGCTCGACACTAGACGTCTTCACCCAGCAACGGAGAGGGCAGACCTGATGGTCTGCCCTCTCTATTTGCATTGAAGTGCCATCTGCTCAGAACATAAGCTTCCAGATAACGAATCCCGTTGCCTGCAGACCCACTATCGCCCAGAACACGGCCTGAAACCCGGCCTTACGTATCTTGTGCCGGAACAGGACTATCCCCGCCAGCCCGCCCGCTCCACCACCTAGCAGTGCCAGCCCGTGCAGGACGAGCTCGGGCACGCGGAAGCCGCCGATAACGGCGCGCAGCTTGTCGAAGCCGAAGAACAGGAAAGCCACAGCGTTGATGCATGCGAGCCATGATAGGAAGGGGCTCCAGGATTGGGTCAGATGAAGGGCCACGGTACCCGCACCCGCGAGTACCAGGGCCAATGATCCGTAGGCGAGGTACGGTGAAGCTAGAAACGGTCCGATTGCGCTACTCTCTCCCGTTCCTGTCCAGCTCTGTCTCGATATCGCGGACGATCTCGCCCCTCAGCTTGGATATCCTGGCATTCGCTGTCCGCCTGCGCCAGGCGTACCCCGTGGTGCCTAAGGCGACGAGCCCGATCACGCCGCCCGCTATCGCTCCGAGAGGTAGCTGTCCGGCCGTCTCCGAGCCGATGATAGTCTGCGCGTACGTGCTCGGGCTTGGTGTCGTGAGCTGTCTCAGCTCCGGGGCGTTCGACGCTATCTCGAAGCTCTCGATCATGTTCTCCACATCGCTGAGGTGGTCCCGGAACTGGTCTTGCTTCGCTGTGTAGGTGATGACATAGGCGCGGTTGTCTCTCACGGTCCACACCTGCAGCCACTTGAGGCCCATGGTCTCATCGTACGCTTCGTAGAGTACCCTGTAGGCGGGGCATCCGGCCACCATGGTCTCCTCCATGTGGGGAACGTAGAACCCCGCCAGATCGAGCTGATACAGGCCGTAGTCAGCATACTCATCAAGCGTCATCGGGTCGTACGACAGGTCTTCAACAATGACATTCACATTGGCCAGGAAGCTGTCCCACGGGTCCACGCTCGGTGCCAGAAAGCCGACCACGATGCCGTCGACACCGGAGACCGTCGTCCAGTCCTTCGGATATCTCAGCTTGACACCCGAGGACTCGTCGGTGTACTCGAGCGTGGTGCCGTCTTTGAGGGGAGCGGGGGTGGGAGTCGCATACTGTTCCATCCCGGCGGCGGGGTCGGCCACGGCGGTTGACGCTCCGGCAGCAAGCAACGAGACCGCCGCCAGCACAACCAGAGCTGTTCTCACCGCATACCCTCTCGTGCCAGGATCAGGGTGATGTTGTCCGGTCCGCCCTGGGCATTCGCCATGTCCACCAGGTCGCCGCAGGCCGTGTCGAGGCTGTCAGCGGTGGTAATCGCCTTGTGAATAGCTTCGTCCCGAACGCAATCGGTCAGTCCGTCGGAGCACAGCAGGAGCGTTCCGCTCCCGAGCTCGAGCTCGTACAGGTCGGCTGACACCTCCTCGTCCAGGCCCAGTGTGCGGGTAACGATGTTTTTCTGCGGGTGATCGAAGGCTTCCTCCTTCGTGATCAGGCTCCTGTCGACGAGCTCCTGGACCAATGAGTGGTCCTTGGTGATCCGGTCGATGCCGCCATCGATGAGATAAGCCCTGCTATCTCCCACGTTGGCGACCACCGCCCTGCCATTGCATACCAGGGCTGCGACGAGGGTGCTGCCCATGCCGGCGTAGGAAGGGTTCTCTTCGGAGAGCATGTGAATCTCGCGGTTGGCTTTGGCTATTGCGTCCGCGAGAGCAACCCGGACGTTGTCCGGCGTCAGGTTCGCGGCGAGGTACTGTTCGAGTTCGATGAGTGCGACCCTGCTGGCGACCTCACCTGCTGCATGCCCACCCAGTCCGTCGGCCACTGCCAGGATATGGCAATCGCCAACAATAGCGACGAGCACGCCGTCTTCGTTGTGTGGTCTCACCTTGCCGACATCGGTTCTGGAGTATACCTCAAGAGCGCTCATCTTCAATTCGCCTCAACAGGGAATCGATGTCGTTGAGGACTTCGTCCGTGATGTTCAGCCCCTGGCTCTCCCTGTACTCCATGGCGCTCATCACGTCGTTGATACACTCCCTTGCCTGTGCACCGCTTACGTGCGCCTTCAAGTCCTTCAACGCCCTCTGGCACTCGGCGAAGTCCTTGAGCTTGGCTGCGAACATTGCGTTCCTGCACAGGACTGTCAGCCGGTCGCTCGTCTGCCCGGTCAGCTTGAGCAGTACTCCGTAGTTTTCATACATGTACTTGCTCAGCGCTTCCCTGATCTCTCTCACGCGGGGCCGGTCGCCGGGGTCCTTCTCGAGGCAGCACAATATGATGTCGTCCAGAGGCTCCATCCTGGGGTTCTCTCTGCTGGGCTTCTCGGGGGTCAGCGTCAGTACCTTCTCGTCCTTCTCGGCCAGCGAACCGTAGTCGAACGGGTTGTTGCCTGTAGCCATCTCGTAGAGCATCAGGCCCAGCTGGTAGACGTCCGTCCTCTTGTCGATGGGGCCCTGGCGGATCTGCTCGGGGGCGGCATACCCGGGCGTGTAGTTTGTGCTCTTGCTGGAGCTGGTGGCGATCTTGGCCAGTCCCCAGTCGGTTATCTTCACTTCCTCTGTCTTCGTGAGGAGAACGTTGCGCGGCTTGAGGTCGGCATGGATGACGTTGGATGCATGCGCGTATTCGAGGCCCCTGGCGATGTCGAAGGCGATCCGGCATGCCCGCTCGGGCTGGAACGGGGCGTGCTTTTCCAGCAGCATCTTGAGGTCGCCGCCGTCGATGTACTCCATCTCGAACAACGGCATGGGTATGACGCGCGGCCGGAGCAGCTCGACGATGTTCCTGTGGTGGAGCTTGCTCCACAGCTCGAACTCCTTGAAGAAGGTGCCCTCGTGTCTCTCAGGCTCTCTGAGGACCTTCAGGGCTATCGTCCGGCCGTCTTTGGTCTCTGCCAGCCAGACCTCGCCGAACCCACCGGAATCGAGATACCTCACCCACGAGTACTCCTTCTCCAGCTTGCTCAGCTTGTCGTCTGAAGGCCGCTCGACCTTGGCCGGAGCAGCGATGCCCTTTCTGAGGTCTTCGACCCTCCTGACGTTGCCGATGGCGACTTCCTCCCTGCCCATCATGGAGTCGGTACATGCCTTTATGTTGGCCGTGCAGTTGTCGATCAGGGAGTCGGCCTGGCCCTTCTCGTTCTCCAGACGGTACTCGACCGCGTAGTCCCTGAGGTTCTCGAAGTGCTCCTGTGCCTTCCTGTAACCCTCTTTGGCCTGATAGAACTCGCCGCTGTTGAAGAGGGACTCGGCGTCGCCCATCATCGCGGTGCCGACTTCGATTCTTGCGTTCGCCAGCCCCGTGTGCGCCTTTGCAATGAGTGTCGAGTAGAGTTCGTCGGTCGAGGAGAATGTGCCCAGGTAGCTGATGATATCCGAGAACGCCGTCTCCTTCTCCGAACCGCTTTTCTCCGAGGCTGCGGCGATGAGGGCCTCGCCCTTGGCCAGGAGGCACTGCTCTATGCTCGTGCCCATCTCGGCCTCGGTCTCTCTTATCCTGTCCCTGTCCTCGAAGCCTCTTTCCTCGGCGATGATAGCGGCCTTGCCGTACAGCTCGCGGGCGGCCTCGAACTTGTCTTTGGCGGCGTCGTAGTCGCGCGAGTCGAACCTGTCCTTCCCCTCATCCACTGCCTGGTTGGCTTGTTCGACGCTGGCGTGCATCTCGGCACTGGCCATGTCCTTGCCCGCGCGCTCTATGTCTCCCTCCAGACTGGAGATCGTGGACTCGATGGCTTCGATCATCTCGTGCTCGTTGCGTTCGGTGGCCATCCCCTTGGCCTTGGCGTAGTCGTCTATGGCGGTCTGCCACAATTCGATAGCGGTCGCCAGTTCACCGTCCTTGTATGCCCGGCTCCCGTTCTGCTCCGTGCTCTTCGCTTTTCCGAGGAGATACTCGGTTGTGGGCTTGGCCGCGAGTTGGGCCTTGGATGCCAGGGCGACGGCCTCCTGCAGATCGTCCCCCTTCACGGCTGTTGCTGTTTGCTCCAGCAGCCTCCTGGCTTCGCCTATCTCCGCCCCTGGGTGTTCCTCGCCCATCAGCTTGATAGCCTTGGACACCTCGGACTTGACCTTCTTGAGACCCGACTCGTAGTCCTTCAACTCTGACCTCCCCCTCTGCTTGTCGTTGCGTGCCGGATCATGTCGAGTATCTCCCTAAAGATGGCATGCCGTCGGACGTGCGCCGTCGCAGCTACGTCTGCCCTGTGAGCCACCGGCGATAGCTTAGCACTAACTGCCAGATGGTGCCAGTGTTGCCGGCGTTCCCTCGCGTCTTCGTGCTCATTTGGGATTCGACCCGCTAGCCCCGATGGCCTTATCTATCATGTTGATTATCTCGGACTTCTGCCGGGCGACTCTCGCCCTTTCTTTCGCTCGATCCTGGAACGTACGCTTGAATCGTCCTTTCAAGAAGCGGTTCAGCCCGATCACGCAGCTAGCGAAGAGCGCGATGCCAAGGATGAAGCTGAAGATCCGGTCGTCGAAATCGTAGAGATCCAGTTTGCCCAGGGTATACAGCATGATGATCCCGGCGGCAACTACGGACACAATGATTATGCTGTTAACGAGATTCTCGGAGGGCTCCTTGGCCGTAGGTTTGTTCGAATACCATCGGTAGGAAGCCACTTGCACCGCCAGCATGCAGGTCACACCGATGGCGGTGGCGGCCAATGCCTCGAGTAAAGCGCCGGGCAGGAGGTCTGAGCCCTCGGCCCAGGCGAACAGCATAATGAAGGCGAACGCACCGACTGCGTACTTCAACATAAGTAACCTCCGATGTTCCAGCAGGCTTGCCGCATGCACGCCGGCTATCTGTTGAGAGGTGGGCTTAACCGACACCACGCCCCTCCCGGCCACAGGCCGGCCTCTCGTCTCATTTTAGGTAGCTCTGGAGTCGCGACGTATCCCAATAAAGTACCACGTGGAATGACGAAAACGTATTGGGTGGGGGCACCGATGGTGCATTGCGCTTCGGTCCATGTACCCTACGAGCTGGTTGCCCTTGTAGCTACATGCCGGCCTCGGCGATCTCCGAAGGGGGTTCGGGGGCGAAGCCCCCGGAACGCATTTGGGCGGGTGGGTGGGCACAATCAACGTTGGCCTTTCAGGGGGCGCAGTAGACGCAGGGAGCGGATGCTCCCGCGCTACCCGATAAGGCGTAGCCCCCGAGTGTGCGTAGCAACTGTGTTGGATGTCAATAGCGTGAACCGATAGTCTGAGGCAGGGCG
>CAZGDV010000020.1:0-34189 GCA_964524995.1 uncultured Dehalococcoidia bacterium | reverse complement strand
GAAATGGGATTGATGTATGCTAAACTCAGAGGACAATTAGGAAGTAGTAGCAACTTCTGGCAATGGCAAGAACCCGAAGTTGGCTCTGATTTCATTGGAAGCTTCCAAGGAAGGCCCTAAGTCTCGAGCAGCAACCTAAGTAACATGAAGATAGGCAGTGTACTAGGCAGCCCGAGAGGAAACAGAAACCTGTTCAGGAGAACTGCTTCCATATTCAGGCGTTTCGGCGTTACGCCACACAAGATGGAGGCCATGCTCAACAGGTATGTTGAAATCACCCGGGAATTCGGCTGTGGGCCCACATTTCCGATTACCGCAGTTACCTTGAAACGCCATCCCAACTTGATCAAAGCACTGCACGAACGTGGTGCTGAATTCGCCATTCACGGCTATATTCACGTCGATCACAAGCCGCTGTCGGTCGAAGAACAGCACGCATATTTCAAGAAGGCTGTCGATATCTTCCGAAAGTGCGACATACCTTTCACAGGATTCCGCGCGCCTTACCTACGTAGCAACACCAGCACGCTTGCGGCACTGAAGAGATTAGGCATCGCTTACGACAGCAGTTGGGTCGTACACTGGGATGTAGTCGACAAAACCATGTTTGAAGGCAAAGCCTGGCAGGACTATTCTAGCCTTCTCGATTTCTACTCTGCCCAGAAGTCAGACAGTTGTCTCGTCTTGCCGATATATCGGAATGGCATGCTGGTGATACCGGTCTCGATTCCAGACGATGAGGCCATGGTGGGTCGGCTTGGCATCAGAGACAAGGCCGAGATCGCGCGAATCTGGCAGACAGTCTTTAGACAGACGCATTCCAGGGGAGATTTATTCACCGTTCAGCTTCACCACGAGCGGGTCCCTTACTGCGAGACCGCTCTGAGGACACTCCTGCAGGAGACGAAGTCCTGTGATCCTCCGGTCTGGATCGCAACCTTGGGAGAGATCGCAGAATGGTGGGAGGAAAAACAGGCCTTCACATTCGACATCAGCCCTCTGAGGGCAGGAAGCTGGAGTGTCAAGGTGCACTGCACTGATAGGGCTACCGTGCTCGTCAGACGCTGCACGACAGACCAGCCCTACGTAGACTGGGCGGACGACTACAGGTGCGTAGAGGCAAGGGAGTTCGTCGTTGAGTGCCTTGGGCGTCCTTGTGTGGGGGTAGCCCCAGGCACAGCCCAGGAAGCCATCAGCTTTCTCGAGAGCGAGGGATACCTGGTAGAGGCAACCACTCGGCCCCAGGACTATTCACTATATTTCGATCATCTCGCAGCTTTTGACGAATCCGGCCGTAAAAGACTGTCTGAGACCATAGAGAGTAGCGATGCCAGTCTGGTGAGGTTCTGGAGATGGCCGCACGGAGCCAGAAGTGCTCTGTCCATCACCGGCGACGTCGACTCAATCACGCTCATCGATTTCTTCATGAGAGTGTTTGAAGTCTGGCGACAAAGGCTGGCATCCAGGAACCACATGTAGATGCTAGGTCGAGCGATCAACAAGGCCCAATCCGCACTTCGAATCATCAGGAACGGCGGTCCCGGACCGTTCCTTCACCACCTGAGGTGCCAGTTCTACGACCGCGCCACATTCCTGGCCCTCGAGCGTCTCCTCGACGAAGAGGTCGAGCCCGTGCCCTGCGCGGTTGACTACGAACTCGCGGTCGCTTCCGACGAAGACATGGAAGAGGTGGGGGCTGCGGGGAAGAGCGAGGGAGGAGAGTCAGCTTGGGAACTGATCGGGCGGAAGTGGTACTACGACTCCGGCTTTCGCGACTGCTATCTTGCCAGAGACAGGGCCACAGGCGAGCCGTGCTTCGTGCAGTTCGTGGTCCCACGGGCCCAGTATGATCAGATCGATCCGGGCTTCGGGCACAGGTTGCCCCCGATTCGCGACGACGAACTCTGGATGGAGAACTCCTATACCTTCAAGAAGTTCAGAGGCAAGAAGGTGATGTCATCAGTTCTCATCGACCTGGGAGAAATCGCCAGGAAGCAGGGCTTCAGGCGGATAGTGACCTACATACGCGAGGACAACGTGCCTTCGATCAAAGGGTGCCAGAGAGCTGGTTTCAAGGTCTACGGCCGCGTGCCAGAGCGCAAATTCCTCTTCTCTACGACGAGAGACTACGGCAAGGCATGAGAGGCAGACGAACGGGTGAAGAAGATAGGAGCGGTCATCATAGGAGGGCACTTCCAGGGTTTGGGTATCCTCCGAAGCCTCGGGAAGCACGACGTGCCCGTGTGCTTACTCGATCACGATCTGTGCATCAGTAGGTTCTCCAGATACCGGAAGAGGTTCTTTCGAAGTCCACATCCGCGCGATGAGGAACGCTTCGTCGATTTCCTGATGAGATTGGGCAAACGTGAGGGCCTACACGGGTGGATAGTCTACCCCAACGATGACGACACTGTTCGCCTCCTTGCCAAGAACAAGGTCGAACTCGAGCAGTACTACACAATACCGATACCGGATTGGGAGACCACCAAGTTCGCCTGTGAGAAGAAGCTGACCTATCAAATCGCCACACAAGTAGGTATCCCCGTTCCCAAGACCTGTTATCCCACGACCTTGCAGGAAGTACGAGCACTAGATATCGACTTCCCATGTATTGTCAAACCATCGGTGAAGGAGCCATTTTACAGTGCTATTAAGAAGAAGGCTATCCGAGCCGATAATCCAGAGGAACTAACACGTGCCTTCGCGATTGCCGTCGAAGTAGCCGCTGGCTCCGAGATCATGGTGCAAGAGTTGCTCCCGGGCGGGACCACATCGCTGTACTCCGTCGGTTCGCTGTTCAAGAATGGGGAGTTCCTGGGGAGAGTGGTTGCCCTCCGCCCGAGGCAGCATCCGATGGACTTCGGCCACGCCACAACATACGCGGTGACAGCGGACCTGCCTGAACTGGAGCACAGCGCCCAGAGGCTTCTCGACGCCATAGGTTTCTACGGTATTTCTGAGGTCGAGTTCATGCTTGACCCCAGGAGCGGCGAGTACAAGCTTCTGGAGGTCAATGCCCGCCCGTGGGGCTGGCATTCACTGGCAATTGCCGCTGGAGTGGACCTCCCGTACCTACTGTATCAAGACCTCACAGGGGAAACCGCACATCACAACGGCTTCAAGTCAAGCACCAAATGGATTAGGCTGACGACCGATCTCCCCACGGCGGCGGGCGAGATACTGAAGAGGAACCTCAAGCTGACGGACTACCTCAACTCTCTCCGAGGAGACCGGCATTTTGCGGTGCTGTCCTTGGACGATCCGCTGCCCTTCGTAGCCGAGATCATCATGTCGCCCTACCTCTGGAGAAAGAGGGGGTTCTAGGAATTGCACGTCGGGTTGTTCGCAATCGGTATCGGTATCGCTCTTGCCTTTCTAGTGCCGCTAGGCTGGAAGTGGCGTGTACAGACGGCGATCGTTCTGTTCGGAGCGCTGTTCGTCGGGGCGGTGTCCGGCGCTGTTGTTGGCGTCATTCACGCGCAGGTGGTTGAACTCAATATCATAGCTTGGGCATTCGTGGAGCTGGCCTTCGTTGGGCTCCTAACGGTTGCCGCAATATACCTGAGATTCTACAGGGATCCCGAGAGGGTACCGCCCGAGACCGAGAACGTGCTTCTGGCCCCGGCGGATGGCGAGGTTATCTATGTCAACGAGGTCGAGGCGCAGTCATCTGTTGTCTGCACCAAAAGGGGCAGGAAGTTCGAGATAGGCGAGTTGATGTCGACAGACCTGATGCCGGAATTGGCATACTTGATCGGTATCGATATGAACGTTCTCGATATTCATGTCAACAGAGCACCCGTGGCCGGGAAGATAGTCCTGCAGAAGCGCACCGAAGGCAAGTTCATATCCTTGCGGCGGCCCGAGTCCAATGTGGTGAACGAACGGGTAACCACAGTGCTGGACAACGGCGAGTTCAAAGTCGGCGTTATTCAGATCGCGTCAAGGTTGGTAAGGAGAATAGTCTCCTTCTTGAAGGAGGGAGACACAGTATCGATAGGCCAGCGGATAGGGATGATCAAGTTCGGCTCCCAAGTGGATGTCGCCATTCCGCGGCTCACTAATCTTAGAATCACTACAAGACCAGGGGAGCGTGTGAAGGCGGGGATAACGATCATAGCCAGATATGGCGACCAGCCCAGCGTAGCTGGCTAGGACATGCCGGAGGCACGAGGCCGGAGCACTTGACCGTTTTCGCAGGGCGGCAGTCCAAGAGGCTGTGTGCTTTCCCGGCATAAAGCGGAACCTAGAACCAGAAGGGGAGTGGAAGGAAATGGCTGGCAAGAGAGTGCTTCTGATTACGCCCAACCCCAGAGCTGAGTGGCAAGGGATAATGCCCCACATCGGCCAGGCTTACATTGCGCAGACTCTACTCGAGAACGGCATCGAATATGAAGTAGTCGACATGAACCTCGGATATGGCCTGAAGGAGATCGAGCACCGAATCGAGCGGTTCAAGCCTGACCTGGTGGGAATCAGTCTGATCGCGTTCGAGTACAAGAGATTCTACCAGCTTCTGACCGATATCAAGCGCTTCGCACCGAACGTGGGGATAGTGGCAGGTGGGCCCCACGCCACGATCCTACGTCAGCAGCTACTAGAGGAATGCCCGGCTATCGACTACGGCGTGGTCTACGAAGGAGAGCGAACGCTCACCGAACTGAGCCAAGGGCAGATTCCGGTGCATGAGATCAAGGGCGTTTTGTACAGAGATAACGGGATCGTCAAATACACAGGCGACAGAGAGTTCACTGCCGATCTGGATCAGATACCATGGCCGACGTACCAGGGTTTCGAACTGGACAGGTACGTTGGCGAGACTACGATCTACTCGAGTCGTGGATGTCCTCACAAGTGCACGTTCTGCGCCAACAGGATCATATCACCGCTCTATCGGCCGAGGAGCCCCAAGCACGTCGTCGACGAGATGGAGCACTGGTACTCGAGAGGGAGACGGCAGTTCAACTTCGACGACGACAACTTCAATCACGTGCGAAACAGGGTCTTCGAGATATGCGACGAGATCGAGAGGCGCGGCCTCAAGAAGCTCTTCCTGCGCTGCTCCAACGGGATAAGAGCGGACAGGGTCGATCGTGAGATGCTCGCCAGGATGTGGGAAGTGGGCTTCAGGTATATTGCCTATGGGGTGGACGGCGGCAACAACAAGATTCTGGAGATCGTCAAGAAGGGCGAGACCATAGAGTCCATTGAGCAGGCAATAGCCGCTTCGTGCGATCTGGGCTACGGCGTGAAGCTGCTTTTCGTCGTGGGGACTCCATACGAGACCTGGGAGGATGTCGAAGATAAGGTGAGGCTGGCCAAGAGGTACCCCATCCAAGAGGTCCACTTCTACAACACGGTTCCTTTCCCAGGAACGGAACTCTATGAATGGGTCAAGGAGAACGACCTGTTCCTCGTCGATCCACGGATCTACCTGAATGATACATCAGGTCTAACCACGGTCCCGGTGTTCGAAACGCCGGAACTCCCGCGTGCCGAAAGGGTCAAGTTGTTCAAATACCTCGGCTCAGTGAGGCGACAGGTGCATCGCAATGCTGTTCGACGCGCACTCAAGAATTACGGGCCCCTTGGGACCCTGGCCAGCTATGTCGTAATCAACAGGCCCGTCGAGAAGTACTTCTACCAGAGTGTTCTTGTGCGGCGCGCCATCGAGAGCGTGAGATACCAACTGGCTGTCAGTAAGTAGGTTGCACAAGACCGGGCTGCTTGTCGAAACGCCAGTTCATTGGGCCTCACGGGGAACGATGCTAGGCTTTCCGCAGAGGCAATGTGAAGTTGAAAGTGCTACCCTGTCCGAAAACGCTGTCCACCCAAATGCGACCACCGTGGGCTTCCACGATCATTCTGCATATGTAGAGCCCCAAGCCGACTCCGGGTGTTGCGTGGGTCAGCTTGCTCTCAACTCGATAGAATCTGCCGAAGACCTTCTTCAGGTCCCCTTCAGGTATGCCCACGCCTGAGTCCCTAAACGAGACGAGAAGATAGGGCAACTCGGTTGAACCTCGTCTATTCGAGAGGCGCTCTGTGCCCTCCTTGCTGGCCACCACCACCGCCGATACCTCGATCTCTCCCCCTTCTGGAGAGTACTTCACCGCGTTTACCAAAAGGTTGCTGACCACACGCTCCATCTTCTGCGGATCGAGTACTACCTTCGGCGGTTTGTCCGGATTGGCCAGCCTAATCTTGTGGTTTGCGGTTTGTGCTTGCACCTCAGCCACCACAGATTCCAGCAAACGGATCAGGTCCGTCGGCTCGGTACAGAGCCCTATGCCATTGCTCTCCAAGCGGTACACATCCAGGAAATTCCTTACCAGTCCGACGGCGCGAGCCGTAGCCGACTGCATACCCTTAAGGTACCGTCTCCTCTGCTCAGGACTGAGAACCCCGTCGAATTCCAGCAGCGTGGTGGTATACCCGCCGATCAGATTGAGCGGCGAGAGCAGTTCATGAGATGCCGAGGCCACAATATCGGGTTGAACAGCAGCAGCGGAACCCGACTTGCCGCCTTCCTCAATCACGACAAGCTGGTACGCAGGCTCACCATCTCGATGTGGCAACTGAGAACGTCTGATCAGAATATCGATTTTGTTGCCAGACACAGCCACAACCCGTCCGCGCCTCGATGACTTGCCATGCCGCCCGGCCATCGGACAGTCAGCCCCTTCCCTTGGGCCAGCGCACCAAGGGTCACTGCACCCGCATACCGTCCAGCAGGGCCGCCCAATAGCACGCTCAGCCGACCAACCCGTCAAGGTCTCAAGGGCACGATTGAAAGCCACTATCCTGTGGTCCGCGTCGACAACCATCATGGGCATGGGAGCAAAATCGAAAATGGACCTCCAAAGTTGCTCCGTCTGCGCCAACTCCAAAGCGCGGGTCTGCGCCGCCCATTCCCCACCCTCCAGCACAGCAACCGCCCGCTCGGAACTATGGCTGCCTTTGAGAGCCACAGTCGCAGACTGCCCGGCCGCGGGTTTGGGCGACAATCGCTTTCCCATACTTCTCTCCAATTCAGTGGACCCCTATGTTCCCCGCCTAGGCCGAGAATCTGTAGCCCACTCCGCGCTCGGTGAGTATCCATCGCGGAGTGGCAGAATCAGCCTCAATCTTCTGACGCAGGTACCTGATGTATAGTTTGACGTAGCTCTTGTCCCCAAAGTAGTTGGGCCCCCACACCTTTCTGAGCAGTTCCTCGTGAGTAACAATCCAACCACGATTTTCCACCAGACAAGTTAGCAATCTGAACTCCGTCGGAGAAAGGGAGACCTTGTCTCCCCGAACCCATACCTGGCGGCTGCGCCAGTCTATATCGATATCCTCATTATGAAAGGTGTTGTTCTCATCATCTTGACCGAGGGCTCGCACGCTCCGTCTCATGACCGCCTGTATCCTCGCAACGAGCTCAGGATAGTGAAAAGGCTTGGTGATATAGTCATCAATGCCCATGCTGAACGCACGAACGATGTCCGCTTCCTGGCCGTTTACGCTCACCATGATGACCGGTATATCGCACATCTCCCTGATCCGGCGGCACACCTCCCAACCATCCAGACGTGGCATGTTTATGTCAAGCAGAATCAGATTCGGCCTCGTGGCATAGACCTTTTGCAGACCTTCAACCCCATCTCTGGCTAAGAACGGCTCGTACCCTGCGTCTTGCAGCCAAGTCTCCGTCAGACTCAACAGTTCCTCATCGTCGTCGATCACCAAAATCTTTTCCTTCATGCGCCAACCTCCTCAGTCCCACGCCGTAGCTCCTACGATACATACCTACGTCGTCAAGAGAGACAGTCTGGGTCCGGGACGGCGGTGACTGAACGGCTTCGCAGGCTGATCTGGGTTATCCTTGGGCGTGCAGCCCGCTGGATACGCGGCCTGCCTCTGAATAGTAGTATGAAACATTCTAGCTACGGCCTTTGGATGTTGTCAAATCGCTCTCTTACCAAAACCTCCAGATTTCTTACCTGGCTCCCACACTTCTAACTCTTTTCTAACCGTATCGGTCACGCCGCACCCCCGTTTGCCGCCTGGCCGGTCCAAACATATAACGTAGCCAATCTCGATGCTGTTACACCCCAACCCGCCGACAACTCCTTTTCGCAACTGCAGCGGACTTGCCTCTTCACGACATAATGTCTAACGCTGTTCCGACTACTCTCAAACCGCATTCTAACCAACTGCCGTTAGACTCAGCCATGACACAGTAGAGATCTGCATCCGGCAGTACACAGCCCATCAGGTCAAGAGTTGACTTGATCGAGATGAGATCTGCGTGGAAACCCCGACAGCAAATGTCCTCCTGTCCACAACCGCAGCCGCGCGGATGCCTGCGCCAGTCTGAAGGCACTCTATTATTCACAGAATGACTGCAATCCAAACATCAAAACTAACCAAGCGGTTCCCAAGGTCCACAGGCTACAAGGATCTCCTGCCCCAATTCATCAGAAAGCGGCAGTGTATAACTGCCGTCGAGAGCCTGGACCTTGACGTTTACGAAGGCGAGCTCTTCGGACTTCTCGGCCCCAACGGAGCGGGCAAGACAACCCTGATGAAGATGCTCTGTACCTTGGTTGTGCCAACCTCCGGCTCGGCCAAGGTCTGCGGCTATGACGTGGTGCAAGACGAACAGCGAGTGAAGGAGACTGTAGGACTTATCAGCGCAGAGGAAAGGAGCTTCTACTGGCGGTTAACGGCCCGCGAGAATCTGGAGTTCTACGCATCTCTCTACGACCTGCCCAAGCCAGTGAAGACAAGGCGAATCGATGAGATGCTCGAACTAGTCGGACTCTCGGACGTCGAAGACGTCCGGTTCCAGAACTTCTCCGCCGGCATGAAGCAGAAACTGGCGATCGCCAGAGGCCTCCTCAGCGAGCCGAAGGTGCTGTTCATCGACGAACCTACGAAGAGCCTAGACCCGGTCAGCGCCCAAGCGATACGTGCTTTTCTGAGAGAGCAGGTGGTCGGAACGGGCAGAACAGCCATCCTTGCCACCCATAACATGCTGGAGGCCGAGGAGATATGTGACCGGATCGCGATCATGGATCGAGGACGGGCGATTGCGCGAGGCTCTGTGGGGGAGATGCGTTCGCTCCTGCAGAATCAGGAGGAATGTGAGCTCGAGATCAGGGGGCTGTCCGATACGATGCTTGTCGCTCTCAAGCGTCTAGATGGCGTAGTCGAATGCACTAGGACTGCTCAGCACGATAGTGTGTCCACTGTGCGGCTAAGGTTCACAAGTCGCACGGCTGTGCTACCGGAGATACTGCGCGATGTTGTCTTCCTCGGCGGTGAGATCCGTGGCTGTGCCCTGCGCGAACTGCCCCTCGAAGACATATTCATGAGTGTGGTTGTGGGGCGAGAACACACCTCCGCGCACCAGGAGGTCGAGGCGTAGAATGTCGACCGTCCTAGCTTTTGTCAGGCGAGACGTTTCAATGGCACTCAGCTACCGGACATCCTTTGCCCTGCAGCTCTTGGGCATAGTCCTGACCATAGCTGTGTTCTACTTCCTCTCCCAGTTCTTGGAAACGCAAGTGGCGGGCAGTCTGGATGTCCCAGGCGGAGACTACTTCGCATTCATCCTCATCGGGCTTGCGTTCACCAGATACATGACCCTCAGCATGACGACTTTCTCCAGTAGCATACGAGAGGGTCAAGTGATGGGCACTCTGGAGATCATGTTGCTCAGCCCAACCAGACTCAGCAAGATACTGCTCTCGTCCTCGATATGGGCGTATGTATTCACATCCATCCAGATCGTAGTTTTCATCCTGCTGGGTGTAGCAGTCTTTGGAATGAGTCTGTCCAACGCCAACTACGCAACCGGGGTTGTGGTACTCATACTGTCTATAGCCAGCTTCGCGGCTATCGGCATCATCTCAGCTTCCATCATCGTAGTCCTGAAGAAAGGCGACCCAATCGCGTGGGCAATCACAGGAGTCTCAACCTTGCTGGCAGGGGTATACTTCCCGATCTACATCCTGCCGGATTGGCTGGAGCGCCTCTCGTGGCTTTTGCCTCTAAGGTATACTCTTGACGGCATGAGAGGTGCGCTGCTGGAAGGACAGTCGCTGCAGGACTGTTGGGTCCAGCTGGCAGGGCTGAGCGCGTTCGCAGCAATACTGCTGCCTTTGGCTTTTGTGTGTTTTCGCTATGCCGTGAGACGAGCCCGTGTAGAGGGCACGTTGGTTCACTACTAATGACAAGCAACCAACCATATAGGGCACAGACTGGAGGTCAGTAATGAGACGGAACATCTCGGTAGTAGGCGCAGGATACGTCGGATTGGTCACAGCAGCCTGCTTCGCCGATCTCGACCATCACGTGACGCTGATTGAGATTGACGGTGAGAAGTTGCATCTCCTCAAACACGGGATCATGCCCGTCCATGAGGCTGATCTGCCCGAGATGTGGGAGCGGAACCGGAGGGCTGGCAGGCTCCGCATTACCAGCGACTATCAGGATAGCCTTAGAGGTTGCGAGATTGTGTTTATCTGTGTTGGCACGCCCTCAGGCGCCAACGGCAAGGCTGACCTGAGATGGGTCCGGTCCGCTGCGAAGAGCATCGCCAGGAACATGAGCGGCGATCTTATTGTCGTCAACAAGAGCACCGTACCGGTCGGCACTGCTGAGTTCGTCTACGATGCGATGTCGAGGTATAAGAAGGAGGATTATAGCTTCACAGTAGTCTCCAATCCAGAGTTTCTGCGAGAGGGATGTGCCGTCTATGACTTCATGAATCCAACGCGAGTGGTGGTCGGCTGTAGCGATGCCAACGCTGCCCAGATCGTGGCGCAACTCTACGAACCCATGAATTGTCCCTTAATCGTGTGTGACGCTGGAACGGCTGAGATGTCGAAGTACGCCTCAAACGCCTTTCTGGCAACCAGAATCAGCTTCATGAACGAGATCGCCCAGCTGTGTGACAAGTACGGTGTCAACGTCGTGGATGTGGCCAGGGTTGTCGGCTACGAGCCGCGATGCGGGAATGGTTACCTCGGGGCTGGACTTGGATGGGGAGGGAGTTGCCTTCCGAAAGACGTGAGGGGCCTCATCTACATGTCGCAGAGCCGTGGGCTGAGCTCGCCCCTGCTGAGGTCAGTGCTACGAATCAACAGCAGGCAGCCGCAGATTGCCGTAGAGAAGCTTCGGTATCGCCTGGGCTCGCTAAACGGCAAGACAGTGGGAATTCTGGGGTTGGCCTTCAAACCGGATTCTGATGATATGCGTGAGGCCTCGTCCTTGGTTGTTATCTCGCTTTTGCAGGAACACGGGTGCAACGTGAAAGCTTACGATCCCGCGTCGATGGAGGCAGCGGCCAGACTGATGCCCTCGGTGACATACTGCGCCGACGCGTATGAAGTGGCTCACGGTAGCGATGCCATTGTGCTGGTCACAGAGTGGGACGAGTTCCGACACTTGGATATGAGAAAGATACAGTCCCTAATGAGATACCCTCTACTTCTGGATGGCAGGAACTTGTACGATCCTAAGAAAATGATAGATGCTGGCTTCATATACGAGGGAATAGGTCGCGATGGCATTGCTATGAAGTCCCGATCCGCCCCACCGCTGGAGATCGCGGAGCCAAAACTGAGCCGCCCTTCCGGCCAAGCCCACACTCGTTAAAGCACCAATTCAAGAGGACGGAGAATGCGAGATTACAGCAGTAGGACTGTTAACGAAGTAAGGCGCGCCGATGCCTGCCACGAGGATTGGCCCGAGTACTACGAACAGCAGACCAACGATGTACCAGTTGGAGTACGCTCACATGAAGTCCCGCCCAGGGCAAGAAGAAGGCTGAGTTCGTGGGTACCTGTGGCGTACGGACAGAGCGGAGAGCACCATATTGCCAATTATCGGTTGTGGAAGAGCATGATCGATCGCAGCCTTGCATTGGCAGTCCTGTTGGTCTCGGCACCACTGCTTGTGCTGATCGCTTTAATTATCAGGATAGATTCACCCGGGAATCCGATCTTTGCCCAAGAGCGCGCTGGGAAGGATGGTCGTCCCTTCGTAATCTTCAAGTTCCGAACCATGTACGTGAACAACGACGAAAGCATACTCAAAGAGTGGGCCAAGAACAGTGTGGCGGGTAACACACCTGTTGCTCGAGATGCCAATGGGAAACCGTACTACAAGATTCCGAATGACCCGAGGGTAACTCGTCTAGGTTCCCTATTGCGCAAGACCAATCTGGATGAACTCCCACAGGTCCTAAATGTGTTGAAGGGTGATATGTCATTTGTCGGCCCGAGGCCTGAGATGACCTTTGCGACCAACGAGCTCTACAGCGACTGGCATCGTGCCCGACTCACGGCCACTCCGGGTATCACCGGACTGTGGCAGGTTTACGGTAGAGGCTACGTCTCGTTTGACGATATGGTGAGAATGGATATCGACTATATACAACGACAGTCACTGCTTCTGGACGCCAAGATCGTGCTACGGACATTCGGCGTTCTTCTCGGAAGGAACAGCAGCTAGCAAACTGGAGGGAAGATTGACATGATAAACGTTGGCATCGTCGGCTGCGGGTATTGGGGGGCCAAGCACATCAGAAACTTCCACGAATTGTCAGAGGCGAATCTAACCATGGTCTGCGATCTCGACGTGGAACGGCTCGACCAGGTGCTGGGGCAATATTCATACGTGTCTGCCAGCCCGAACCTGGGCGATGTGCTCAAGGACGGCATAGACGCTGTCGTGGTTGCCACACCGGTCAACTCACACTATCGGTTGGCCAGAGAGGCGCTACTACATGGGAAGCATGTCTTGGTCGAGAAGCCGCTGACCGCGAGCAGCCGACAGGCGGAAGATCTGATCGAGTTAGCCGAGAAGCAAGGGTTGGTGCTGATGGTAGGGCATACTTATGAGTACCACCCCGCTGTTGATCACCTGCGGGACCTGGTGAGCAGTGGCGAACTGGGGGAAATCTACTATATCGATGCGGATCGCCTCAATTTGGGTCTCTTCCGACCGGATGTCAACGTGCTTTGGGACTTGGCCCCACACGATATATGCATCGTATTGTCACTGTTGGGCCAAGATCCTGTCACCGTGAGTGCGCGCGGAGCGCGGTGTATTGAATCATCTGTCTATGACGTAGCCTACATGGAAATGACCTTCCCAAACGAGACGCTGGCCCACATACATGTAAGTTGGCTAGACCCCTGCAAGGTTCGCCAAATCACAATCGTGGGCAGCAAGAGAATGGCAGTCTACGATGATGTATCTGAGGTTGAGAAGATACGCATTTATGACAAGGGAATCGCCTTATCCGCCAGCGATGAAGGGCTCAGTACTTGGCCGCCACGCTATCGCTATGGCGACGTCACCATTCCATTCGTCGCGAATGCCGAACCCCTGAAGCGGGAGTGTGACCACTTCCTGCGCTGCATCAAAGACCATGCAAGACCGCGGAGCGACGGATGGGCGGGGTTGAAGGTAGTCAACATCCTAGAGACGGCGAACAGGTCGCTCGTGAATGGCGGACAGCGCGAGCAGTTTTCAATAGCAAGCAACATCTCGGAGGCTAGATCGATTCCGGTAGCCGAGGAGATGCGGTAATGAAAGCTCAGACTACAACATCCGAAGACAGGCTCTCGCACGGCCCTGCGGTGCGGCTGGGAGGGGGCGCGACTGTGGATGAAGGCGTAGTCCTCGGGTATCCTCCTTCGCGTGGCGAGCACAGAGAGGTTGTCATCGGGACTGGGGCACGTATCCGAAGTGGCACCGTCATCTATGCCGGCAGCAACATAGGTAGCGGTCTCGAAACCGGTCACAACGTTATCATCAGGGAGCAGAGTCAAATCGGGCGCAATCTGCGTATTTGGACCAACTCGATAATCGACTATGGCTGCGTCATCGGCAAGAATGTCAAGATCCATAGCAACGTGTATGTGAGCCAATTCACCACCATTGATGATAATGCGTTCATCGGCCCAGGTGTCACGCTTGCCAACGACATCCATCCCGGATGTCCAGACGCCTTGGATTGTATGGAGGGGCCGATCGTTCGGCGCGGGGCACAGATAGGTGCCAACGCAACCGTACTGCCACGCGTTGTGGTGGGTGAGTACGCACTGATTGGTGCGGGTAGCGTGGTTACGCGAGACATCCCAGCCAAGGCCGTCGCCTATGGCAGCCCGGCGCGAGTGGTGGGAAGAATAGAGGACGTGACTTGCACGACAGGCAGGAGGGAAAAACCCTATGACTATCTCGCCGAAGGGTGAAACAACACAAGTGCCCCTCGTAGACCTCAGGAAGCAATACGAGGCAATCAAAGAGGAAGTGCTGGTCGAGATAGCCAAGGTCTTGGACAGTATGCAGCTTTTCCTCGGGCCAAACGTTCAAGCGTTCGACGACGAGTTCGCAAGCTTCTGCGGAGCCGAATTCGGCGTCGGTGTGGGCTCCGGCACTGAAGCCTTGCATCTCGCCCTCCTCGGTTGCGGAGTAGGCCCGGGCGATGAGGTTATCACGGTCTCCAATACGTTTTTCGCTACAACGGAAGCCATAGCCTTGGTTGGTGCTAAGCCCGTCTTCGTCGATATCGATCCTGCTACATTCAACATGGACGCTTCTCAGATAGAGGGGTGCATCACACGGCAGACCAAGGCTATCCTACCAGTTCATCTCTACGGACACCCTGCGGACATGGATCCGATCATGGAGCTAGCTCGGAGTCACGGCCTCTCAGTCGTCGAAGACGCATGTCAGGCGCATGGCGCGGAGTACAAAGGTCGGCGTGTGGGATCTATCGGGGATGCCGGATGCTTCAGCTTCTACTGCGGCAAGAACCTGGGGGCCTACGGTGAGGGGGGCATGATTGTCACATCTGATCAGGAGATAGCCAGAAAGTGCAGGATGCTGCGCAACCATGGTCAAGACATCAGATACTACCATCCCCTGATGGGGGTCAACGGGCGCCTCGACGAGATTCAGGCTGCTGTTCTGAGGGTGAAACTACCGCACCTGGATGGCTGGAATGATAAGAGACGAGTCTTAGCGGAGGAGTATGAGGCGAGACTGCCATCTTCAGTCGCCAGGCCGATAGAGATGCCCTGGGCAAAGCACGTCTATCATCTCTATGTCGTCAGGACCGCTGAGCGGGATCGGCTTCGGTCCTACCTGGAGTCCCAGGGCGTGGCCACGGGAATACATTACCCGGTTCCCATTCATATGCAGGTGGCCTATCGAGACTATTGCGATGGTAGTGCCGTCTCATTGCCTGTCACTGAGGAAGTGACTTCAGAAATACTATCGCTTCCCATCTACCCTGAGCTCACCCCCGAGCAGCTTGACCACGTGTGCGGCTGCATCCGTGAGTTTGGAGGTACAAGAGAGGGAGCGAGCTCACCGATAGTGTGAGGAGGTTGAGGGAAACATGGTTCCGCTACTAAGTCGCCGCAGCATCGTGGCGCTCTCGTTGGGGCTCATCGTCGGGATGCTGGCCGGCATCGGATACTGGTATGTGAGCCCGATTGCCGTCCATGCCCAGCTTGGCTGGCCGCCGGTGAGCGTGAGCGGGTTGACCGACGATCCTCCTGCACTCTACAGGAGCTCTGTGATAATAGAGGCTACAAGTCCAGGGGCAACCTATGAATCCACGAAGAGCCAGCAGAGAAGCGCGGAATTCTGGGCATATAAGATCAGTACTCCTGCCTTCTACGAGTTCATGATCAACGAAGTCTGCGAGCTTGACCCTGATTTCACTCAGGATGTTGCCGAGATGCACAACGCCCTCGCTCGCGAGGAAGAGGATCTGCCGTGGGTGAGAACAGTCGATACGAAAGTTAGATATGGTGATCCGGTCACACGGCTTGAGATCCGCACAATCGGCCTCAGTCCGGAACAGGCGCAGTTTTTGGCCAGACTGATGCCCGGGTTGTTCGAGGATTTCCTAGTCGTTGAAGAGCTGAACCTCAGGCAGGCGGAGTATGACCAGACAGTTCTGGAAATCGAGTCCCTGAAGAATGATCTGGCGAAAGCCAGGTATGAGCTTTCCCTCCTGGCCTCAGACACAGACAGTAATTACGCAGCTTTGGAATCGTCTCGGGTTGTGGCTCAGGCAATGGTCGAGGCTCTGGAGAACGAACTCGACTCACTGTCCGCGACACTGGCTGCCCTGATAGCTGGGGACCTGATTCAGTCGGAGGAATACGCGACCACGTTGTCTCAGATAGAAAGAGTCAGTGCCCAACTAGCGAAGGTGAGGCATGACTTGGACAGCCTCGAAGTCGAGGTGTTGGAGGGAGAGTCCAACACACAGTACGGGCTGGCCTACGCCAAGGTAAACGCGCTCGTACGCCAGTTGGATGAGCTATCGGCACTCGTCGCATCGCCAGTTACTAAGCGCGATGCGGAGATGGTGGTGAGTGATCTGTTCGTGACCTACGATCCTACGCCTGCAGAGGTCGTGCCGGTGGACAAGATAAGGGCCCGGAACGCCCTCATGATCGGCGCCGTGGTCGGCCTCGGAGGAGCGTGGCTCTGGCTCAACCGCAAGAAACTGCTGGGGCGGCTGCGCTCGACTCTGGCATCTGCTCAGGAAAAGTATGGCGAAGATATGGGTGACCATAGGGAGGACGAAGAATGACTGGGACTGTCCTGGTTACTGGCACAGCAGGTTTCATCGGGTCGCATCTTGCCGGGCGTCTGATCCACCTTGGCTACCATGTTGTGGGGATTGACAATTTCGATGACTACTACTCACCAGAGATCAAGCGCGCGAACGTACGTGCACTCGCAGAGACCGACGCGTTCGAGTGCATCGAAGGAGACATAAGAGACGAATCGCTACTCGCCCGCGTCTTCTCGGAGCACGATGTGGTCACTGTGATGCACCTCGCCGCGAGAGCCGGTGTCAGGCCGTCCATGAGACAGCCATCCCTGTATCAGGATGTCAACGTAGGGGGTACCGTCAACCTTCTTGAGGCAAGTTGCCGTTCGGGCGTCAGCAAATTCGTGTTCGCTTCATCGTCCTCTGTGTACGGACTCAACGTCAAGGCCCCGTTCAGGGAGGCAGAGACAGGGCATCCAATCTCGCCCTACGCAGCTTCGAAGGCGGCGGCAGAGCTTTTCTGCCTTGCCTACAATCATCTGTACAGTCTTCCGATCCTCGCGCTCAGGCTGTTCACAGTGTACGGCCCAGGCCAGCGGCCAGAAATGGCTGTTCATCGCTTTGTCAGGAAGGTCCAACAAGGAGATGAGGTCATACTTTTCGGGGATGGAACGGCGAAGCGGGACTATACGTACATCGATGACATTATCGACGGTTTCGAAATGGCCCTAGCCTACGGAGACAAGGCATATGATGTCTTCAACCTTGGTCGAGGGAATGCGGTGGACCTGAGGTATCTACTTAGTCTCATCGAGAAGGCTCTGAACAAGAAAGCGAGGATGCGGAGCCTCGCTCTGCAACCAGGGGAAGTCCCCCTTACGCTCGCTGATATATCGAAGGCCCGGAACGTTTTGGGATATAAGCCGAAGGTAAGTGTGGAACAGGGCATACCGGAATTCGTGCGGTGGTACCTGGAGAACGGGAGGTCATAGTATGAGAGTTCTCGTCCTTACGAACATGTATCCCAGCGAGAAGCCGTCCTTCGGGACTTTTGTCCAGGAACAGGTGGAGTCGCTTCGGGAGCAGGGAGTTGAGGTGGACGTGCTCTTCGTCAATGGCGTGAAGAGCAAGCTCAACTACCTCTGGGGATTCCCGAGGATGTGGGCCCGACTTCTGACAAGGCGCTATGACCTGATACACGCCCACTACGTGTTCTCCGGGATAATCGCGAGGGCGCAGATTCTCTGCCCCGTGGTGCTCACGCACCATGGTTCACAGGTGTTCCAGACCTACCAGAGGCACCTGTGCCGGTGGATCACACCTCTTGTCGATCGCGCGATAGTCGTGTCCGAGGAGATGCAGGAGAGAGGGCGTCTCAAGAACGTTGAGGTTATTCCCTGCGGCATCAATTTCGATCTGTTCAAACCGATTCCCCAGGATCAGGCACGGGAGGAACTCGGGCTTCCCATGGACAAGAAGCTGGTGCTCTTTGCCGGGGAGTATTTCAGGTCGATCAAGAGGTTTGACATCGTGGAGGAGTCTGTGGGACTGCTCCAGGAGAAAGATCCGGATGTCGAGCTGGTTCTCGTGTCGAAGAAGCCGCTGCACGAAGTCCCGAAGTACATGAGTGCCTGCGACGTGTTGGTGCTGGTTTCCGATGGCGAAGGTTCCCCGCAGGTAGTGAAAGAGTCGATGGCGTGCAATCTTCCCGTGGTCTCGGTGCCAGCAGGCGACGTACCGGAGGTCATCGGGGGCACCGATGGCTGCTACATCTGCTCTCAGGAACCGCAGGACGTGGCGGACAAGCTCGAGCTGGCCCTGAAGCGGGTGAAGAGGACCGATGGCAGAGAGAAGATCAGTCACTATGAGATCGGGCATATCAGCAGGAGGATCATAGCCCTCTGGGAGGACCTGCTCGAAGAGAAGAGGGGCCGGGGTCTGGCGAGACTCTATTTCTGGCAGCGAGGCTTGGGAAGCGATCATGCGTAGAGTGTGCATAGTCAGGTTGACTCGTTATCCCTGGCAGAGGAACGTGCGAAGAAACGCGGAGACTCTGGCGAGCCATGGGTATGAAGTGGACGTGATCTGCGGAAGGGGGAAGGGCGAGAAGAAACGCGAGGTTATGAACGGCGTAAACGTGTATCGCCTTCCCCTGGAGCATCACAGGGGAAGCGTCGCGAGACGCGTGTTCGAGTACAGCGTGTTCTTCGTGCAGGCTTCCCTCGAGCTCGCACGCCTGTCGCTGAAGAAGAGATACGACGTGGTCGAGGTCCATACGATGCCGGACTTCCTGATCTTTGTGACGCTTTTCCCGAGATTGCTGGGCTCCAAAGTAATCTTGTACATGTTCGAGAACATGCCCGCTCTGTTTGTTTCTACCTACAAGAAGAGCCCGAATCACTTCGGGACGAGACTCCTGCAGTTTCTCGAGAAGGCGAGTGCCAGGTATGCGCATCACGTCATCACCTCCGAGGGGATTCCGTACAAGAGAATTCTTGAGGATCGCGGCATTCCCAGCGACAAGATCACAGTTGTGCTGAACGTACCCGACAATGCCATCTTCGACGATCAACGAATTACCGCCTCCCAAGATGACGGGGCCTTTCGCATAGCCATTGTCAGCACGATTGTCCCTAGATACGGCGTGCAGACCGTCATCAAGTCCGTCTCGCTGCTTCAACAGCAAATACCCGAACTCGTAGTTGACGTTATCGGAGACGGCGAGTACCGCCCGGAATTGGAGCGGCTGGCAAGGCGTCTCGGTGTACACTCGCGCATCAACTTCATGGGACACATCTATTATGACGACGTTCCCCAGTGCCTCTCCCGTGCCCACTTGGCGATAGCCCCCATGCTCGACGATGTGGGCGTTCCTAATAAGCTGTTCGAGTACTTCGCTCTCAGGAAGCCAGCTATCGCTAGCGCCCTGCCTAGCCTGCTCGAGACCTTCGATGGCAATTGCGTTCAGTACTTCCAGCCAGGCGATGAGAAGGACCTCGCCGCCCAAGTCCTGGAACTCTATCGCAACCCGGAGAGGCGTGCCTCACTCGCCGCAAGCGGCCATGAGGTCTACAAGGGCTTTCAGTGGCAGAGCATGAAGCAGGAGTACCTGAAGGTACATGAGGCTCTTGGCAGCTAGGAAGCCGGTATGGAAGACGCCATTCGAAGGCCGAGCGCCCTAAGTCGTCCCCGGACCATCGCCCTGATCGTTCTGGGGATAGTCGCGGTGTGGAGCTTCAATCCCCTAGGCCCCCTTTCTACCGCCCTGCTCGCAGTGGCGATCCTGTTGATCGTCGGTTTCAAGCAACCGATCTGGGCAATGGCGGCGATTATAGTCAGTCAGCTGACGGCCACCAGCTACATGGTGGACGCGGCAGTCGGCACGATCAGTCTCCGTCTTCTGCTGCTTCTGATCCTGGGGGGCGTTCTGTGGTTCTCCAAGACACGTATAGAGCTGGGACCGGGAGCGAGACGAGTCGTGATTCCCTGTGTCCTTCTCATTGGAGTCAGCGTGGTGGCCAATTTTGCCAATACAGAGCTTGGCGTGGTCTTTAAGGATTTCAAGAACCTGGGTGCTGGCTTGCTGCTCGTCGTGTTGCTGGCAGGCGTAGTCAAGAACTCGAGGGACTTGAAGCTGCTTTGCGGCGTAACGTTCGTTGGCATCACTGTCTCCGCAGTCGTTGGGGTACTGCAGCATTACCAGTTCATGGGGTTGGGGCAGGAGACACTCCTCACCGGATTCGTGGACTCGGCGGGAGGCTCCTCCAGGGTACCGGGCATTGCGGAAACCGAGCTTGAGTTGTCCTACGTGCTCTCGACGGCCATTCCCGTGATCCTGGCGCTCTATTTCCTTGGCGGGACAAGAGGCGGCATGCGCATGCTGATTGCGGCGTCGGGTATCTTGATGGCGGCTTCACTGTACTTCACTTACACGCGCTCGGCGCTGCTTGCTGTGCTGTTTGGCGTAGTCGCACTGTTGCTGTTCAGGACGCGAATCAGGGGCGAAATCCTGCTGGGCGGACTACTTGTGATCCTTGTCTTCGTGTCCTATTCCGGAATCCTGGAAGGCCATTACCTGGGGGGCAGGTCGGAGGACATACAGGACGAAAGCTACATAGCACGGAAGATACTATGGCAAGCGGGATTTGCCATTGCAGTGGACAACCCTATCCTGGGCATTGGCGGCGACCGGTTCAGGGAGGTATCTCCCCAATATGCTTCCGACATAGACAGCGGTCTACTGGCCTGGGAAGGCGAGAACTACTGGGGCTACAGGACCCTGGGGAGCGATGCGGTGCACAACGATTTCCTGAAGATGTGGGTATCGTATGGTACGCTTGCTCTGGTGGCACTTCTATGGCTCTGCGTGGCCATTCTGCGGAACCTCCTTGACTGCTATAGGGCGTCGCCCAGCAGCTTCATCAAGGCGCTAGCCTTGGGATTGGCTGCAGGCCTTGTGGCCTACCTGGCGAATGCCTTCTATCACAACTGCCTGCAAACCTTGCCGCTATTATGGATACTAGCCGGCTTCTCTATCGCTATTGCCAAGGTCGCCCTGACAAGGAGAGCAGGCAGCGAGCTGGGACAAGACGCCAGCCTGCACAATCCGGGTTAGTGTAGGCGGAGAGCAACGATGGGTGCATTCCTGTTATTGCGGAGACCAACTGGACTTAGTGTCGAAGAGATGGAGTCACTACATGGTGAGTCCATAGGCGTCTTCGCCAAGAAAGGGCTCCAGCTCAATCAGAGGATAGTCACCAGCACGTTCGTAGTATACGTGTTCCACAAGTACCGGTTCCAATCGGACAACGTCGTCCATATTGGCAACGACCAGTTTGTGGCCGGGACCGGAACATGCATGTACAAGGGAAGAATCGGGGCCTCCGCCCTGCGGGAATTGCACGACGATTTCTCCGAGAGCGGGGCGTTTCTTTCGGATGTGTCCGGCAACTACTGTCTCATCGTGGCGAAGAACGGCAGGCTGTATGTCCTGAACGACTACACCGGCCTCTACTACGTGTACTGCGACAGGTCACGAAACATCTTCTCAAGCTCACTGGTGGCGGTCGCGAAGAGCCTGGAGAAGAAGCGCATCTCCCCCCAGGAGTTCTATGAATACGTGATCAACGGAGCGTACTATGGGGATAGAACGCCCGTGGAGGACGTTGATCTGATCGACAGCAGGAGCATTCTGCAGTTGTCTCCGGAGCTGTCCGCCATACCCAAGACACCGGGTTTCTTGAGTGTAGACGGAGGCAAGTCTTTCGACAAAATGCTCCAGGCGGTCTCGAATGACCTCGTCCAGTACTTCGAGACATTGAAGACGAATTTCGGAGACAGCGTGTGCTCAGCTTTGACGGGGGGTTTTGATACCAGGCTGTTGCTTGCCGTGATGAGAAAGGTGGGCATCAGCCCCTATCTATATGTATACGGGGACAAGAATTCGTCTGACGTGCGGATAGCCACGCAGATTGCGAGAGGGGAAGGCCTGGAGATAGACTGCGAGGATGGAAGCGACCTTCCGAAGCTCGATGAAGAGGAATTCGAGAGGTCGCTTGAGAGGCAGTATTACCTCCTCGACGGTCTTGGCCATGAATATGGGGTTTTCGACAACGGGATGGATCTGTGCGGTCGCCTCAAGCGTACCGAGAAGGCGAGACTGCAGTTGAACGGTGGCGGGGGTGGATTGTTCCGTGACTTCTGGGTTCTGCCAGACAAGTCTCTTCGAGTTGAGTCGTTTCTCAAGTCCAAGTACGACTTCATGGACTACTCGGTATTCTCTCCCAGCTTCGACAAGACGTCGTATTTCAAGACCTTCGCGAACAAGATAAGATTGATCCTCGACACGACCAGTGACCGGATAGACAGGCGGCAAATCGCAATGCTTCTTCCTAGTCTGCACCTGAAGTACTGGATGGGGAACAACAACTCCCTGAACAACCAGTTCGCGTACATGCTGACGCCCTATGCAGATACCCGATTCGTCACGCGGGCTCTCGATATTCCTTTGAGATACAGGCAGTTGGGCGTGTTCCAGGCTGCCTTGATCAAGCACATCGATCCCGATCTGGCCAGGTACGGGTCTCAGTATGGGTTCGATTTCTATCGCGGGGTCGGATTCTCTGCGAGAGCGAGGCACTACTTCAAAGTCCGTACACCCACAGCTGTGAGGCCATACGTAAGGCGGCATCTGCTGTATCCGCGCAAGAAGGGCAGCCTTCCTGCCCATCTCACCAGGGGATACTTGGAGAGAGTATTTGATCTCGATGACCTACAGGTGTCGAAATACGTCAACGTGAACAGGATCGATGACCCGGAGTTGCTTTCCAGAGTACTGTCTGTCGAACTGCTGGTCACCGATCGATTCTAGCCGATGGTGAGTTGCCAAAGTTGGGGATGTCTTCTAATCCGGGGCTGATACGGCCTGGGCGGTCAGGTCAGCAAGGTATCTTCCCTCTCAATGGCAATGCACAGATATATGCTGATGTCGAGGCGGCACGCTATGAACTCAAACCATAGATGTCCCATATGCCACGGAGAGTCGAGTCGCGATCGCCTGGTGCCGGACTGGGGCGAGATGCGGCGCTGCGATTCCTGCAGACTGGTCTTCGCCCATCCAATGACGCTCCCCGAGTCACCGGAGTCTCTGTATGGCAAGGCCTATGAGGGGCTCTGGGAGAAGCCTGGGATGGAAGGCTATCTCCGTCGGATGTCGGAAGTGGAGAGGATAAAGGAAGACAACCTCGACCTTGACTCAAGGATACTCACGTCGTCCGGCGCACGTCATGAGGCGATGGCTTGGCTGAAGCGGAGCGCTCCCCCCGGGTCTGTTGTGCTTGACGTTGGGTGTAGCCTGGGGTACTTCCTATCGCGCCTCCGCAGGAACGGGTTCACGGCCGTAGGCATGGAGGTGGCGAAGAAGCCTGTGGACGCTCTCAGAGAGGAAGGCTTTGAGGTATGGCACGGGACGATAGACTCGATCCCGCATGACTGGAAACAGCCTCAGGTGGTCACGTCTTTCTTCGTGCTGCACCACCTAACGGACCCTGTAGGGTTTCTCTCGACCATACGGGACAAGTTTCCCGAAGCTACGCTGATGGTGGGGGTATGGAACCGCTTCCCATCACCTCAGGACCTGTCCCCCGCGAGCTTTCCTCCGAGAACGTTGACCTGGTGGAGTCCTAACGCTCTCAAGGAGGCAATGAAGAGAGCGGGATACGAGGTGGAGTCTGTCGCTCAGTTCATACACCCCTACGAGTTTGGCACGCCGCGAATCGCACGGCGCAGACTCTCGGAGTGGACACTGTCCTCGGGCCACCATAGGCTGCATTCGATCTATCATGCTGTGAAGCCGAAGCTCGTCATCCCCTGGAAGCTGTGGAAACGCTTGAGAGGCAAGTCCAGTTCGGTACTGGTGATAGGAAGGCCGGCCAGGTGATCTCCCGTGGACGGAATCGATCGTTCAGGGAGAGGCGGTGCGCGACGTTCGGAGCTTCGGGCCGTGGTGCTGCACCGGCTGGATGCGGCGACCGATTTCAGGGAGGGGAATCGGGGGCGCTGCGGCCAAGCAAACGTATGATTCACATCAAAGTGGTGAGATGAAGAGACGGGCCATGACGGAACGAACCACCGTGCTCTATCCGGTGACCGACCTGACACGGGACGGGGCGCAGCGTCAACTGTTCGAGCTGGTAAGGGGTCTGGACAAGGACCGCTTCAGGCCCATTGTGCTCTCTTTCGAACCTGGCGGCCCGATGGAACGTGAGTTCAGCAGCCTGCCGGGCGTAAGGGTCTTGTCGATCCAGCGGAGAAGCAAGTATGATTTCCTCTGCATGCTAAGAGTGGCCCGAATTCTCAGGAGCATGAAGGTTGACGTGATTCAACCCTTTCTCACTCCGGCAACCTTCATTGGTCTCGTTCCGGCGCTCTTATGCCGCACGAAGGTCAAGATCGTGACTGAGCGGGCCGGACCTGGGAACAAGAGCACCGGCCGCGGCTATCGAATATATCTCAAGATGGAAGACCTGCTTTCGCGCTTCGCAGACCGCGCCGTACCGAACAGTCAGGCGGGGAGGGAGTACCTCATCCGGCGAGGCGTCAAACCGTCGCGAATCGCGGTGATCTACAATGGGATCGATCAGGATCGTCTCGAGTCGCGTCAAGAAGATGTGGAGGCTGTGAGGGATAGGCTCGGCGTTCCGCCGGGAGGAAAGGTAGTGGGCGTGGCGGCCCGTTTCTTCCCGGTGAAAAACCACGCCATGTTTCTCAGGGCGGCCGCCCTGATCGACACGGAACTGCCTGATACGAGGTATGCTCTGTTGGGAGATGGGCCGTTGCGAGGCGATCTGGAGAGTCTCAGCCGCGAATTGGGCCTCGGGTCCAAGGTGACCTTTCTCGGTGAGCAACAGCAAGTAGGCTCCTACCTCGCGGCGTTCGACATAGCTGCGCTGACGTCGGACACGGAAGGGTGCTCTAACTCGCTGCTGGAGGCCATGGCGAAGGGGAAGCCGGTGGTGGCTACCGATGTGGGCGGCAACCGCGAGGTCGTGAGGCACGGCGAGACCGGAATCCTAGTACCCGCCGGCAACGTTGAGGCAATGGCCGAGGCCGTTATGACCCTGCTCCGTGACCCTCAAAAGGCCCAAGACATGGGCCGGTGCGCAAAGAGCGTGATTGACTCGCAATTCGACCGGGCGAGCATGGTGCGCCGGTACGAGGCCCTGTATGAGAATGCCATGAGGAGCAAGGGGGGAAGGCACCAGGCATCTGCAGCAGAACGGGAGGCGGCTGAGGAATTGCTGTTGCTGTCTGCTACGTCGAGATTGGCCAAGGCTGCGAGAGAACGGATGTCTGTGCTGCTTGAGAGGGGTATTGACTGGGAACACCTGACGGAGTTGGCCGCCTTCCACGCCCTCGCCCCACTTCTCGCCCGCAATCTTGCGGACAGCGGTCTCATGGAACGGACCCCTCGTGTTCACGCGAGTGAGTTGGAGCGTGCCCGCAGCCAAACGCTGCATAGGAACGTGATACTGTCCTCCGAGACTGAGAAGGTGTTGTCTCTGCTGGAACAGCGAGGGGTAATGGCCATACCTCTGAAGGGCACGGTACTCGCTGAGTGTCTCTATGATCATGTCGGCATGCGCCCCGGTGCTGACATGGATGTTCTGGTACGACCTCATGACCTGCCCGTGGCTAGGGCTTGCCTGCTCGAGGAAGGCTACAACACAGTGGCAGAGGACAGCCTGTTGAACCACCCGTTTCACGGAGCACCTTTCTTCAAGAAGAAGGGTGGTGGTCTGGTGCTCGAGCTGCACTGGGCACTTGACGATGGGAGAGTGACGGCCTTCTGTGAGCGTGATATCTGGGACCGGGCTGAACTTCTTGTGTCGAACGGGATTTCCATCCATACCCTGTCGCCGGAGGATAACCTGCTCTTTCTCGCGCATCATTTCACCAAGCACGACTCCGGCCTGCTGAAGCTCCTCTGCGATATAGCCGAGTTGCTCAAGAAGTACGAAGGATCGCTCGATTGGGACTACATTGCAGCGAAGGCCCGCTCCTGGGGGATAGAAACTGCTGTCTACTACTCGCTGCGACGTGCACAGGAACTCCTGGATGCCCCCGTACCTCGTTCTCCGTACCTTGAGATGAGACCCGGCCTCTTGCGGTGGTGGTTGCTTGACCTTCTGGTGGATAGGCGGACTCTGGTTTCTCCGGTGAAGAGGAGAAGGTTGAGAAACGAGACATTTATACTGGCGCACAGCCTGATGATGAAACGGCCTCGCCAGACTATGGCTGCTCTTACACGTGACGATCGCTTGGAGGGGAGACGTACCTGGTACGGGATTGTGTGGTGGGCAGCTCTGTCGCTTGGCGCGGCCTCGGTTCGCCGTTTTTGCCAGTGGCTCAGGGCCCGTGACGTGCGGGTGAGGGCCAATCAAAGCAATGGTAGAGTGCGCACGCGTCCCGTCCATGTTGGCGGATCTGAACGGCGGGACGGAGGGTGCAGGTGACAAAGGCGAGGAGCTCAAACTCGCGTAAAGACCGTGCTTGACGGAAGTCTATGACATGAATCTTGCGGCGCAGAAAACACTGGCGAGCAACGGTGGCCGAAGGCGGGACTACATCACGGTTGAGCCAGAGCATTATGGTGTGAAGTACGATTCGAAACGGCGCTTCTGCAGCTACTGGCATCAGATTCACGAGGTGCTTTCGTTGAACCCTAGCCATGTTGTCGAAATCGGCGTCGGAGGAGGCTTCGTGTCCTCGTACCTCAAGGCGAAAGGAGGCCGTGTCACCACGGTGGACATTGACGGAAGGCTCAGACCTGACGTGACGGGTTCTGTCCTGGAGCTTCCGCTGGCGGCTGAATCATGTGACGTCGCGTTGTGTTCACAGGTGCTGGAACACTTGGCCTACAGCGACTTCGGGAAGGCTCTCGAGGAGATGTCGCGCATTACCCGCAGATACATCGTGCTTTCGCTTCCGGACGTGGGTCGTGTGTGCAGGGTGCATCTTGAGCTTCCGAGGTACGTCAGGATCAAGGCCATGCTGAGTCTGCCCAGATTCAGGAAACCGGGAAGCAAATCCCGCAGAGTGTCTCTGCATCATTGGGAGATCGGACAGGATCGGTATCCCATGCGCAGAATCAGGTGCGACATTGAAGAGGCCGGACTCAGGATTCTGAGAACATATCGAGTGTATGAGACTCCCCTTCATAGAATGTTCATACTGGAGAAAACGGGGCGACCGCGAGATGCCTAAAGTGAGCGTAGTCATCCCGACTTACAATCAGGCCCGCTTCCTCGTGGAGACGATCCGAAGTGTTCTTGCGCAGACCTTCCGGGATCTCGAGATCATTGTCATCGACGACGGGTCTACCGACAACACGGCAGAGGTTGTCTCCGCCTTCCCGGTGAAGTACTTCTACCAGGAGAATCAGGGGGTATCGGTCGCGCGTAACCATGGCATCGAGCGAAGCAGGTCAGAGTACGTAGCTTTCGTGGACTCAGATGACGCGCTTCTGCCTGAGGCTTTGGCAAGAGCAGTCGAGACCTTGGACAGACATCCTGGCGTGAGCTTCGTCTACGGCCAAGCCAGCATGACGGACCAGACTGGCCGCACCTATAGAGTGAGGAGGTCGAGCTTCCTGGAAGGCTCCTGCGTGGTGGATGGCAGGGATCAGATTAGAGAACTACTCTTCTTCAATCGCATCACACTCTCTACAGTCGTGGCGAGGCGGTCCTGCCTTGAAGAGGTTGGAGGATTCCATACAGAACTGAGGAACTTCCAGGATCATCATCTGTGCATTCTGCTCTGCAAGAACCACTCGGTGGCTTATGTCGCCGAGCCGCTCGTCCGCTACCGGGTTCACCCCGATCAGATCCACCGCCGAGTGGATCCCAAGATGGCGGAGAAGGCCTTCCAGCTGTTCTTGAGCGAAGTCTTCGATGATCCGATCCTCGCGGGTTACCTGGGCTGCTGGAGAGACCTTGCCTATACGCACTCATACTGCAGGATTGCGGCCTACGCCTACACCGGTGGCGATATGCCCATGGCCCGCCGCTATATGACACTGGCACTAAGAACGCATCCTCGAATCATGCTGTCCAGGAGAGGGGGGCGTATTCTGTACAGGTATTGCGCCTCATTTCTACCGCATAGAGTGTGGTCGGCCCTTCGCGAGGTGAAGGTGCGATTCCAGGATGAGTCCACTAGGTTGAGGGACTGAGAGCATGACCTGCTACGAGCAAGACTACCGCAAGGAGGCTGAAAGGCTTGTTCAACAGATCCGACTCCGATGCGAAGGGACTGGAGCTAGCTAGATGAGGGGACGTTTGACTATGGCGGCGGCACGTGGCGTAACCTGGTTTGGACTGGCCCAGGTGGTGAACCAGGGTCTCCGTTTCGTCGCCATGATCGTGCTGGCTCGGCTGCTATTGCCGGAGTACTTCGGCGTTGTCGCTGCGGCCGCCATTGTTGCTGAACTGGCGATGGACGCCATCGGTCTGGGGTTTGGAGAGGCCATTATTCAACGCAAAGAGGTAACCACGAGCCACCTCTCGACGAGCTTCTGGACGGGGTTGATGCTGGGTGCCGCCTTCTGCATCGTGGTGGTTCTTGTTGCCCCCTTCGTGGCCGACTTGTTTGGTGACGAGAGGGTATGCCCCGTGCTCCGGGTCATGTCGGTGTGCTTCCTTCTCGCTCCCCTGAGGAGCGTCCATGGCTCCCTTCTCAGGAAAAGGCTGGAGTTCTTCAAGTTCTCAATCGGCGAGATGGCACAGGGCCTGGCATATGTCATCACGGCGACGGTCGTTGCTTTCGTGACAAGGGATTACTGGAGCCTCGTCTTCGCCAGTGTGGCGAGTCAGATTGCCATGATTGTCGCCAGGTGGGCGCTGTGCCGGTGGTGGCCGTCTCTGACGTTCAGTGTCGACAGCTTGAGGGACTTGTGGGGCTTCGGCTCAAGGGTCACAGCGACAAGACTTGTCCAGTTCGCGGCCGAGAGGCTGGACCAGTTGATCATTGGTATATGGTTGAGCACAACGACCTTGGGATTCTACTACTTCGCACACAAGATCGCATCGTACCCGGCGAGCGGGCTCCTGATGTCTGTGAGCCGGGTCGCATTCCCCACCTTCTCGAAAGTGCAAGATGAGGACGAGAGGCTGCGGCGCGGTTTCACCAAGAGCGTGGTGTATGTTTCAGTCATCGTTTTCCCGATGTTCGCCGGGTTGGCCCTCGTCGCACCGGAGCTAGTCAGACTTGTCTATGGCCAGCAGTGGATCCCGGCCATCCTGCCCCTGCAGATACTGTGCATCATGACTGCCATAGCCGCGATCAGCGTAACAGTTGCGCCGCTTTTCCGAGCCAAGGGAAGACCTGATATTGAGCTCAAGCTGATCCTGGTGAGGCTTGCTATCATGCTTCCGTGTCTATTGGTGTCAGTGCAATTCGGGCTGGCGGGCGTGGCAATCGGCGTTTCGTCAGTGGTTGGCATCATGTGGCTGGTTCGCCAGACCTATGCCAACAGACTTGTTGGCCTGAAAATGAGGGATTACGCGCGTTCATTGTATCCTGCTGTGCTCGGCGCTCTCGTGATGTCCCTGCTCCTAGTCGCTTATCGTAGTGCCGCGAGTGCGCTCGGGATACCCGACATTGGGCTGCTCGCAAGTTCGGTCGTGTTGGGGGCTGTCGCCTACTTCGCCGTTCTCAAGATGCTCAGAGTGCAGGCCCTCAATGAGATGATCGGGCTTGCACTGAGTGTGGTTGGGCCCTACTCGAATGCTGCAAGGACGAAGATATCTTCTTACGCAAGACGAGTGGCGCGGATGGGCGCTACGCCGCGCACACAGGAGTGAAGTGAAAGGAGGTCGCGGCTCTTGCCTAGGGTGAGCGTGGTGATTCCCGCCTATAACCACGGGCGTTTCGTGGGCGAGGCGATACAGAGCGTTCTTGACCAGACGTTCCAGGACTTTGAACTCATTGTGGTCGATGACGGTTCCACGGATCACACTCGCGAGGTAGTGACCACGTTCCCCGATCCCAGGGTAAGGTATATCTATCAGTCGAATCGCGGTCAGGCCGCGGCCCGCAATGCCGGCATACTGGCGTCCGGCGGCGAGTACGTTGCGTTTCTGGACGATGATGACGTGTGGCTTCCAACGAAGCTAGAGCTGCAGGTACAAGTGCTCGATTCCCAGCCGAACGTGGCGCTTGTGTGTTCGGACCTCTACGTTTTTGACGAGGAGTCCGGGGCAACCCTCGGGAGGCTGTGGCACGATAGGCCGTTCCACCACTGGATAGAACCCGAGGAGGCGACGCGAGATCCGCTCAAGGCGCTTCTGAGGCGCGGATGCTTCATAGCTCCTACGGTGGCAATGGCGCGCCGCGAGTCCTTGATCGCCGTCTGGGGTTTCGATGAGTCCCTTGAACGGAATCACGAGGACTGGGACCTTTTCGTTCGCTTCTGCCAGCGGTTCGCCATAGCGGCAATCGATGTCCCGCTGGCCAGGAACCGGCAGCACAGCACCAACACTCATCGAAACTGGGTGTACATGTGTGAGAGCTCCATAGCGGTATACAACAAGGCACTCAGGGAGTTCTCCCTGGCGGACGACGAGATACAGATGGTCGAGAGAAGACTGGCGGGGGCCCTGTCGCGCTACGGGCGGAGCCTCGTGCTGAATGGCGATATGTCCTTGGGCAGGCAGAAGCTGGTTGCCTCGATCAAGGTCAGACCACGGCGCACCAGTCCCTACGTGTGGCTGGTAGGGTCGCTCCTAGGACCGCGGCCCGTACTCGCTCTTAGGTCCTCGTGGAGGCGGCTCAAACGTGGATACCGCCGAGGACTGAGCTTGTCCCATCTTGCGTCTTCTCGAACGCGGAGAGTACGCGTGAGGGCGGATCGTTGATGACAGGGGTCGAGGAGTTGGGTGAGATGGGTCTGCTGCTATCATCTCTGAAGGTGGAACACTTGGAACATGAAGATCGCTTTTGTTGACTCCAAACTGGCACTGGAGAGCGGGGGTGGCCTCGCCTCTCAGCTCGACCTGCAGGCTAGGGGGCTGGTTGAGCTGGGTCACGAGGTATCGGCAATCGTCCTCACTACGACACCCGGCGAACAACTGCCGTGTCGACCCTATCGCGTCATTGAGGAGAGACTGAACTCAAGTCTCCTCGGTCTTAGCCTCAATGTCGGTCTCTTGCGAGTGCTGCGGAGGTATGAGTCCCAGACTGACGTCTTCTATATCAACAGAACGTGGCTGTCTCTCGGTGGCGCTCTGTATAGGGCGTTGGGCGGCAAGAGACCCGTCGTGGTCAACCTGAACAGCTTTCATTTCTGCGCGAATCGAGCCAACATGACCCTTGAGTGCTGCATGGGGTGTGGCGTGCTGAGGAGCTTTCACTGTCACCGGGGAAATGTGGCGGTGAAGGTGTCGTTGCTGCCCCTGCGAGCGTTCAAACGTAGGCTGGAACGATGGCTCATGGGCAACGTCGATGCTTTCGTCCCGGTTACCGAGGGTATGGCGGAAGTCTACTCGAGACAGCACTATGACAGGGCGAGAATGACTCCGATCTTCCCGCCTATCGACTGCGAATACCTCAGCAGCCTGAGGAAGAGGGGTACCGGTCCGGAAGTTAGTCCGAGCCGGTTCAACATCCTCTATGTCGGTCGTCTGGGCTTGGAGAAGGGTGTTGATATCCTGGTACGCGCAATGTCATTGTTGGACTTCCCGGCTGTGCTTCACATTGTTGGAGATGGGCCGGAGAGGGCCAGTCTACAGCGGCTGGCCGAAGAACTGCACCTGTCGGACCGGGTTGTCTTCCACGGGTGGGTGCCGCACAGCGAAGTATTCGACTTCTACCTTGACGCGCAACTCTTCGTGCACCCTGCGCGCTGGCCGGAGGTCTTCTGCTTGACCGTAATGGAGGCGATGGCTCTGGGCACCGCCGTGGTGGTCTCTGATTATGGAGGGGTAGCCTCGGAGTTAGGAGGCGCGGGATTGACGTTCAGGCGCGGCGATGCCCACAACCTGGCCGAGAAGATACGCCTAGTGCACGACGATCTCTCACTCGCTTCCAGCCTGACGGCAGAAGCATTGGCCATGTCAAAGCAGTTTGACTACAGGGCGCTGGCAGCAGTTCACAGTCGGGTCTTCCAAGAGGTGGTCGAGGGAGGAAGATAGCTTGGCGGCAATGATCCCAGGTCGTCCGAGGTAGTTCCCACGATCGACAAGCGGCATGTCTGAGACCCACGAGCATCGGCACGCGGCAGGCGGACTATGTTCGCAAGGCGGCCCTTCTGCGGCTGTGAAATTCGCGTTCATAGCTCCCGGGTCCGGGTCTCATCCTTCGAATGCAGCAATCGTGCGAGCGTTAGCAGAGTACTTCCCCGAGCTCCAACTTGATGCAATCTGTGTCAGCGACCTGATCAGGAGCAGGAAGCTGCTGCTATTGGCAAACGCGTTCTGGGTCTTCATAGAGTATGGCCGTGATATAGTCACGCGGAGAAGGAAGCTTCGAGATTGCTTCTACAGGACAACCTATTTGTTCCGCAGGACGAAGACGCTTGTGTCAGAGCGGCTGTCAGAAGGGGAATACCTCTTCTCGTTCCAGCATCGATCCCTGTTCGATGGCAGCAAGGACGGCCTGCCGAACTACGTCTACACTGATCACACGCATCTGGCGAATCTGTCATATCCCGCATTTGATAGGAGGGACCTCTTCAGCTCTCGATGGATCGAACTGGAAGCTAACATCTATCGCAACGCGAGGCTCAATTTCACCAGGAGCAGCAACGTGTCGAGATCCATCGTGGAGGACTATGGCTGTTCTCCGAACCGAGTCGTCTGCGTGTATGCCGGCACGAATGTGGGTGCGCATTTTGAGATAGACGAGGCGAAATACTGTAGCAAGAACGTCCTTTTCGTCGGAATCGACTGGGAGAGGAAGGGAGGCCCCGAGTTGGTGGAGGCCTTCAGGCGCGTGTTGGAGGTCCATCCCGACGCTCGACTTACGATTGTGGGATGTAGCCCCAAGGTGGATGTGCCCAACTGCGACGTTGTCGGCAAAGTGTCCCTCCAGAGTCTCAACGATTACTACGAGAAGGCTTCGGTTTTCTGCCTTCCCACGAGGCTGGAACCCTTCGGGGTCGTGTTCCTCGAGGCTTTCGCTCACGCACTTCCTGTCGTTGCCACGGATATCGGAGCCATACCCGATTTCGTTTGGGACGGGCAGACCGGGTATCTCGTCGGAACCGGCGATATCGAGCATCTCGCTGAAGTCCTGATCAGGTTGTTGCAGAACCCGGAGCACTGCCGTACTCTCGGCGAAAAGGGTAGAAGCCTCGTACTGGAGAGGTATACATGGGAGAAGGTGGGGGCTGAGATCGCCAAGAACATCAGGAATACTCTAGGGAACAGTTCTACACGGGCTGGCTCTTGAAAAAAGGGGCAGCCCGCCGGATGGCAGGGTAAGCCCTGCGATTGCCACCTTCGAGTCCCTCCTGCCAATGACTCCGTCGCATTCCCGAGACCGGCACAGCCGTGCCGGCGCCGGCGGGCCGCGGGCGCGGATAGTCTGGAATCCTGAACGCAGAAGCTCTCTCCCATGACTTGCCACAAGGGGGAAGTCCGCTTCAACAGCGGCGACATCCCCTCCCTACGGGAAACCACGAACGGGACGCCCCTATTGCCGCACACGTATGACTTCAAGGGCCCCCCACACCGCATGTGGGTGCTGTTAAGAGAGATCGCCTTGAGTCAATAACGGGGGCCCATCCACGTACTTCCACGCTATTAGCCAGGCGGACTGTCCCCACGCGACCTTTGGGTTTTTTTTCGGGATATTGGTTTTTGCTATTGACGGGCTGCTCGGCGCGGCGGTATGATTGGCCCAGCGCCTGGCAGGGGTACAGGGGGAAAGCAATGTATTGGAAAGCGAACCTAGCTCGTATCGTGCTCGTGAGCGCGATCATGATGTCACTGCTGGGGGCCGCCTTTCCATTTGCGGCTTGTGCTCAGGGTGATTCGACTGTCGTGGGGACACTGGGTCTGTTCCCCGGCTTCGAGAACATGGGGGTAATCTCCAACTTCTCGGGCGACG